>JAPYRI010000083.1 GCA_029941135.1 Alphaproteobacteria bacterium | reverse complement strand
CTCCTGATATTGTCGGCCTCACTTATGGAGTGAATATGCTTGGGGCTCGACAAAACAGACATCTGTATGAATGAGACTACAAAAGTGGTATCAAATATGGATCTGTCAAAGATATTTAAGAACAACGAAGACCTGCTGGCAGGGCGGACACTGCCCGCGCCGGCAAGGTTTTGCTTTGTCTAGCGAGGCGTGCGTTATTTTGGCGAATTGGACCCCCTAGACGACACTCCTGAAAGCGATCTAACTCTTGCGTTACGGCTGGACTTAAGTCCCATTCCTTACTCTGCTGAAAATCCGACGCGGCAAGGATTCATGCTCGATTTCGCCAGAAGTGTGGTTGATATGCCATTGGGATTTCAAAGAAGTGCGGTGATGACGCGACTCGAGTACAGTGCAAAAACCAGGCTCCATGGACCGGTTCTCGGCATCGACATAATGTCCACTGCGGTCGCGGTGCTGATGGGATCCACATCCTTCTTGGATCAAGCTAAATTTGTGCAGCGCGGCCAGCAATTTTCGGGGACCGGTATTTTCGCCGCCGAACAGTCATCAAAATCCCTTCACTGATTGACGCTGAGAAACCGCACTTTGCAGAAACTTTCGCCTCTTACTTAACCGTTAAACAGACACTGTTCTCAGCAGGAATTTTCTGAAATAGTGGCCCCTGCCATGACAGAACACCAACCCACTTCGCCGCTATCCGTTTGTTTGTTTTGCGGCTCTAGTGAGGGCAATGACCCCCTTCACCAGAAAACCGCTGAGCAGCTGGGCCGTTTGTGGGCAGCAAATGGCGTTCGCCTGGTGTATGGCGGAGGCGGCATTGGGCTCATGGGAATAGCCGCACGTGCAGCCATGGCAGCAGGCGGCGAAGTCATTGGGGTGTTGCCTCAGTCGCTCGAAAAGCTTGACGTCGGGCTCACCGAAATTACCGATCTGGTTATTGTCGACGGTATGCATGCCCGCAAAAAAATGATGTACGACTTGTCGGACGCATTTGTTGTACTACCGGGCGGCGTCGGCACTTTGGACGAAGCCATTGAAATGATTACCTGGGCCCAACTTCAACACCATGCAAAGCCAATCATCATTGTGAATGGGAAGGGTTACTGGCAGAAATTTATCGAGCTATTGTCGCATGTCATCGACGAAGGCTTCGCGCCTCCCCACACGGCCGGTCTGTACACCGTGATTGCCGATGTTAACGACGTCTTGCCCGCCATTCGAAGTCTCCTTCAGAAATCGTAATCGGTAAAATCATTTGTGGCAGCGCGTCGAGAATTTCTGTATGCGATGGCTATCCAACACTTCGCCCACGAAAACATCGTGGTTTGGCGATACGACCAAATCACGGGGGCACACCTCAATTCCTCATAATGACTGTCTTTAATGCCAGCATCTTGAGTTTCTTGTTTCAATTGTCTGCTAATCACCGCCATTCTCACATTTAGCTCTCCTATGGGCCGACGCTCGAGCACTTTTTCATCATCCCCGCTCAGCACCAAATTCATCACAGCAATGAAGAACGGCATATCGATACAAATTTTGGCCTTATGTTTGCGTTCTGGGACTGGATGGCAGGGACTCTTTATGTGCCGCGTGGACGGGAGGAATTCCCCATGGGCCTTCAGAACGGCGAACATGAAGAATATCACTCGGTTGCCCGGCTTTACTTTCTGCCGGTTCGAAAAGCATACAATGTACTTCGAACAGGCGTGTTTTCCCCTGGCGGCCGATTTAGCCAGAATGACGACAACCATCTGCCCTAAGACAAACTGCCCGAGACACTCTCACATCATCGAAACGATCCGATTTAAAGCGATTAGCCGCGTGTGGCCCTTTTCTGCACCGGACGGCAATGCTATGTTCCGCGCACCATTTCAATATCGGCGGCAGGTGGCAATCTTAGGACGACGCCCTAGCCCTGGTTCCCGGAATTTTATTTCCTAAACCAATCGCAACGAAAGTATGACGAGGAGAGGCTTTTTATGAGCAAAATCAAGGTTATCAACCCGGTGGTTGAACTCGACGGCGACGAAATGACGAGGATCATATGGGCTTTCATTAAGGAAAAACTGATTCTTCCTTACCTCGATATCGATCTCAAATATTACGACCTGGGAATCGAGTATCGAGATGAAACGGACGATCAAGTGACCATCGATGCCGCCGAGGCGATTAAAAAATATGGCGTTGGCGTCAAGTGCGCGACCATAACTCCGGACGAAGAGCGGGTAGAAGAGTTTGGCTTGAAGAAAATGTGGCGTTCGCCAAATGGCACCATTCGCAACATTCTGGGTGGCACCGTGTTCCGTGAGCCCATCATTTGCAACAATGTTCCTCGATTGGTCCCGGGCTGGACGCAACCCATCATCATTGGCCGGCACGCATATGGTGACCAATACCGAGCCACCGATTTTGTTGTGCCCAGCGCGGGCAAATTGACACTCAAGTTCGAGCCCACAGATGGCGGTGAAACGATCGAGCACAACGTATTCAATTTCCCAAGTGGCGGCATCGCCATGGGTATGTACAACTTGGACGAATCCATCCGCGGATTTGCCCGCGCGTGCATGGCCTATGCGCTTGAGCGCAAATGGGACCTCTATATGTCGACCAAAAACACCATCCTCAAGGCCTACGACGGTCGTTTCAAAGATCTGTTTCAAGAAATTTTTGAGGCTGAATACAAAGACAAGTTCGAAGAAGCCGGCACACTCTATGAGCATCGGCTGATCGACGATATGGTCGCCTGTGCGCTCAAGTGGTCGGGTGGTTTTGTTTGGGCCTGCAAAAACTATGACGGCGATGTGCAGTCGGATATCGTCGCTCAGGGGTTCGGATCGCTTGGCTTAATGACTTCGGTATTAATGACGCCTGACGGCAATACGATCGAAGCCGAAGCGGCCCACGGGACGGTTACCCGCCACTACCGCGTACACCAGCAAGGCAAGGAAACATCGACCAACCCCATCGCATCGATCTTTGCCTGGACTCGCGGACTTCTTTACCGGGCGCGCATCGACGATACACCCGACGTAAAACATTTTGCCGAAACACTCGAAAAAGTGTGTGTTGAGACGGTTGAATCCGGCGCCATGACAAAGGATTTGGCATTGTTAGTGGGTCCAGACCAAAAGTGGCTGACCACGACACAGTTCTTGGACAAGCTGGACGAAAACCTACAAAAGGCCATGGCTTAAGTATCCAGATTTGGGCGACTGAGTTTTTTGCTTAGGGCTTCGGTCCTAAGCAAAATTCAGTCCACCTCATCGATGACGATCTGCGCATTGCACGACAATGCCTGCCCCAGTGCCTGCAGTCGCTTCTCCACCGCTTCGCCCTGCAGCGGGCTTCGGTGGGGCGACAGGCGCAATACCAAGACATCTGCGTTCAGCTCAAGCCGGGTACCGCTCAATAGAGCGGGAACGCCGCCGGACAAACGATTGCCAAGGCGCAATGCCAATCCGGTTATTTCAGCAATTTGTCGTTGCTCGTCGTCGATTAAAGTATCGAATACTTGAAATCCCTTGCCGTCTTCAATCAAGCCGCCATAGCGCACCCAAATGGCCAAAGCGAGCATCGCCCGGCCCGGATGGTCTGTGCCCATATAGGAGCCGCGAAGAATTTCCAGGACAGCCTGTTCTGCCCGATAGCTTGCGTGAGTGCGCCAACCTATATCGCTCAGCAAACATGCCGCCAATCGTAATTTTTCGTAAGGATGACCAGAAAACAAGGGCGATATCCAAGCCATAAGCTCGTCCCCATGTTCTGGAAAACGGCCCATTTTCGCGGCCATGGTTCGGCAAACCGCGATTAATGGGTCGGTTTGCCGGGTTTGCTCGTCCATGTGAGAATACAATATTCCTTCGCGCAGACCATAGCCTGAGGCCACCAGCCACTCTGGTTTGGCGATGTGCAGCACCCGGTTAAGCACCAACGCCGCCAAAGGCAGCGCGTTCAAGCGTTTTCGCGGCACATTCGGGATGCGGCTGAGACTTTCCCGGCCCATGGTCGAAATCATCCTAGTTAAATCATTCATTTGCTGTCGCCGCATGGCGTAGCGATGCAAAATGCGCAAGGGGTGCCGCGTTTGGGCCATGTGAATGTTGGCCAGCGCGCGCCAAGCTCCGCCGACCAAATAGAGTACCCTGCCCTCGCATTCGCTCAGCCATGGGACTTGCTCCAGAGCCTTATCGATGACTTTCGCCGCCTCGTCCCGATTATCGCCAGTCAAATCTTCTAGACGCAATGGACCCAGAGGCAAGGTCACCGAGTCACCCGACGTGCCGCTATCCACTTGAATAAGCTCAAGACTGCCGCCACCCAAATCCCCAACCAAACCGGAAGCCTCGGGAATGGCCGACAGCACCCCATCTGCCGCATAACGGGCTTCTTCTTCGCCCGTCAAAACCCGTATCGGTCGTTTGCTCACGCCGCGGATGCGAGCGACGAAAGCTTGTCCGTTTTCCGCTTCCCGCACGGCCGCCGTAGCCACCATGTCCAACCGGTCCACACCCATTTCCTGGGCCAGCGTTTCGAACCGGCGCAAGGTGGCATGGGCCATGATCATAGCCTCTTCATCTAGGCACCCAGTGGTGGCGATGGACCGCCCCAATCCACATAAAACTTTCTCATTGAAAATAATTGCCGGTACCCGTTGTTCGCTGTCGTAGACCACCAGACGAACCGAATTTGAGCCGATATCCACGACCCCAACCCGGCCCGTATAATCCGCACCGCCGGCCGACATATCCCTCATCCGGGGCGCCGGCTGGCCTTTCTGTCGTCCAAGCCGCCATTTCATGAACGAACAATCCGATCATTGGCCACTTGCACCCCGTACACATGACTTGAGTAGTTACAAAGCACCAAGCTTCTCCAACGATCCGGCATGCCGACCCAAACTTACTAACCCGCTGTTCATATACCCCAATTATCCAGTACCAGACGTGGCACCGGGGCGCCTTCACGCAACGCTTCGCCCCGGCCCGATAGGCTCGGGTTGGTCATGAAATATTCGTGCGCGCAAAATCTCTCGGCAGGGTTTGCCGGTGTCATACGATAGTAATTTCCGGCCCCATTCAGCTCCCAGGCCTGGGTGTTGTCTTTGAGATTGGCGACCATGATTTGATCCATCACTTGTTCATGTACGGTTGGATTTTCGATTTGCACCATGACTTCAACCCGGCGGTCCAGATTGCGCGGCATCCAATCGGCAGAAGAGATGTACACTTTCGCGTCTTGCGACGGCAGGCCGTGACCGGCGCCAAAACAAACGATCCGGGAGTGTTCGAGAAAACGCCCAATGATGCTGCGCACCCGAATGTTGTCTGACATTCCAGAGACACCCGGCCGCAAGCAACATATTCCCCTGACAACAAGGTCAATCTGAACTCCGGCACTGGATGCCCGATACAGAGCGTCGATCACTTTCGCGTCTACGAGAGAATTTAACTTCGCCCAAATGGCCGCTGGCCGGTCCGTATTTGCATACTCGATTTCGTTTTCAATAAGCGTCATCAACGTTTCGCTCAGATTGTCGGGTGATACAGCGATTTTTTCGAATTTTGACGGCACGACATAACCGGTTACATAATTAAACATGAAACTGGCATCGCGTCCGAGCAGAGGATCGGCGGTGAAAAACGATAGGTCAGTGTATATGCGCGCCGTCACCGGATGGTAGTTTCCGGTGCCAAAGTGAACGTAAGTCGCTAAATTTCCGCTCCCTTCACGGCGCACGACCAGCGACACTTTGGCGTGAGTTTTTTTGTCCAAAAACCCGTAGACCACCTGCACTCCCGCGCGCTCCAGGTCGCGCGCAAGCTTGATGTTGGTCGCTTCGTCAAAGCGCGCTTTTAACTCGACAAGTGCGGTAACGGATTTTCCGTTCTCAGACGCTTCGATCAACGATTTGATAATTGGCGATTCTTCGCTGGTCCGGTACAGGGTTTGCTTGATCACTACCACATCCGGATCCCAGGCGGCCTGGCGCAGGAATTGAAGCACGGCATCAAAACTCTCATAGGGGTGATGCACGACAAAATCTTTCTCGCGAATGGCAGCAAAACAGTCTCCGCCATGGTCTTTGATGCGTTCCGGAAAGCGCGGCTCGAACGGCGGAAAGGTGATGTCCGGGCGCCCCCCGATCACCAGCATCTCGGTATCGGCTACCCCGATTAAACCGTCAACGATGACGATATCGTCGCTGCTGGCACCCAAGGACTTAGCAACAAATTGACGCAATCCCTCGGGCATGGCTTTATCAACTTTTAAGCGGATGACGACGCCCCGACGCCTTCGCCGAAGGGCAGATTCGAACATCCTAACCAAATCTTCGGCTTCTTCTTCTATCTCAATGTCGCTGTCTCTAAGGATTCGAAATACCCCGCGACCCAAAACTTGGTAGCCGGGAAAAATTTTTCCGAGAAACAGGGACACCAAATTTTCAAGCGATAGAAAGCGCACATCAAGGCCAGGCAATCGCACGAACCTGTCCGTTTGTCTGGGTAGCGGCAGCAACGCGTTCAACAATTGACCGTCCTGCTCCCGCTTTAACTGCAGTGCCAGTGCAAAACCGCGGTTGGGGATAAAGGGAAAGGGGTGGGCTGGGTCGATGGCCAAAGGGGTTAGCACCGGGAAAATGTGCTCAAGAAAATGCCGGTCAAGCCACGTCAGTTCATCGTCAGTCAGTTCTTCAGGCTCGACAACGGCAATACCGCTTTCCGTCAGCAAGCCGCGCAGCTCGCGCCAACATTCCTGTTGTCCCCAAATCAATTCACCCGATTTTTCGCGAATTTCTTCCAATTGCTGCACGGGTGTTCGGCCATCATCGCTTAAGGCGTCAACACCAGCGCGCACCATGCCATTGAGACCGGCAACGCGCACCATATAAAATTCGTCCAAATTCAGCGCCGAAATAGATAGAAAACGCAAACGTTCCAGAATTGGGTGGTCTAAATTAAACGCTTCTTCAAGCACCCGATTGTTGAACGACAACCACGATAGCTCCCGATTGATAAAGCGTTCGGGCGACGCCAAATCAATTGATTTTTTAGGGGCTGTTGTTCCCGATGCTTCGCTAGGATTGGTCATGTCACCCTTTGATCTTAAGGCGTTGCCAGATGCTTATCAAAATACTGAAACAAAGTGAGTTTACCCGTCTCACCGCTATTTGACAAAGTCGTGACATGAATACGAGTCTCGCACCATTGGGCCCGTCATTTGCCCTTACCGTCCAGCAATGAGCGCACGAATGGTACCGTGGCCCTCCGGCCGGCGGCCAAAGCCTCGCGGTCGATCCGGTCAACCAATTGCCGGACAGCGTCAAACGAACGCTCCCCACGGCGCATTAAATACCCAATAACCTCGCGCTCGACCGTCAATTGGCGATCGTGAAAGAGCTTCACCATAAGTGCCTCCAACAATGCATCGTCGGGCGGCTGCACTTCCGTTACCGGAATCGCTGACAATCGTGAGCGTAAGTCGGGCAGACCAATGGACCAATGTGAAGGCGGTCTGCGTCCAGTCAGTAAAAGACTTCCGCCGTTTTCATTGAGCAAGTTGAACAAATGTAACAGTGCCGTCTCGTCAACGCCCGCGTCCGCGTCCTCCACTGCCACTGCAGTTCCATTCTTCGTCAGAGCAGCAACGTCTTCGGCCCAAAGTTGGCGAGCAATAACATGATGGACCACCGCTCCAGACTGCTTAACATGGGCTTCCCACACATGGGCCAAATGAGTCTTGCCGCACCCTGCAGGCCCATGGATCGCCAGCGCATGGCTTGGCCAATCGGGCCAACGATCCAGCCAGTTTACAGGGTCCTGATTGCTGGGCATAACCAGGAAGTCGTCATCGCCAAGAGCCGGCCGGTGTCCAAGGTCCAGAGGATACTGTTGCCCTTTCGTTTCTTCGGGAATCATTCGCCGTCCGGGCCGCGACCGCCGCCCAGGAACATGGGACTGAGCATATAGCGGCCAATGGCAAAACGCGCCAGAACGCCCAATGCCGCAGCGGTCGGCACGGCAATCAGAACGCCCACGAAGCCCAATAATGCCCCCCCCGCCAACAAGGCAAAAAGTATCCATACAGGGTGCAGACCGACACTGCGGCCCATGAGCCTCGGCGTTATAAACGTACCATCAAGAGTTTGGATGACGCTGAAAACCACGGCAATTAGAGCAACCGAAAAAACATCCGGCCAGAATTGAGCAAAACCGAGGGTAAGCGCGAGCAAAAACCCAAGAAATGCCCCCGCATAAGGAATAAAAGCCATTAGACCCGTGACCAAACCCACAACCAAGCCAAATTCGAGACCCACCAATGACCAGCCAACGGCATAAAGAGTGCCCAAGATAACGCACACGGTCGCCTGGCCACGGACGAAACCCGCCAAGGCGTCATCAATCAACCCAAACTGTTCGAGGATTACTTTAGCGTGGGGCCGAGGTAACCAACCCGTAACTTTGTTGACCACTTGGTCCCAATCCCGCAGCAAGTAAAAGGCAACCACGGGCGTGATCAAAATCACGGCGAGCAAGTTAAAGAAGGCGCCTGCCCCTTCCCATACACCGCGTGCCATTCCCCCGAGCCAGCCGACAAGATAGTCGGCGGCCCCAATGGCCACATCACTTACGTTGCCAGCGTGCTCTCCCGGCACAGCGGCAACAATACGTTCAATGAACGGCGTGACGCCCCCCCAGCCGCGCTCAATATATGTGGGTAAATGGTCCAGAAATCCCAATAATTGATCTCGCAGAATCGGCGCCAATACAATTGAAGCTGTGATCAGTAGGGAAAGAAAAAGAATAATTAATGTTGCCGCAGCCACCCCGCGTGGCCAATTCCAGGCCTCCAATTTGTCCGCCGCAGGATCAAGAAAATAAGCAATCGCCATCCCCGCAACGAATGGCAGCAACATCTCGTGAAATAGGTAAATTAGCGCACCAAGCCCGAGAATGGCGAACGTCCAAAACCGAATTTGGCGACTGGCCATTCCCGGCCGCTCAATAATCGTTTGCTCGGGATCAACGGCCATCGCTTTCCACGCTCCCCGTTGCCTTTATCCAATTGAACATATACGCCGCACCTGACATTACGGTACTGGCGGCGACTACCATAATGAGGCCAATGTCGAATATGTCGGCCGTCCAGCCAAACGCGCCTTGACTCATCACAACGGTAGCCAGTCCGATTTGGGCAACTGTATTGATTTTACTGACCATCAGAGGCGCCACCTTGATTCTCTGATCCATGGCAAATGACAATAACACTGCACCAACAATGAGAATGTCCCGTGATACCACCAAAATGACCAACCACAGCGGCAGCAAATTTGTCTGCCCGAGTGAAATGTAAATGCTCACCAACAAAACTTTATCAGCAATTGGATCTAAATAGGCACCCAGTGCGCTGGCGCTGTTAAAACGCTTTGCAATGAACCCATCAACACCGTCAGAAATGGCGGCAGCAATGAATAACCAAAAGCCAAGCTCGATAAACCCGCTTAAGAGCACCCAAACGATGACCGGTACACTCAGCAACCGGCCAAGAGAAATGAGATTGGGTAAGGTCATGGCGACCCATCCTCTCTCAATTCATACTCGTTGCCTCCGGCAGCCCGTCCGCCGCCATCAATTCCGGCGGACGGCAGGGGCATAAAGATAGCCGGGCTATCGCTCGAATAATTGTCCCCTGATCGGATCGAAGGGTGCAATCCATACTCATCCTCGCCCTCTTCCTCCAGTTGCCATTCGATGGCGCCCGAATGTGCCAGTGGGTCAATGATGGCTCTGGGGTCCAATTCTTCTCCCTCGATTTCCCCTCCCATCAGGCTATCGTCAACACTCTCAATGCGATCACCTCCAGTGTTGCTGATCGCACTTTCAATCACCTTGTTTTTGCGCAAACTCAAAGTCCACAGGTTTTCATTGTACATCAGGTCCAAATCCCGCTGGGCAAGAGCAACAATGACACTCTGTGTGTTGCCGACAAAATCGACGACCACCCTGGCTTCCGAGAGGGTCAGTGCTTGCAATTGACTTTTCTGAACAACCGCACTTTCATTCAACAGTCGCCGCACGACCAACCAGTCTTCGAGCCCAGTGAGTGGCACTCTCGCTTCAAGTCTAAACTGGGTGCTAAAGTCTAACAGCGTGAGGGCCTTCCACTCCTCTTCTAGATCGATGGTTATGGCGTTAGCCACTGCTTGTAACAATTCAGCAATTTGGTCGCCCCTTTGTCCATCGAACTGCTCAACGATCACCCGTTCACCCAGTGCGCCGAACCGGCGCAATACCACTTGTACTGTTGGCGTTTCGCTACCACCTTCAAAGCCGACTGCGGCGTGAACAACCAACACTTCTTCCGCCCGATATCGTTGCGCCATGCGTCCAAGAGAAGCCTCGTCTCCTTCGATCGCTTGGTCAGCGTTGATATTCGCCAGATCTTCCAGGTCACCAAAAGGCACAATAAATGGTAATAGCCCGGTATCCATCCGTGCGCGAATGGCCCAGGCCTGCCGCCATGGATTGGGGTCATCCCATAAGACACGGGTTCCGCCAAAGGCAAACACGGGCAGCACAAGAATTGGTTTGGCGACCGTCTCGGTGAACGGAATGCCCTCTCGCTTCAACAGCGATCGCACATCATTACTTTTAAACTTAAAAGTTAAGTTTGCCAGGTAACGCCTTGAAGATATTTTTTCATCCTCAACTTCAAAGCCCTGAACCAACGCGGTTATCTCGCCATCCGGCAAGACGGGCAGAAGCTCATCATCCGCGCGTAGAACAATCCGCTCAAATAGAGAATTTAAGGCGTCGCGCTGGCCAAGTCTGATGGCTTCGGCACGGGCTGCGGCCGCGGTTCGTGCCGTTTGGTCAACAAGCACCCCAGAGACCATAAAAATATCCTGCGACCGGGACGCAGCAGAAGACGCGGAGGCCACACAAAATGTCAAAAGCAGGCTCACTGCTGTATACGCAAACGGCGAGAATTTTATTCCCCCAAAACACACGGCACTTGCCTCTCCACGAGCTTAATTCAGGCCTCTTTTCGCTGACAATATCTGGACCGACAAACACGCACGTTTGCCTGTTTTCGGCAAACAATCCGAAAGCTAGTCATATTCCTAACACAGGCCGCCGCTAAACTCAGCAGCAACAAAAAGTCGATCGATTTTTGTTCGCAATTGAGGGTTACCGGAAAACTTGGGTGCGGACGTGTTGGCTAAAAAATTAAGAATCCAATGCCTCAGCATCGGTTGCCGACATGTCAAATCTCTCGACCATCAACTTTAGTTCGGAAAGGAGTGCAGCCCGCTCGCGCTCTGCTGCAACAACCTCCGAAATATCTTCGATTATTCAAACCCGACCCGCCTCACGGTCTTGTAAGTCGATCCATTCCCCCCTGAACCGGGCTGGAAAAATCGTGCCGTCTTTGGGCGGTTTAATATTAATCTGCCGCGCGTAACCCAAGCAGCAGCATCACTATCAACAATCTGGACC
>JAPYRI010000082.1 GCA_029941135.1 Alphaproteobacteria bacterium | reverse complement strand
ATAATACGATCAAGTCGCTCATGCGTGGTATCAATTTTGTACGATGTCAGTTCTGGCATAGTTTTCTTTCTTCGTGGTGGTTGACCCTTCGTGGCTGGAATATTAGCCCTAAGGTAGATTTTTGTACCAACAATGGAAATAAGCCCATGATGAGCAGTGTTGACGGCAAAGTGGCAATCATAACCGGTGGTGCCCGCGGTATTGGCGCCGCTACGGCGCGCAAATTACTCGGGGCAGGGGCCCGAGTGATCATCACCGATGTGCTTGCGGAGCAGGGTGAAGAAACAGCGGAGACCATGCAGGCAGAGGGGGGCGATGCGGTTTTCATGCCCCACGACGTCACTAAGGAAGATGACTGGCGGCGGGTGGTTGAAGCCGCCCGTGACAAGTTTGGTGGGCTCGACATCTTGGTCAATAACGCCGGCATTGTCCTTATAAAAAAGATAGAAGACACGACGCTTGAGGAATTGCAAAAAATTTTCGATGTTAATCTGGCCGGCGTTTTCCTGGGAGTGAAATTTGCCGCGCCGATAATGCGGGAAGCTAGTGCGAACAGCACGCCCGGGGGCTCGATCATCAATCTTTCGTCGGTCGCAGGAATTGACGGTGTTCCGCGATATGGTGCTTATTGCATGACCAAAGGTGGAGTGCGCATTTTCACCAAAGCAGCGGCGATGGAACTTGCGCGCGATAACATCCGGGTAAATTCGATCCATCCCGGTCTCATTCAGACCGACATGGGTGGCAAAGTTATGTCGGCGGCTGGCCGAGGGCGGCTTAATGACAATGAAGTACGTGTCGCCATGATCAAAGGACACCCAATCGGCCGGTTGGGTGTTCCTGACGACATCGCCAACGGTGTGCTGTATCTGGCGAGCGATGCATCGGCTTTCATAACCGGAACCGAATTGGTTATTGATGGTGGCGTTACTGCCGGTTAGCTTGTCTAAGGCCGTTTTGCGGGCCATGGAGCATTAGTGAATTTGCTGGTCTGCCGAAGGATTAGATGTTTTCCCGGCTAGAATGACAAGTCGTGATTACGAATCGGCAGCTCTCGTACACGCTTTCCCGTGGCGGCGTAGATAGCATTGGTCACTGCCGGCGCGATCGGCGGGGTTCCGGGCTCGCCCACACCACCCAGGGGTAAGCCACCTTCAAGGAAGTATGTTTCGATGACCGGGCAATCGGCCATACGCAGCATCTTGTAGGTATCAAAATTACCGTTGGTTGCCCGGCCATTTTCGATATTGATTTCACCAAACAATGCTGCTGTCAGACCGTAAATTATGCCCCCCTCCATTTGGGCAATGACAGTGTCTGGGTTAATCACTTGCCCACAATCGATGGCGCATATTACGCGACGTACCCTGATGTCGCCGGTTGCGGAAATCTGTACTTCTGCTACTTGCGCGGCAATTGATCCAAAACATTTGTGAATGGCTATGCCGCGGCCCCAGCCCGCTGGCATATCAGTGCCCCATCCGGCTTTTTCGGCCGCTAAATCCAGTACTTTTTGAAAGCGCGGTTTGCCGACCAGTAATTCCCGGCGATACGTATAGGGGTCTTGGAGGGCGGCGTGGGCAAGCTCGTCGACAAAACTCTCAGTGATAAAGGCATTTTGCGAACTGCCGACGGAACGCCAGAATCCTACAGGAACTGGCGTCTCGGTCATGACGTATTCGATAAGTTGATTGGGAATCTGATAGGGTAAATTGGCCGCACCTTCAACCGAAGTAATATCGTGTCCGGAAAATGTGGCGAACGAGGCTCTTCGTTTAAGGATGGAAGGGCTTGCAATTCGATGGCGCCAGCCGGTGACGTTGCCGTTACTATCCAACGCCGCGCGCAATCGGCCATAAGCCATGGGCCGGTAGAAGTCGTTTCGAGTGTCTTCTTCCCGGCTCCAGGTTATTTTAACCGGTCGACCGACGGCCCTGGACGCCAACACGGCTTGGGTAACCATGTCGGTCTCACCGCGTCGGCCAAAGCCGCCGCCAAGAAATGTGGTGTTCACAGTCACGTCGTCTTCGGAAACGCCAGCGGCCTCCGCTGCGGCAATCTGCACTTGGTGTTGGGCTTGCGTGGGAATCCAGACTTCACACGACATACTAGAAACAGAGGCCGTACAATTTATCGGTTCCATGCAGGCATGGGCGAGATAGGGCACTGAATATTCCGCTTCGATCACTTGGGATGACTCAGCAAAGGCAGCCTCAACATCCCCGTTGGCGTGGTCAACAACTCCATCTTCATTGGTCTCGGCTGCCAGCAAATTAGCCAATATAGACCCGCTCGAAGCATTGGAATTTTCGCCATTGTTAAACTCGATCTCAAGAGCTTGAGATGCTTTCTGTGCGCGCCATGTACTGTCGGCAACAACGACTACACCGTGCGGTACAGGAAGGACAGCTGTCACGCCGGGCAGGCCCATAACAGAATTTGACGAGTAGCTTTTAACCTCGCCGCCAAAAACCGGGCTTGTGCGGGGTGCGGCATAGAGCATTCCCGATAACATTACGTCGATGCCAAACTCTGCGCTCCCATCAACTTTCATGGGGATATCCAGTCGCGGAACTGGCTTCCCTAACATGGTAAATTCGTCCGGATTTTTTAAAACCGGATGTTTGGGTACGGCCAACTTTGACGCGGCACGAGCAACGGCTCCAAATCCGAGGGACCGGTCGGTTGAGGGGTGATACACAATTCCCTTATCAACTTCACATTCCGCAGGAGATACTTGCCATTGGGTTGCGGCCGCAGCCACCAGCATTTCCCGCACGGCCGCCCCGGCTTCACGCAAGGGCTGGGCCCAAAACCGGATCGATGCACTGCCGCCGGTAAACTGCTTGCCAAGTCGCGTCGCTAAGCTACCGGCGATGGCGGCCCAAATTGAGGCAAGTCTTCCGTCCGGAGTTTCAGTGATCGGCGCGCCCAGAAACTCGCGTTCGATAAGTGAGTTGACGTAGGCGCGGCTGGCAGGCGCTTGTTCAACTTTAATAATTTCCCAATCAGCGCCCAATTCTTCAGCCACTAACATGGGCAGCGACGTAAAAACTCCCTGGCCCATTTCGGATTGAGAGACCAGGATTGTAACCGAATCATCGGTGGAAACACGGATCCAGGCATTGAATTCGATGTCTTCAAAGACGGAGCCAGAAGGTTTTATTCCGTCACCATTTTCGACGTCGATTTGCGCCACCACAGGCAGGCGGAAACCAAGCATCAAGCCACCGCCGGCAACCGCAGTTGCGACGATAAATTTGCGCCGCCCTAGGGTGCTGGACTTGGGTTGAGGTTTGCCCATCAGGTGTCTTCGCCTGGACTCATTTGCGCTGCAGTGTGAATGGCACGGCGAATGCGCGGGTACGTTCCACACCGGCAAATGTTGGTGATGCTTGCGTCCACATCTTCGTCGCTCGGAACTGGAGTGTCTTTCAACAGCGCAGACACTGCCATGATCATACCCGACTGACAGTAACCGCATTGGGGGACTTGCTCAATCACCCACGCCCTTTGAACCGGATGGGAAGCGTCCGTCGACAATCCTTCAATGGTGGTAATGTCGGTGCCTTCAGCAGCGGACACGGGCGTTGCGCACGACCGTACCGCCGCCCCATCCAGGTGGACCGTGCACGCGCCGCATTCGGCGATCCCACAACCGTATTTTGTTCCGGTAAGACCCAGCGTATCCCTGATCACCCACAGAAGTGGAGTGTCGTCTTCGACCGTCACCGATACCTTCTGACCGTTGATCGTGAAGGTCGTCATAATTGGTTCCACATGTTGACTTTACCGCGGTGCTTACGCCCGTCCCCAGCGACCTCAACCCTGGCGGAGGTATACCAATCTCGGCGGATACTGCTTACCCGGTGTAAATGCCCTCGCCATCCGGTGTGAAGGCATCAAGGAGAAAACGCTCTTGCGGCTTTTCAGAAGCGGTTTTGGGGATTTCCGTGACCACTTGCAGGTAGCTGGGGATGAAACTGGATTCCAATTCTACTCGGCAGCGGGCGAACACCGATGCTGGATCGAAATTATTCACATCGATCGGGACCAGTGCGGCAACTACATCTTTTTCGCCTGGGGCGCCCGAGGCCGCAGGAACGCCATAGACAAACACATCATCCACTTGCGGATGCTCGCCCACCGCGCGCTCGACAAAGCCGGGGTTAATGAATTCACCGTTGTGGCGAATGCCGCCACCGGCGCGATAATCGAAAAAGAACCAACCATCTTTGTCCTGGTGGCATATGTCGCCACTGCGCAGCCACCCCCCGGCGATTTTCTTGGCCGACGCATCCGGGTTATTAAAATACTCGACGGTTATATCTTCACCGGTATTGGGCCGGCTGATCAACTCACCCGGCACACCTGGCGGGCATTCATTGCCATCTTCGTCGACAATCATCATATCAGTAGTCTGCGGTGGTTTGCCGAAACTGCCGATCGGACCGACCCCTGCAGGCTTAATCGCGAGACCGCCTTCAACCGCGCCGTACAGTTCGACAATGCTTGTATTGAAACGCTTCTCAAAGCTTTCCCAGATGCTCGCGGGCATCCCCGCGCTCAAAACAAAGCGGACTGGATTGTCGCCGTCGTTGGCTTTCTCAGGATCGCTGTATACTGCGGTCGACATGCCGCCCAGCAGGTTAAACGTGGTGCATCCGTATTGGCGGCAGATATCCCAAAGTCGAGACTTGGTAAACTTGCGACTAAACACGGCGCGTAATCCCATGCCTAAAGCAAACGCAAGCGTTAGCATTTGCGCATTACCGTGGGTCAGTGAAAGACCCGTGTAGGGTCGGTCCCCAGGTGTTAAGCCAATCCACGGACCCATTTTAGCGATCATGCCAAAACGTTCGTTGGGCAGAACAACACCCTTCGGATCGCCGGTGGTGCCCGAGGTGTAAATTATTTGCAACATGTCCCGGGGGCTTTTTACCCGCACATCGACAACATTGAACGCTGCGTCCATAACGGCGGCGAAATTCTCAGTGCCGGGCACGTCGCCGGTCGCCATCTGGCTCTTGCCTTCGCCGGTTTCAAGGACACTGATCCATTTCAGGTCCGGAACTTTGTCCCGAATTTCGGCGACTTGAGCAAGCGAATAGTCGGCGCAGTAGATACCTTTCGAACTTGAATTATTGATTGTATAAGCGAGTTTTTCGCCTCGGGTGCGCGGGTCAATGGGGACGAAAACGCAGGCTGTGATCGAAGCCGCAATCATCATCTCAATGAACTCGGGATGATTTTGGATAAGAATGGCGAACCGATCACCGGGCTTCATCCCTTTAGCAATAAGGTCGACGGCAATGCGGTTGCCATTCTCGAACAATTCGGCATACGTCCGTACTTCGTCTCGGCGAACACCGGCGCCTTCAAACGTAACAACGTCTAGGTCCGGCTTTTCTTCCGCCCGGATCGCCATCAGGTCGGCCAGTATTGTATCGTCCCGTTCCCGCATCGCCTCACTCCCTAACGACTTATCGACCTAATATGGATACGCACATGGCGGCGCCATCGTTGCGGATAGATCCACCGCCGTTGTGGGCCAGTCCGATTTTTGCCCCTTCAACTTGCCGATCGCCTGCGCGGCCTTGCAGTTGCTCGGTCAGTTCGACGATTTGCGCGATACCAGTTGCGCCCACAGGATGCCCTTTGCGCAACAATCCGCCCGATGTATTCACGGGTAAAGGGCCTCCGAGCTTGGTTACGCCGTCCGATATCAGTTTGCCGCCTTCGCCCTTGGCGCACAGACCCAAAGCTTCGTAAGCAAAAATCTCACCAGGTGCGGAGGCGTCATGCAGTTCAACGAGCGAGAGATCCTCCGGGCCGACACCGGCTTCTTCGTACGCCATCGAAGCCGCCAAATCGGCCGCGCCGGGGGCGTCATCTTCATGATCCCAGCCTGAAACCATGGCCGAACACAAGATTTTGACCGGATTTTGAAGGCCCAATTCTTTGGCCTTCTTTTCGCTGACAATGATCGCCGCCGCGGCGCCATCACCAATCGGTGAACACATGGGGCGCGTCAAGGGCTCGGCGATCATGGGGGACGCCAGGACTTGCTCGACCGTCAAGGCCTCGCGAAACTGCGCGCGGTCATTCATCGAGCCGTGAAACGAATTTTTGGCCGACACGCCGGCAAAATGCTCGACCGTGGTGCCATATTTTTTCATATGGTTGCGCGCACCCGCCGCATAGATATCCATGAACATAGAGCGCTTCTTGCCGGCACCGCCGCTGGCTTCAGTGGCGCCACTGGACTCGGCACTTTTCTTGAGTGCGGTCATGATTTCTTCCATGGCTTCCACGTCCACGGCGCCAGTAAAGGCGCCAAACGACTTGGTCTTGTCTTCGTGGTAAAGCTTCTCGACCCCAACCGCGATGGCGACATCGTAAAGACCTGCTGAAACCATCATGGCGGCTTGGTTAAAAGCCGTGGATGCACTGGCGCAAGCATTTTCGACGTTGATGACCGGTATTTTACCGATGCCGGCGTGGCGCAAAACCACTTGCCCGCGGATACTTTCCTGGCCGGTGACCAACCCTGCGGCGGCATTGCCAACCCACGCCGCCTGCAATTCAGATTTATCCATATTGGCGTCTGCAAGAGCAGCCTCGATTGCTTTTGTGCCAATGGCTTTCAGACCTTGATCAAGAAATTTGCCAAACTTGGTCATACCGACCCCGGCGATGTAAGCGTTGGTTTTCACGGCGCCCTCCTTTTGAGGATCAAACGGGGGAGCGCTGCTGCACTCCCCCAAAGATCTTTAAGTCACTGGGGCCACGTCGTGGTTTCCCCCCAGATCGTTATCACCGACGATTAGAGCAGTCCCGGTGCCTGCAAATTAAGCGCACTCTGCAGATAATCGAGCTCGTCCATGCGGTCCGGCAATGGGGCTGGGCGAGTGAACATCTTATCTTCGGTCAGTTCGTCGATGACGTCCTGGCTGCGCGGATAAGGTTTGCCGTACTCGTTCTTATGGAACAGATCTTCGAACGGTAAACGAGGACGCTGTCCACCAGCTTCCCAGTGCTCGGCAGGGTAACCAACCGTTTGCATCAGGAGCATCCGGCACCGCTCGGGGATGCCACAGGCGCGCAGGATGCCTTCACTGTTCGGACTGCCTAGGAAACATGTGCCGAGACCCTGTTCGTAGGCCATCAAAGTCGCTTGGGCGATGCCTTGGCCACAGTCGATTTCACTCAGACCAGGCCCTTTCAAGAAATCCTGCACACTGGCAAACATGGGAATCATTTTTTCTTCGAGGGTTTTCTCTTTCAGTTCCTGGGGTCCGAAGCCAAGAGCGCCCGCTTTCACGAGTCCGCGCAGGCTGTCGGCTTGATCATCGACCGCATCCGGGTCTAGGTACCAAATGATGACAACAGGCGCGATTCGGAGCTGCCAGCCGACGACCATGGCGGTTAGATTGTCGAGGACTTCCTGGGGTGCGGTGTCCCGGTGGATGGCAATCGCGCGTAGGGTTTGCACATTGCCCCAGTGAGAGGCAATCCGCGCCGCCTCAAACATCATTTGAATTTTTTCCGGCTCCACCGGCATATAAGGCCGGACAAAACGGATTGAACGGCGACGGCCGATAACTTCCCTAAGTTCCATGGATAGTGTCTCCCTAAGCTGATCAGATAGAAAATTAAATTGAGTTACAAATACAGTGTCTTAAGTCATTTCTAGGCAAGCGACCCTGGACCTCATTACGATCACGAGATCCGCCGTTCCGCGGGCCATGTTATAGAAATAGACGTGTCTTGCAATCGCTCGTGCCACAACAACCAGCCCAACCCTCGTGAAGCGATCGACCATAGTGGAATATTTGATTTTTGGAAGAGCGAGATACTGGACATCCAGAAACCCAATGATTACACCCGGCTGCCCTTTACGCAGACCCCATACTGGGTCGATAGGTATCAAAGGATAAGGTATGTCGAAGTATCCGAAAGTTTGTGTCGTCGGTGCGGGATCGAGCAGGAGGCGGATGGTTGTCGTTTTGCCGGCGCCGTTGGGTCCGAGAAAGCCAAAGATCGTTCCGGCATCGACGGTGAGGTTCAGATCAACCACGCCACGCGCGGTGCCGTAGTATTTAGAAAGCCCCGTGGTTTCAATCGCTGGTCGCTGTACCATACGTGGCCTGCACCTCAGATCATGCGGATTTGCGCTTACCCCACATGCCCATGGTGTAATCGCCATCGTATTGAGGACGAAGCACCACGTAGTCTTTGGCGCGCACGGCTGCCAGGCGGTGATCGTCCCAGCCACTGGCAAATATGCAGTCGCAGGGATCGACCCGGTACAATCGGGCGAGAGTGCGCGGGCTGATGTAGCGAAACTGCCCATCGTGGGGCGATCTAAGACTGCCGCCGATTACCAGATAACGTTTCTTGCTCATAAGAGCACCGTACCACAATGCAGGGTGGTTGAGCACAAGGCCGCAATCACTTTTCTGCGTGAGGGCCTGCCTGCAGATTGGCGGTTTCCGCGTCGACTTCCTTTTCGAAATTTCCTTCGGGCCGGTTGAAGCTGACGCTCGGGTAATATTTCTTAAAATCGGTGATCATGGTGTCCAATGGCACGTCGGCGAACTCACCATGATCGGCTAAGTATTCCATGTGCCGGTTGCCGTCCAAATCAAAGGGCTGGTAAATCGAGTCTTCGCGGCCATTGAACTCGAGTGTCGCCAATCGAAATTTTTCGCACAATTCCTTATTGAACACAGGCGTTGCCTTGATCCATTCGCCGTTCAGGTGAATGGATGTGTACCCGTGCCAGCGGAAAATGTCGGTCTTCATCATTTTGCGCAGGGCCTCGGTCGATAGGTGGTTGCGCACGTCGGCGTAACCAAGCCGAGCGGGGATGCCCAAGGATCTGAGGCAAGCCGCCAGCAAGATCGCTTTCGACACGCACCAGCCGCGCCCGAGCTTCAGCACGTTACTCGCCTTCAGGCCATTCAGGGTGAGGTTGATGGAGTAGGGGTCATAGCGGTTGAGATCGCGGACCGCATAATAAAGCCGTACTGCAGCGCCCGAAATGCCGCCATGTCCGGCACCGTGCTTGCGCGCAAAGGCGCTGATATCAGGATGGTCACTGTCGATAAACGCGGTTGGCATGAGGTACGGGGTCATGTCCTCCTGCTCTTTAAGCGGTCTTATCAATTCGGGTGGTACGCCGGCGGTCATGGCAATCCTCTTAAATAGTTGCCGCCGTTATACACGCATCAAGACTAATCTTGAAATAGAACCCGGTTCGCTTTTCGGGCATATCCGTCATACAGATCCAGCATACGCTCGCGCCAAGCCCACAAAATGTCGCCATCGTCCAACAGCTCGAACCTCTGACCAACCGCCGCCATCCTCGTCGCCGTCCTCCTGGTCGTGCCCCAAGCCCACGCAGGGTCACTTCGGATCTTCGACTGAGACACCTTGGAACTTAAAGGTGGGCAACGGATACGACTTCACGGCATTAATGCGCCTGAGATGAAGTGGACGTTCAAACGCGATGTTGTCATCTGGTTGTGCGGGAATGAAGCTCGTAAGGCGCTCGCCGAGTGGATCGGAGATCACGATGGCCGACAGTGTTGTGGTGTACTCATTTTGTTATAAAACGAACGTGAGGGAGGCACTTTACTACTGGGATATCGAGTGTGATATGTCCGGCTTGTAAACGGCCATCGATGCCACTAATGCACGGTCGGCGGGCGCAATTGTCGCCGCTAATCAACAATAGGGGTTAGCTTATTTCGCTGCGAAACAAGCCACAGTTAAAGAGAGGGTGAAATGAAAAAATGTGCACTCGAGGATGCCCGCAACATGGTCTCATTGATTATCGAACAGCGTCAGGAAACTGAAAGCGGCCGCCGGGTAGCGGCACCGATCGTGAAAAAGTTGATCGACACGCGTCTCTGCCGGATGGCGGTACTGGAAGATCTGGGTGGTCTTGAAATGTCGCCCGTGGACGCGCTTCCGGTGATCGAAATATTGGCCGGCGCTGAAGCATCGGTTTCGTGGACCGTGTGGAATAACACGCTGGTCAATTACCTGAGCCGCTTTTTGCTGCCTGATGCGCGCGCTGAAATATTTGCCGACCCAACCTGGCTGTATGCCAATTCGACCCGGCCCAGCGGCCGCGCAAGTATCGGGAACGGCGGTTACACGATTAATGGCCGGTGGTCGCTCGTGTCAGGGTGCGAACTTGCTGAATGGATGCCGCTCGCCTGTTTTGTGGAAGAAGGGGGTGAGCTTAAAGCCGGAGCCGCCGGTGCGCCCGAAATGCGTTTTGCGTTTTTGAAAAAAAATGACGTGGAAATCTTAGACACCTGGTACGTCGGAGGATTGCGCGGATCCGGCAGTCATGACGTGGTCGTCAAAGACGTTTTCGTGCCGGCGCACTACACATTCTTGCCCTCCGATGGATCAACTATCGATCACCCACTTGGCTGCGTGCCCATCCTTGCGGCGATGGTGGCGGGACTTGCCGCCCAAACATTGGGGGTCGCACAAGCCGCCCTAGATACGGTGATCGACATGGGGCACACTAAAATAACGCCGGGCCCGATGCCCGACCTGAGGGATCGGCCGCGGGCTCAGGGGCAAGTATCGTCGGCTTCGGCCGGATTGTCGGCAGCGCGCGCATACCTTCACCAGTCACTTGCCAAAACATGGGATCGGGCGGTCGCCGGGAACGAGTCCAATATCAATGAGATTTCCGTGGTTTGGAGCGCTGCGCTGCACGCCATGGAGATATCTCAAAATACTGTGAATGCGATGTTCGAAGCAGGTGGCACCAGCGCCATGTATACCGATAATTACTTGGAGCGTGCCCACCGGGATATATCCGCGATGATGCGCCATGTCGTTGCACAACCACTCTACAGTGAACAGTCAGGAAGGGTTTTGTTCGGTTTGGAGCCGAACGATCCCTGGTATGCGATTTGAAAGGCATTTACCCAATACAGGTTTTATGAAGTTTGATCTTAAGCGGGATGCGCACGCCCACAATCATAGCTTCAAACTTGTCCGAATATCAGACCGATGGTGTGTCGCCTAGAAATTCCGACAACAAAATCCGTGAAAGTATCTAATAATTGAGCCGTGCGAGTAACGCACCGCCCGCTAGGACGGCCAGACGTCGCGCAGGCTGTCTATCTGGCGGTCGATTAGTGCTATGCGCCCGTATCCTGATTTCCTAGGTAACTGACAACCTCAATGTGTCCGTGCTGGCTCAGTTAAACACCAGATGACCAGCGGCGTCCTGGGCCTTGATCCGGGCCGCCATGTCAGGTGGGATTTGGAACTTACGCTCCTTTGGGAAGCGGCCCTCGTAGATATGCGGGCGCAGGTTAACTTGATCAGGACTGTCGACCAGCGCCAGTGATTTGCGCGGACGGGTCAGCCATCGGCGGCGCATAAAGTCGGGCGTGAAGAGCGCTTTCTCATCCTCACTCCATTCCACGATTGCGTGAGAATCGTGGATACTAAACCCAATCAGGTCGAGTTCAAGATCCAGATATACCGCCTGGTTGTCAGTGTAACCTTCACCGCCCGGCAGCTCTGGGTTTTCCTGCTGTGCAAACTGCACCTGGATGGTTTCCAGATTGCCGTCTTCGTTGTATTGCTCCAGACGCAACGGGTAAAAATAGTGCCGATCGACCCAGTAGATCAATTTGTCGATCTTGTAGTCGGGCAGCCAGTCGCGCCGAGGTTCCGCAACCACCACAATGCAGTCAATGCCGCCGTCGCTTCGGTAATATGGGTATTCGTCGCCCATCATCTTGAACTCCGACGTGGCCTTTTCATAAAAGCTGCCGTCGGTTCTGGTCAGGGTCATGGTCGGGCGGGTGTCGGGAAAACGTACGGTCTCATAAATGATATCGGCGCCGATAAAGCGCCACGAAAATTCCCAGGCTTCACGCCCGGTAACGTCATCGAACGACAGCACGCTGTTGGGAAACTGGGCGTCGCGACGGGGCGGCGGCTGGCGGCGCACCCGCCGCAGTTCTGGTGAATAGGCAAATAAATCCAACTTGGTTGCATGCTCGGGTCCGCTCCGCCGCAGGTTCCACATCTGCTGCTGGCCGTCCAACTTGGGCGGAGAGGTGTAGTAATAAAGTTGATTGGAATAAACCTCGCCCGGTTCGCCTTCGATCTGGGT
>JAPYRI010000081.1 GCA_029941135.1 Alphaproteobacteria bacterium | reverse complement strand
GGATTTCCACCTGTTTCTTTTCTCGCTGACAATTTCTTTCAACGAATATTAGATTACAAAATCTTAATATGATAGGAAAATGCTTGTCCTCGCCTAGTGGCTATGTTGTAATAATCTTCAAACGAAAATTGATTTTTATTTCTGGCCATGAATGATCTTGCCCTTGATGGCGCGCGACAAGTGCAGGGTACTTCCTGAATTACCCACAGAATTGCACAAAAGGGGAAACGTCATGAACCAATCGGATTTTACTCGCCGTTTAATGCTGAAGACTCTTGCTGGCGCAGCGGCCGTGGCCGCTACCGGCCGAATCCCCGGAATATCGGCCGCCGAATCCAAACCGCTCAAGGTATGGGCTTCCGCCGTCGCCAAAGTTGGCGCCAAGGACTGGAGCGCCATGCAGGCAAAGGCAGGCACGCCGCTTGCCGTCACCGCCAAAAGCGCGCGCGCGGATGAGGCCATCCAGAAGATGGTCGTCGGCGACGGCAACCGCCTGTTCGACGCGCTCACCGACAACGGCGGCGGCATGGAAGATGCGCTGGCTTCGGAAAAGGCTATCGTGCCCCTCGACGTCTCGCGGATTCCAAACTTCAAAAATATTCTGCCCATCTACCATGACGGCGGAGCGGCCGCAGACACCATCCGCTATAAGGGTGAAGTGTACGCAATACCCTACATATCCAATGCCGACTCGATGGCATATGACTACAAGGCACTTGGCTTTCACCCTGACAGCTGGGGCGTCATGTTTGATTCCCAGTTCCGTGGCCGTGTCGCCCTGCAGAACGATTTCGGTCCCACGCTGACCACCATGGCTATCTACCTTCAACAAAGCGGGAAGATCGATATAAAGAATGCCGCCGATATGACGCCGGGCGAGGTCAAGGCGGTCTGTCAGTATCTGATTGACTTCAAGAAAAAAGGGCAGTTCCGCACTTTCTGGGACGGATTCCAAAACGGCGTTGGTTTATTGGCCAGCGGCGAGGTGTTGATGTCCTCCTGCTGGGAGCCGGTCGCCCTGGTCGCCAATCGCAAGACGGGCGATAAGGCGGACATTCGCTACGGCACCATGAAAGAGGGCCACCAGACATGGAACAACGTCATCATGTTCAGCAAGGGCGGCCGGCGTCGCGGCGCGGATGCGGCTTACTACAAGCTGGCCAACGTCTATTTGTCGCAGTGGTTCGGTGCGCTGACGCTGAAGACGTTCGGCTTTGCGCCGCAGATGAGGAATGTCGATGCCTACATGGATGCCCATAAAGACACGTTTAACGACGCTACTCGAAAGGTTCTGAACAAACGCCTGGCGGACAAGAGCGCGCGTTACGCCGTCAAGGGCAATGCCTGGCAAAATGTATTTCCGAAAAATATCCGCGCTTACCAGGACTGGTGGGCCCGGTTGCAAGCGGCCTAACAGGGGGGCGCCCCTTTTGCCGGGCGAGCAAATGCATCAGTCACAGCCTGAAAATATCGATACGTCATCGGGTGCTATTCCTGCGCTCTTGGGGCGGCTCCTGGGCGAGCGTGGCTTGCAAGCTTGGGTTTTTTATCTGCCGCTTGCGTTCATGGTGCTGTTCTTCGCTATTCCCATGGCGTTGACCCTGCTCTGGAGCGTGTTCGAACGAACCCAGTATTGGATGAAGCCGGGGTTTACCCTGTTCGCGTATGATAATTTTTTCACCTCGGCACGGGCCGAGAACTACCTCTATTCCATGATCCATTCGGCGATTGCCGTGGTGATTGCCTTCGCCATCGGCTTCCCTATCGCTGTATTCGTACGCCGGCGGCTTCCCCAGACGGCGCAGCACAGGGTTGTACTGCTGTTTGTCCTGCCCTTCATGATTTCAGAACTGGTGCGGGTGTTCGCCCTGCGGCCGGTTCTGGGACGGACCGGGCCCCTGAACAGTGCGCTCATGGAGTTGGGCCTGATCAGCAAGCCCATCTCGATGATTTTGTTTTCACCAACTGGCGTGATCATCGGCGATGTGATGTCGTTCCTTCCGTTCATGGTGTTTTCCGGGTTTCTCGCCATGGAAGCTGTGCAGCCCTATGTATTTGAGGTTTGTGACGACCTCGGGGCGAGTACCCGGCGGACGTTCATCGACGTGATAGTGCCGCTGGCGGCGCCGGGCATCTTCGCCGGTGGTTTATTCATCTTCACCAACAGCATGGGTGTAGCGCTGGTGCCGACCCTCCTCGGCGGCCCGGGAGCGGTGAACGCAGGCCTGATCGCCAACCAGGCAATCGTCGCCCTGGACTTTCCCCTCGCAATGGCGATTAGCGCCATCATGATGGCGACGTTGGTACTTCTGCTCTATATCGGCCACCGTCTATTCGACCTCACCAAGATCATTCGGCCGATATCCTGACTCGCCATGCGTGACGACTTCACCAGCTTCTGGGGCCATCGCTTAAAGTGGACGTATCTGCTGGGAGTGGTCGCGGCGCTTTTGAGCCCCGTGTTCTATGTTATTGTCATTTCATTCAACGAGCACGGCTTTGCCGCCCGCATCTACGAATTCACTTTCGATTGGTACCGGGTGGTTTTCGCTGACAAGGTTCTACTGGAATCCTTGAAGTGGACCGGCTACCTCGCCGTAGCCACGGTTGCTGTTGCAGTGCCCATGGGGGTGCTGGCCGCCAAGTTCTACCGCCGGACCCAGCGCCCGGTGCCGTTCCTGGTGCTTATGCTCACGCCTCTTTTTGCGCCAGCTGACATCATGGCATCGGGCTTATTAGTCTATTTCAAGCACTTAAATGGCGCCATCGAGGCGCTCGGAGACAGCTTTGGAGTAGGCTGGCTCTATGGCTGGTTTGAGCTTGGGTTTATGACCGCGGTGATCGGCTTGGTGATTTATACTCTGCCATACGTCTTCGTGATCATTCTGATCACGATGTCGCGCTACCGTGATCAGCAAACCGAAGCGGCTCGGAGTTGCGGCGCTACCGCTTGGCAGGCGTTCTGGCACGTGGAGTTCCCGCAGATAAGGGCTGGCGTGTTCAGCGCATGTTCCTTCGTGACCATCTTGTCCTTTAACGAAACCACGCGCACGGCTTTGTTGAAAGGCGGATTTGACACATTTTCCAACGTTCTTGTCTCACAGATGCTGAACATCGGCATGTCGGGGGAGTCCTACGCCATGGCTGGAATGATGAGCATTCTCTCGATGGTGGTGATCGGGGCCATTCTGATCTACACCTTGGCGCGGACCGAACGGCTGGAACGCCGGGCGCGTGCGATGGCCGAACCGAGCATGTCGGCGTGAGCCTAGGGATGGATACGGTAATGCAAAAAAATGGATTGTGGCCATGACCGATCGCAATATTGCCGTGGAGACCATCGGTCTGGGCAAGAGCTATGGCAGGGTACTGGCTCTGACGTCGGTGGACCTGAAAATCGAAAGCGGCCAGTACTTCGTGCTTTTGGGCCCGAGCGGCGGAGGGAAGACCACGTTGCTGCGTCTGGTCGGAGGTTTCATTCGGCCCTCGAGCGGACGAATTCTCCTGCACGGTATCGACATGAGCGAAGTGCCTCCGAACCATCGCCGGACTTCAATGGTGTTTCAGAGTTATGCCCTTTTTCCGCACATGACAGTGGAGCGAAACGTGGGCTACGGCCTTCGCCTCCGAAAGCTGGCGAAAACGGAGGTCAGCGCCCGGGTCGACCGCATGCTTACGCTGGTCGGTCTTGAAGGCTTAAATGCCCGCATGCCGCACGAGCTTTCCGGAGGGCAGCAGCAGCGGGTCCAGCTCGCGCGGGCGCTGGTACTGGAATCCGACATTCTTCTTCTGGACGAACCACTGGCGTCTCTGGATGCCAACTTGCGCAAGGACATGTGCTTTGAACTCAAGCGTATTCAGGAAGAGGTCGGAATCACCTTCATCCACGTGACTCACAATCAGGAGGAGGCGATGACCATTGCTGATCGCATCGCTCTGATCTCCGATGGTGCATTGGTAGAAGAGGGTACCCCGCGCGAGATCTACGAGCGACCCAAGACCCGCTTCACAGCCGACTTCATCGGCGAGAACAACATATTCGAAGGTATCGTAGCCAGTATCGTTGATGGCCGCGCCATCGTAGACCTGGGTTTCGTGCGTGTCGCCGTGCCCTGTGGTGAAGTGGCAGCCGCCCACGGCGAAGCCGTGTTGTTTTCCGTTCGCTCCGAACTGCTGGAACTCGGGGACCACGCGGAAGCGGCAGAGGCGCGTGACGTGTCGGTTGATCCGGTGCAGGCAATTCCCGCAACTTATCTAAAAGAGGTTTACTTGGGCCTTACCACATCGCACATGGTGCGTCTGCCCGACCAGCGCGATGTGGTCGTGCGCGGCGTCTCAACTTCTGGGCAGGCCCACTTCGCGGCTGACCAGGCCATCTCCGTCCGTTGGCGCACCGACGACGCCCATCTTCTGAAGGGCTGATCCCATCGCATCTATAAAATAAAATGAACCATAAGTTCGTTTTCATGCATTTTATTGGGATCTTGAATACGGTTCCATCAGGCATAATATAGCGGAGCTAATACTATTTCCGTTGCCGGGATGTGGGCCTCGAGTACCTGTGGGTGGCGAATTAAAATTCGCCGTGTACACCATAGTTTCGGATGAATTATTGGACAGGACGGGTTTCGTTCGAGCAATTATTGGGACAGTACGGCGGCGGGAGGAAAGTTAAATGGATACGCCTTGGGTCCACGAGCTGAGCTGGCGGGCGGTGCGCGATTATCTCGATTCCGGGAACGACTTGGCCCTGCTTCCGGTGGGCGCGGTGGAGCAGCATGGGCCCCACATGCCGATGGGCCACGACGCCTTCGCCGCGCAGAACATCTGCGCCGACGCGGCGCGGCGCGCGGGAGTGCTAGCCTATCCCACTCTCTGGTATGGATGGAGCCATCACCACATGGCCCTGCCGGGGACGGTGACCTTGCGGCCCTCCACCTTGACGGCGATCGTCACGGACATTCTAAAAAGCATGCTCTACCACGGATTCAACCGGGCCATTGTGGTCAATGGCCACAGGCGGGCGAACCTCCCGCCAATCGAGATCGCGGTCAACGAGTTGCGTCACCAAACGGGTGCGGCCCTCGCCGTTGTGGACGTCGGCATCGTCGCCTTCGACCGGGTGGCCGAAATCCGCACCTCTTCGCCCGGCGGAGTGGGCCACGCCGATGAGATGGAAACCTCCCACGCCCTCCACATGAACCCCGGCCTCGTCCACCTCGAAGACGCCAAGGCCCGGATGACGGACCCTGAGCCCCGGTGGCTGACCGGGCATCATATCTCCGACCCGGCAGTCGATGCCCCGCGCTTCTACTTTCCCAAGACTGTGGAAGAGGCGAGGAAGGATGTGGGAGATGCCGGAAATACGGGGGACCCGACGGCGGCCACGGCCGAGAAGGGCCGGGCCTTCCACGAGGCCGTGGTGGAGCGGCTCGTGGGGATTATCGATTACTTAAAAAAAGTTCCGCTCGATGTCCGCAACCGCCCCGCGCCCTTCGATTGATTCGGTGGTGTTCCTAGCGAATTCCTTAGTCCGGAGATGAGGGATGGTCAAGGTTCAATTTCCCTGATAATTCCCTGTTCGGTTTTTGGAATGAAATCTCTGAGGCCCTTAGACACAGGCAAATACGGGAGATTTTAGGGAAATAAGCCCTCGAAATTGAAAAACTTCCCTGTATTTTCCCTGTTAAACAGGGAATTTAGCAGAGACGGGTTCGCTCTGGACTCCTTCCACCGCCAAACAGTCTCCCTGAATTTTCTCTGCCCCTGCCTGACGCCTGTGCTCTGCAAAAAGTGGAACCCACCTAGATTGAATAGTTTAAGAAGGTCGCTTGATGAGACCTGAGCGTGGCAAAATCCTCGCCATGGACATCGCCCAGGTTTTATTCAGGTAGTTATCGATCTCTTTTCACTTCTTTTTCTCCTCACACGCAGCCGAGGCAAGCTGGTTGCTGAAAATCTCTTCCTCAGGAAGCAGCTTGCCATGTACCAAGAGCGAGGCAAGAAACCAGGTCGATCCGATTCTGCAGGCCGATTCACTCTGGTAGCCCTCTCCAAGCTTTTCGACTGGCAAGACGCATTGGTTGTTGTTCAGCCGAAAACTCTGATCCGCTGGCACCGCGAAGGCTTCAGGATGTTCTGGAGATGGAAGTCGAGAAAGGGTAGGCCTCAAATCCCTGAAGACCTCAAAAGTCTAATCCGCCGTATTGCCCGCGAAAATCCATTATGGGGAGAGGAGCGAATAGCGAACAAACTGCTTCTCAAGTTGGGAATCCGGCCATCGCCCCGAACGGTACGAAAGTACATGCCAAAAAATTCATCACGCGGCCCCCGAAATAATCGGCGCTGGTCCACCTTCCTGCGCAATCACGCTGGGGCAATGCTGGCTTGTGACTTCTTAATTGTCGCCACAGTAACTTTCCGGGTTCTCAATGTATTCGTCATTTTGGAGCATGGCTCACGGCGGGTCGTGCATGTGGGTGTAACGGCCCACCCAACGGCAGAATGGACACTTCAACGGCTGCGCCAGGCGAATCCATCAGACCATAAGAACAAATTTCTCATTCATGACCGTGGCAGGGTGTACTCAAGGGAGTTGGATCGTTCAGTCGAAAACCTGTGGCTCCGGGTGCTCAAAACCCCGTATCGAAGTCCACAGGCGAATTCGATTTGTGAGCGAGCGATCGGTTCGATGCGGCGAGAATGCCTGGATCACATGATTCCACTGACCGAGAACCAACTCCGGTGGATTCTCAAAGGCTGGGTCATTTATAACAACCAGACCAGACCCCATTCAGCACTTGGGCCAAGAGTTCGTGAACTAAAGAACACTCCCGTACCCTTGCAATGGTTCCGGCATCGAATTGGCAGTGGCCAAAAAGTAGTCTCGAAGGATGTGCTAAACGGACTTCACCATGAATATTGCCTCATCCCCCTTGCAGCGTGAGAGTGGATGGAGTTTTGCGGAGCACAGTGATGAAAAAGAACAAATATTCTTCTAATCGGTGTATTTGTTTCACATATTAGTAGGGTAAACTATTATAATCATCCCAACTCATCTGCCCTTTGCATGTCGAATAAGCAATCCACAGGAATATAAGAAACGGCCGGGGGCGCCGCCTCCATCAATCGTTTCGATGACAACCCAAAATGGGGGGTTCGTAATGACCGACGGATTGGAGGCTGCCGAGGCGCGTTCTTGATTATAATGGCACTGATCCCCAAAGTGGGGGCAACCATCGCATTGATTCCGGCGCCGGTATTTGGTGGCGTGTTGCTAGTAATGTTCGGGATGGTGGCCTCGGTCGGGATCGACATCATCGGCCGTAACATTAAAACTCGCCGCGACGCGCTGATTGTCGCCTGCTCCTTGGGCATAGGCCTGGGTATTCAGGTGGCGCCACCGCATGCATTCGATGTGATTACGCCTTCGGTACGACTTCTCACCAACGACGGCATTGTCATGGGCATCTTGACGGCGTTGATCCTTAATGCAGTGCTGCCGAAGGAGGAGGAGTGAAAAATAGGGTCTGCCCCGTGCCAAGCGGCACGGGGCGTGCTCACATCTTGACGATGACGCTGGGAGGCAAAACCATGGCACCGATGCGAAAGACGTGCCGCGCCTACAGTTGCCGTATTGGTTTGATATGTAATTAAACTTGCGAGTGTTCGAGAAAATTTACTTGAGCCAAGGGAAGAGTTGATTTCACGCAACGAGTTTTTTCGGATTGCACCAGGCAAGGCCGCCGTTGGTTTCGGCCCGAAGATATAAAAGGAATTCTAGGATATGGCGTTTGAACTATTTGTAAACGGGACTTTGATGAGAGGTTTGGCATTAAATCAGACTCTAGATGGTGCGGAATTTCTGGGTGAATTCTCGACCGAGCCATGTTACCGTCTTTATTCAATCGATGATGTTCACCCGGGCATGTTTGAGGTTGACGAGGGCGGTGTCGCGGTTACAGGAGAGTATTACCGTATGAGCGATGAGATTTGGCGGCGCGTCGAAGAAGGCGAGCCCCCACATCTATATTGTGGACCCGTAAAATTAGATAATGGCCAAACCGTCAACGGTATTTTATTCCCGCAGGATATAGCTGAAAATAATCACAAAGACATTTCCGAGTTCGGCGATTGGCGCAAATATATCTCATCGAAAAAAAACTGATACTCCCTCAGTTTCTCAACAACAGGCTTTCTCGTTGAAGTGAAGGTCACTTGGAAAATCTCGACATGCAAACCGCTCAAAAAATCCTGCCCAATCTTTACCGCGACTCCGTCGCGCTCATGCAAATTTCATCCAAGATGTGCGACCTTCCCGGCGTTATCCAAGCCTCCGCTATTATGGCAACCGAGGCCAACATAGCGCTCCTGGTTGGAGCCGGCCTGATTGACAAAACCATTGAACCGGCGCCGAACGATTTATTAATCACGATTCAGGGCAAAGATGAAAAATCTCTCATGGCCGCGTTTGATCAGGCTGAAGCTTCGCTCAGTGGAGGACAACCGGAGAATTCAAACAGTGCGGACACTAATCTTTCGCCCCGCAGTATCGAGATGGCCCTGGATGAATTTTCCGAAGCCAATTTGGCCTTGATATCCTGCCCGGGTGAATATGCGGGCGCTGAAGCGAGAAAGGCCCTGCTCCTCGGGCTCGACGTTATGATTTTCAGCGACAACGTCCCTGTGGAAGACGAAGTGGCACTCAAGCAATTGGCTGCTGAAACGGGCAAGTTGGTCATGGGTCCGGACTGCGGCACTGCCATCATTAATGGCGTGCCTCTGGGGTTCGCCAATGTTGTCACCCGTGGCGACATTGGGATTGTCGCTGCCTCCGGCACCGGTTTGCAGCAAGTTTCCTGTTTGATCGATCAACTCGGATGCGGCATTTCGCAGGCAATCGGGACAGGAGGAAGAGACCTTAACGCAAAAGTCGGAGGGCTCTCCATTCTCAAGGGGCTTGCGATGCTTGCCGATGACGAAAACACAGCGGTAATTACGCTAATCTCCAAACCGCCCGCGCGGGAGATTGCTGAAAAAGTCCTGGCGCTGGCAGCGGAAAGCGGCAAACCGGTCGTGGTTAACTTTTTAGGCGCCGATGCCGATGCGTTGCGGGGCAAGAACATATTTCCCGCCGGGACGCTGGAGCAAGCCGCTCACATGGCCGTTCATTTATCCAAGGGAAACAAACCGTCCGAAAAGACGTTGCCGCGGCATAATCTGGATGAAGCCGAGCTTCGCGGTCTTTTATCCCCTCTATCGGACAGCCAGACGTACGTGCGCGGCCTCTATAGCGGCGGCACATTCAGCTATGAGGCGATGTTGCTGCTCGAAAAAGAGATCGGCCCCGTGAATTCATCCACGCCACTGAGGGCCGGGCATAAACTCAACGATATCTGGACGAGCACCGGAAACACGATCTTGGATTTAGGGGACGATCTTTTTACCCGGGGACGGCCCCATCCGATGATCGATCACAGGCTGCGGAATGACCGGATACTGAAGGAAGCCCGGGACCCCGAAACCGCCGTGATTTTGCTGGATGTCGTCATTGGGTATGGGTCTCACGGCGACCCGGCGGGCTCGATGTCGGATTCGATCAGGGCTGCCCGCGAGGCCGCGGTAAAGACCGGGTGCTGTCCAATTTTTATTGCATTTGTCTGCGGCACCGAAAAAGATCCGCAGAATCTCGTTGGCCAGGAGAAAAAACTGCGCGATGCCGGGGCGATTGTTGTGGGAAGTAATGCCCAAGCCGTGAGACTAGCCAGCGATATTCTATCCATGGTGAAGGAAAAGTAAGTGAATGAGAACTCTCCGAAAAATTTAAACGTTATAAATGTTGGCCTCTCATCTTTCGCGGATACCATCAACGGGGCTGGCGGTAAGGCAATTAACGTTGAATGGCGGCCACCTGCCGGTGGAGACGTGGCGGCCGCCACGGCGCTTGCTGGCCTCGTTAATAATTCAGTAATCGAAAACGCCAATCGAACCGCTTTCGAAAAATACTTGAATGCGCAACCGGTGCTTGAGGGCATTGGACGCGCCGGCGATGTAATACCGAATATGGGCGAACGCACCATTTTATATTCGGGGCCGCCGATAGATTGGCAAAATGTTTGTGGTCCCGTCCACGGGGCAGTCATCGGTGCCGTCATTTACGAAGGTTGGGCCAAGGATCAAACGTCGGCAGAGGATTTGCTACGGAGTGGCGAAGTGACGATAGATCCCTGCCATCACCACTCGGCTGTCGGACCCATGGCGGGGATCGTGAGTCCCTCCATGCCGGTTTGGATGGTGGCCAGCAAGGCCGACGGAAATAAGGCGTTCACCACCTTGAACGAGGGTCTGGGGAAAGTCCTCCGCTTCGGTGCCAACAGTCCGGAAGTGATAGAGCGCCTCAAGTGGATGCAGAAGACACTGTCCGGCGTGTTGTCCGCCGCGTTATCGGCTAGTGATGGCATCGATATTAAAACGATTATGGCACAGGCCCTTTATATGGGCGATGAAGTCCACAACAGGAACGCGGCAGCGACCGGATTGCTACTCAAGCAACTGGCGCCCCGTGCCGTTCGCTCTAATCTACCAGCGGATGACATCGCTCAAGCAATTGAATTCATCGCCGGCAATGATCATTTCTTCCTGAATATCTCAATGGCGGCGTGCAAGGTGATGCTCGATGCCGCTCACGGTGTGCCGAATAGCTCAATGGTGACGGCGATGGCACGAAACGGTGTTGAGTTCGGTATTCGTGTAAGTGGTTGTGGTGATCAGTGGTTCACGACGCCTGCTCCCGTTGTTGAAGGACTCTACTTTCCATCTTATTCAATTGCGGATGCGGCACCGGATTTAGGCGACAGCTCTATTACGGAAACGGCCGGCTTAGGTGGATTCGCGATGGCGGCTTCACCTGCGATCGTTCAGTTTGTCGGAGGGACGCCAGCCGATTCCATTGTGCGCAGCCGGGAAATGGAGCCAATAACGATTGGACGCAACGACGCTCTTACTATCCCAGCCTTAGATTTTAGAGGAACCGCGGCCGGTATCGATATCAGGAAGGTCGTCGATACGGGCATTTTGCCGATTATTAATACAGGGATCGCCCACAAGGAAGCCGGTGTAGGTCAGATTGGCGCTGGTATTACTCGTGCTCCAATGGCCTGCTTTGCGAAAGCCATTTTATCTTTGTCGGAATCACGAATCGAATAAATCACCCACTTGGGAATTCGGCTAATGACTAAAGATACACGAACAGCAGTCATAGCAGTTGGAGGCAATTCTCTCATTGTGGATGAATTTCACCAGGCAATTCCCGACCAATATGAGGCGGCAGTCAATACAGTCAAACGGATTGTGGATATGATGGAGGCAGGCTGGAACATCATCATCACCCACGGCAGCGGGCCCCAGGTTGGCTATATATTACGAAGATCGGAATTGGCCATAGAGGAGGTCGCTCCCGTTCCGATGGATTATGCTGGTGCCGATATACAAGGGGCTGTCGGTTACATGTTTCAGCGAGCCTTTCATAATGAGTTTATGAAACGCGGCTTAAGCCGCCAGGCTGTTGCCATGGTTAGTCAAGTCTTGGTTGACCATGAAGATCCCGCCTTCAAGAATCCAACCAAACCGATTGGGCCACAACTGGATGAAACCACCGCCCAAAAGCGCGCGGACACGCTCGGATGGATAGTAAAAGATGATGCCGGACGTGGTTGGAGGCGGGTCGTCCCTTCCCCCGCGCCGCGAAAAATTCTAGAAATTGAACAAATCAAACTTTTATCCGAGCAAGGTTTTGTCGTCATTGCCTGTGGTGGTGGGGGTATCCCGGTTATCGAAAATGAGAAAAATTACCTGGAAGGTGTAGAGGCTGTAGTTGATAAAGATTTAACTTCTAGTCTTCTTGCCACCGATCTCAATGTGGATATTTTTATCATAACCACTAGCGTGGATCGCGTGGCTGTGAACTACAACACTCCGGAAGAAGAATGGTTGGATTCACTAAGTCTAGATCGTGCACGCGAATTATATGAAGCCAATCAATTCGATCCAGGGAGTATGGGTCCGAAAATATTGGCCATGATTAATTATCTTGAGAACGGCGGAGCGAAAGGAATTATCACTAATCCCGACAACCTTACGAGGGCGCTTGAAGATCAATCGGGCACGCATTTTCTTGCCTGTGCCCCGCAATAAATGGGTGTGTATGGCGAATTCTTGATTTTACAGAGATGAGAGCCACTCAATTCAAATTTCCCTGATAATTCTATATTGTTC
>JAPYRI010000080.1 GCA_029941135.1 Alphaproteobacteria bacterium | reverse complement strand
GAATAAACCTCGCCCGGTTCGCCTTCGATTTGGCTTTTGGGGCCAGGCGCGCCGATGTGATTAATCATGCCGGACATGGTGCTTTGGGTGAGGTACCCGTACTTTGTCACGTTGCCGAATACGTCGGCCAAAACATGGGACCAGCGGGCTAAATGGGTGAAGTTCAGCAGCCGGTATCCAACTTCCTCCGCCGTGTACGGGGCGCTGAAGGGGTAGGGCTCTTCGGGCAGGTAAGATTGTTCCGGAATGCGTTGCGGCACAGGGGACAAGTCGATGATTTTAAGCTCGGCCGGAGTCAGTTGATCCACGGTTCGCCAAGTTTTCTCGGCGCCGTGGGCGATTGACACCATGGCTACCATCGCAAATATGAACGCCGCGCTAAGCATACCCGCCCCGACGACGGACTTCCCCGCCGATGCCATGAAATGCGGGCGCGTGTATTGTTTATCGAACTTCAGGATATGCACAGGCGTAATCCAACTGTCCGCCGGGCCAAAGCAGGCCGTTCCGAACGTTTGTTAAGGTCCGCATCAGAGTACTGTCTAATTGTGTCAAGCGCAATAATGTTACCCCACAAGTCGGGGAAAGGCGTTGTGCCCCGATTTTGCCACCCTACGGGCGATAATTGGACGGCGATGTACGGCTGCGACGGCGGCAATGTGTGATTTCAATGTTTTGTTTCGTTCGGGATTGGCAACAAAACCAATTTACGGTATCAACATTTATGTTTAGTTCTTCGATCACAAAAGCGGGCACATCTATCGCGAGGATTTGCGCATCGGTTTCGAGAGCTTGCCCAAGGTCTACGGATCTCTCTTCGAAGGCGTGAACAAGGGGACGCTGATTGTCCAAACCGACGATAGCGCGACAGATACAGAGTAACTCAGCCGACCCGGTCGATTTTGATCCCTGGAAATGGGCGCGCCATGTGGGCTTGCTCCGAGGGGTGAAGGCCGGGATGATCGGTCGGCATTTTTTCCGACGCCTGCAAGGGGAGGTTTGCTATGAATTTCGACAAAACCTGGGTCGACAAATGGATCGAGGCGGTCAATCAGGAGCCGAACTGCCGGCATAACGGCCGGCATTTCGATGGATCGTTTTCGATCAACGCAGATGCCGCCCGTTTTACCTTTCATGTGCGGGCCGGGAAAATCGAGCGATTGGTCGAGGATGGTGGCCCGCTGGAGCCGAGCGCTTTTACCCTGACGGCGCCGAAGCCTGTGTGGGAGAAGCTGTTTGCGCCGGATCCGGAGCCCATGTTCCACGCGATCTTCGCTGCCATCGGGTCCGGCAACATGACGGTCGAAGGGGATATCCAGACCCTGTTTCAGCAAATGCTGACACTATCCGATTGGGTGATTGCGGGTCGGGCCCTGAACGGGACCTCGACTCTTGCCGCTGACCCGGCGTGGCCGGACAGCTATCAGGCCGTTGGCCGCTACGTGAACGTCGAGGTGGACGGGGTCAAACACAAAGTCTTTTATTTTGAAGCCGGAGATGGCATCCCGGTTCTCTGCCAGCACACGGCGGGCAACGAAAATCGCCAGTGGCGGCATTTGCTCGAAGATCGGGAGTTGACCCAGAAATATCGCTTCATCGCCTATGATTTACCGTCCCATGGGAAGTCCGACCCGCCGTCCAGTGGCGATTTTTTCAACAAGGATCTGCTGCTGAAGTCAGATTGGATCACTAAGTTTGTGGTCGCCCTGAGCGCCGCACTTGAGCTCGACCGCCCGATCTTTCTTGGCTGCAGTATCGGTGGCGTCATCGCCTGCCATCTGGCCGAGAAATACCCAGAGCAATTCCGGGGCTTGGTGGGCATGGCCGGTGCCATACCGACCCACGGATTTTTTCACGACTGGTGGATCAACCCCAATGTAAACGCGGCCATGATGCTGCCGGGTGTGATCGACTCGGTCATGGCGCCGGGCATTTCGAAGCGGGATCGGGAGATCAACCGCATGTGTCAAAGTACGCACCCCAAAACCATGCGTAATGACTTGTATTTCTGGGGCGAAGAGAACGCAGATCCCCAGCGTGCCGAACGGATCGATCCCAGCAAGGTTCCGCTTTATCTGTATGCCGGGGAATATGATTTCACCTGCCCGCCGGAGCTGATCGAGCAGACCGCGAAAAGCATCGGTCCGGAAGTTCACTTCGAGGTGCTTTCCGGTCTTGGGCATTTTCCCATGAGCGAAAACTACGCCCTGTTTCGCCCGACCTTAGTCAAAACTCTCGCGGCGATCGGCGACGCCGAGCTGTCGCGCGAAGCGGCGGAGTAGCGGGCGGTACCAGGGAAGATTGATTATGCGGATAGGCGTCTCGTTACCGGTGCGGGAAGTGCCGTTACGCCCGGTTTTGAGTCACAACGGACATGGGCAATCGTCAAATACACGCCCATCCCGATCCATATCTAAAGTCTTGCTGCGTCACCACCGAAGTGTTTTTCGAGTTTCATTAGCAGCGGTGGCAGAAATAGCAGTACCGTAAACAGTGCGCACGCGATCACGATAGCGACCGCCAATCCCATATTCGCATTCATACTGAAATGAGACGTCGACAAGACGAGAAAACCTGCGACCAATACGATCGACGTGACAATCAAGGCGCGGCCTACAGTTTTGAACGCATATTTTACCGCTTCTTCCGGGGACATACCTTGTTCGCGCCGTGCACGCAGATACTTACTTAAAAAGTGCACTGTGTCGTCGACCACAATCCCAAACGTCATACCGACAACCATTGACAAGGCCATGCCAATCTCGCCGCTGAGCATGCCCCAGATGCCGAAGCCCATGCCGATCGGCGCCATATTCGTAATGATACTGAGCGCGCCGATCTTAACCGACCGAAGCGCCATCATAATCACGAATGAGATCAATCCTAAGGCGACGGTCGTCCCCGTAATCATGGTTACTACATTACTTCGCATCAGGTGGGTAAACATCATCACCATGCCCGAACCATTGTTATAACCGATGCTAGGTGCGTGTTCATCCAGCCACATCTCCGCACGACGAGTGATGTCCAAGGTCTCTTTCATGCTCATTCCCTGGAGAGTCGCGATCACGCGGGTTGCCGATTTATCGACATTAATTTCATTATTTAGATCGAGGCCGTAGGGCAGCGACATTTCATAGAGCAGCAAATATTGGGCTGCGAGCTCGCGACTGTCAGGCAGCTTGTACATGGCATCATCGTCGCCGTGCATATTCTTATTCAGACGCTTCATGGTGTCGGTGATAGAACTCACGTGTTCGGTTTCCGGTTGTGCCCGCCACCACTCGGTGAACCCGTGGGCTAAACGCAAAAACTCAGGCTCAGCGATACCGCCAGGTTCACCAGAATCGAGCGAGTAATTAACCACGTAGATGCCTGTCAAGTTGTCCAGCACAAAATCCATTGCGACTCGCGTCTCATAGGTTTCGTCGAAAATTTGGTAAAACCGATCGTTTATTTCATTGCGCGGCACATTGGCAACCACTGCGATTATGAGTGCCGACATTCCCCACAGTAAGCCTCGTCGCCGGCGTACGACGAAGTCGCCGAGCCCTGAAACCCAGTTATCTTCCATGGACCGGTGGCGGATCCGGCCTGTCGGCAGGATCGCGAGCAGCGCAGGCAAAAACGTAATCGAGAGACCAAAAGAGAAAATGACCCCAATCGCAATCGTCGTTCCCATTTGCTGGAACGGCGGTGCTTCGGAAAAATTCATGGACATAAACCCGATCGCGGTCGTAATGCTGGCGAGCGAAATCGGGTTTATATTGATCCGTAGGCTCTCTTCGATGGCTTTGTGTTTGGGAATGCCCTCACGCAGTTCGTGGAAATACGAGATCAGTATATGAACTGAATTTGCAACCGCGACCGTCAGAATAATATTGGGTGCGCCCGCGCCCGTGGGTGTGATTGGAAAACCCAAATACCCTGACATTCCCATTGCGCCTGTGACCGACAACAAAATAACCATAATCGTTGTCAGCGTGCCGATGAGGCCACCAGCAAGAATGACGAGTAAAAAGAACATCACGCCAAGGCTGATCGGGCCGAGCTTAGTCAGATCATTGACGGCGGCTTCCGTGACAGAATTGTGAAACGGGGTCATGCCGGAAATGTAGACTTTAACTTCTGGGTTCATGGTCATAAATTCGGCGGCAAGATCACGTGCAGCCTTGACCGCGAACGGTAGTTCTTGGGCTTCGTCGATGCCTGGCAGCCGGATGTTTACATTGATCGCCGCGACCCTGGCATCTTCGGCCAATAAAAGCTTCACCAGCCGAGGTTCGGCTAAAGCGATCGATTTCACGCGTTCAAGTTCGGCGTCACTAAAGTTGGAGGCGTCCCGTATCAAGTCGGCGACAATCAGATCATCGCCACTGGCTTCGGTATGCTGAAAATTCGTGATCGAGTCAACGCGGCTTGAGTAAGGGAGCTGCCAGGCTGATTCGGTGAAGCTTTCCAGAAGCGGCAAAAACTCCCGGGTGAATATTTCGCCGTTCTTGGGTGCAAACACAAACATGACCGAGTCGTCCTTGGTGTACACCTTTTCAAGGTATTCATAGGCGACCCGATGGGGGTCATCCGGTCCGAAATAAACCCGGTAGCTGTTGGTTACAGTGAGATGTCTGACGCCACTTGCGGCTAGTGCGACGAGAATTAACGAGATAACAATAATCCACCAACGAAAGCGCACAACTCCGCCAGCGAACTTCTGCTCTAATTCACGCATATGCCGAACCTACCAGTGATGCCGGAAATTGATCTCGCCGCAGGACTGGGCGACGTGAAGCGGACCGGGACGTCCATTATTAGATTTGTCTACTGACAAGCATATTAGGATTGCCCCACGAAGGAACGCAAAACAATCGCATATCGCGGATGTCACGGGCGCATATTGCAGACGCCAAAAATGCGTCATATGAAGGACTACTGCCCCCAAAGAAGACATCGTTGCCAACTAACTGGACTTCCGCTCTTGGCTAAAAAGCAGACTCTAAAGGACCGCTACCGCGCTTCCGCTTTACAACCGAAAGCAGACCTCTCCAATGACGTCACACAGACCCGCTGACCCAAAACGAACATTCAGGTGCCGTTATCGACTTGGCTCTAATCAAACGTGTGCTGTGGTTTAAGCAGGATACAGATCCTTTAGTCTGAAGAGCGTCCGAAGCGCTTAGAGCTCCAGCGGAAGTTTGTAGTATTTGCGCATGGTGCGGTCACGATGTTCGATCAAAATCGGGTCAATCGATGCGGTAATTTCCGCCGGTGTGTTTTCGAACATCGGCCGTGCATCCGGATTGATTGGGCATTCTTCATGTGACTGGATGACCACGAAGTTACTGAATGCAGCCCAATAGAAATCAGCTGCGGTAACTGATTTCCCAACCAGGTAGTCGCTGCCGATTTCTTTTTGCGCCTTTAAGCGCGCGGCCAGTTCGGCCATTAGGGCAATCACACGAGAGTTGGCGAGGGCAGCTTCGGCATCACGATAATCGTATTTCTGCGCGAACACCGACGGTTCTTCGCCTTCGGCGGGACGGGCAAGGTCAATGCGACGATTCCATCCAAAACCGAGTTCACCGCAAATTTCGCGACCAATGCCGAAGACTTCAATGCGCTCGGCCGGACTCTCGGGCACAAGGCGCGGTTCTGGTGCGAGCCGCTCCAACAATAGCAAAATATCGTCCCAACGATTAATCGGTGGCTCGTCGTTCCACGCGACCACCGGCCCGCTGTTGGTGCCGGACCAGGCGAGTAATTCCGGATTGTCGCTCATCGGTATCTGGTGAGCGCACACGAAGTCGAGCGATTTAAACTCGATCATCGCCTTGGCGGCGACGCCCCATGCGCTTGGCATGGCCTTTACGATGACGATGCGCAGGCCGTCAGCGTTGATGGCCTGTTCGATGTCGACATATTGCATTGAGTGTCCCCTTATTGTCTTCGAATAATAGTTCGTTCCAGTGGCATTCTAGCGAAATTGAAATTCGCCAGCTAGTCGCTTTCCGGTCAGTTGGGATAAAGATTTAGCAGCGAGTTTGCGTTGAACTTTCAGAGTCTAGCGTCGCCGATTTAGCGCTCTGGGAACTAGGGGTGCCTACGCTCGCGCCGGTGGATGTGCCTAAAGCGCGGTCTGATACGAAAGCCAAATTGCGCCGATCCGGTCGCTGGTTCCTACAGAACCCCCTCGCCCTCAATCAATGTCCGCTTTGCCCCCAACAACGGACATTGCAGACGCGTGCCGATCAACGCACGTGTTATTCTGTTAGGTAGGGAAGTTGTCGCGAAAATACCGTCCGAGGATCGCTATACAAGCGCTATTCCGAATGTTGCCTTGTAGCCCTAGCGGCGATAACCGGATGGCGCTGTATGGCTGCTTAGCGCACCATAGAATCCGATGTATTGTTGGCTCCTTCGCTTTATATGTCTGCCGACAAAATCTATCGCAATATCTATTGCTTCATCGGCATTATCCAAGAGTTCACCACCCTTAGCGAAACCGTCACGAGCCCAATCCTTCGTATCGGTGTTCACGTAGGCGATCAGCTCTTGAATCGAACCTATGTCATTGCACTGGATTTCGCTCATGACTTACTAGTGTCCACTTATCGCCTGAATTGCTCCCGGACATAATCGCCAATGGGTTGGTCTTTATCAAGGAAACTCATTCGAATTCAATTGCCTCGTCAAATTGTACTCGCCATTGTACCCTGAGCATGAAAAAGGCCCCGCGAAGGGCCTATAAATTAACTTAACTTATTGAAATAATTGGTCGGAGTGAGAGGATTCGAACCTCCGGCCCCTGCCTCCCGAAGGCAGTGCTCTACCAGGCTGAGCTACACTCCGTCCGTGCCCAAAGGGTATTAGCGCGCCGTTATAGCGCCGCGTGCCCACTTTGCCAAGGAGGGTAGAGGGGGCATGCGAGGCCCTGGCTTGCGTCCGGTGAGCGGTCAGGCCACCATGGCGAGTAGGCAATACGCATAGGCAAGGGAGTTGCGACATGGCGGGCGCAGCGTTGAGAAGCTTAATCACGGCGATGGCCTTGGGTGCAGCCTATCTGTTGTTTTGGCCGATCGCCCTTGAACCCATTGCCTGGGAGGCTCAACCGGCGCCGGCGCTGGAGGGTGAATTTGCCAAAAACGATTTACTGGCTGCGGCTGAGTTCATCGAATTTGATCTGGGGAATGGGCCCGAGGACATTGCTTTTGGCGCCGATGGGCACCTGTATACGGGACTTGATAACGGCACGATCATTCGTCTGAATTTGGACACGGGCGAGGCTGAACGATTTGCCGAAACCGGCGGGCGTCCGGCTGGTATGAAGTTCGCGGCCGACGGCAATTTGATCGTCGCAGATGTGCGCCGGGGATTGCTGTCAGTGCGCGCAGACGGCGGTGTCCAGGTGTTGGTCGATGAGGTTGCGGGTCGCCGTCTTAATTTCGCCAACGATTTGGATATCGGCTCTGACGGGGTGGTTTATTTCAGCGAGTCGTCGGCGCGCTACATTGCCGGCCAAACTAGCGTTGGGTTGCTCGAACATGTGGTGGATGGTGCACTCCATGCCTATGACCTAAAAAGCGGCGCACTCACGACCATTTTGCGGGGGCTGTCTTACGCCAATGGGGTTGCCTTGAACGCCGATGAGAGTGCCGTCTATGTTGCCGAGCTGGGCGCCTATCAGGTCCATCGGATTTGGCTTAAGGGCAAGCGCGCCGGTACCGCAGAAGTGTTTTTGGATAATCTGCCGGGCTTCCCGGACAATTTGAACAGCGGATCGGGTGATACTCTGTGGATCGCCCTCGGCATCCCGCGCATGGTCCTTTTGGATACACTCGCGCCCTATCCGTTTATGCGCAAGATCCTCGCGCGCCTGCCGGGTATGTCCGGCTTCAAGCGTCAGGCGATTGCGTTGCAAGTGGACAAAGACGCTAAAGTTATTCGCAATCTGCAGGACCCGGATCCAGCCTACCCGCTATTGACCAGTGTCTATGAACGGGAGGGCGAGCTCTTTATGGGAAACTTGTTCGCGCCCGGCGTGTACAGGATGGCGCTGCCTTGACGAGGCTGGAATGTCCGCAATCAGTAAGCACGCTCGATGCAAAAATCGATGATGTCTGAGAGTGCCGCTTTAATCTCCCCATCAGAGAAAAGACCCAGCGCATCGCGAGCAATAGCACCGTAATGTCGGGCGCGTTCAACCGTGTCGTCGAGCGCTCCATGCTTCTCCATAAGGCTGATCGCTTTGTCTAAATCACGCTCCTGCTGGTCGCCTTCCTGGATGGTTCGACGCCAGAACGCGCGTTCGCTCTCTGAACCCCGGGCAAACGCCAATATGACCGGTAATGACATTTTGCCTTCGCGAAAGTCGTCACCAACGGTTTTGCCCAAGGTCATCTGGCGGGCTGAATAATCCAGCGCGTCATCGACCAGTTGGAAAGCGATTCCCAGGTTGCGGCCAAAACTTAGGAGCGCTTCTTCTTCGGCGCGCGGTCGCTCGCAAACCACCGCGCCGATTTGACAAGCTGCGGCAAACAGAGCGGCGGTCTTGGCCGATATCACCCGCAGATAGGCATCTTCGGTGGTTTCGGTGTCATTAGTAGTCATCAACTGCAAAACTTCGCCTTCAGCAATCACCGCTGAGGCGCCAGATAGTATTTCCAGCACCCGTAAATCGCCGTCATCGACCATCAATTGAAACGCGCGGCTGAACAGAAAATCACCGACCAGCACGCTGGCGTCATTGCCCCATACGGAGTTTGCCGTCGCCTTGCCCCGGCGCAAATCGCTTTCATCAACCACATCGTCATGCAGCAAAGTGGCGGTGTGAATGAACTCGACGGTTGCCGCCAAGTTGATATGACGGTCGCCTTCGTAGCCGCACATGCGTGCGGTCGCCAAAGTCAACATTGGGCGCAGGCGCTTGCCGCCCGACGCAATGATGTGCCCGGCGAGTTGCGGAATAAGCGCGACCCGGCTTTCTAGGCGGCGCAACACGACCTTGTTCACCCGCGTCAGGTCCTGGCCGACCAAATCTGAAAGCACATCAAAGGCCGCGCGCACATCTGGCTGTGCGTGGTCTGTCTGTTTGCCATCCAGTGGAACAACGGTTCCCACGTGCGTCTCCCCGCTTGACGTTGAGGAATAGAGGGCAGAGCATATAGGCCCAATAGGGCAGGTCGCAACACATCTTGTTTTTGCGCGCAACCCAGCGCAAAAGGGGAACTTGGGCGACGCAACCAGATAAAAACAAACGCAGGGTTGTATGGACGACCAAGCTGTCACGGCTAATTCTGGATTTTGTGAAAGTACAGCAGATTTTAGGTCTGAAGTTCGCGAAAACTATTTACTGGCTGGCAAAGTTCGATTGTTGCAACCGACCAGGGGGTTTCGGTCGGGATTGGACGCGGTGTTTCTAGCGGCGGCCGTACCGGCGGAAGCAGGTGATCGGGTACATGAAGCGGGTTCCGGTGCGGGTGCGGGCGCACTCTGTGTTGCCGCGCGCGTCGATCACTCACTTGTCACCGGCATTGAATTACAACCACGCATGACGACGCTTGCCGAAACCAATGCCGGCCTCAACGAATTTTCCGATCGCGTGAGATTTCACACCGGTGATATTACAGATCCGCCCCAGGAAATCCTGGCAGCGGAACCGTTCGACCACGTGATGATGAATCCTCCTTATCAGGAACACGGCAAAGCGCGCATGTCGCCGGCGCGGGAAACCCACCTGTCACGCATGGAGGAGAGTGGTACGCTTGAAGATTGGATCGACTACGGGCTGGCGGTCTTAAAGAGCCAGGGCTCAATAAGCATCGTTCACCGGGCTGACCGGTTAGACGACGTCCTCGCCTGTTTGCGTAACCGGGCCGGTGAAATTGCCGTTTATCCCCTGTGGCCCGGCGAAGGAAAAACGGCAAAGCGCGTGGTGGTGCGCGCGCGCAAAGGCGTGCGCAGCCGGCTACGCATGTTGCCGGGCATGGTTTTGCACGGACCAGACGGGAAGTACACCGACGCGGCCCAGCAAATCCTGCGCGGTCTATCAGGACTGCCCTTGTGAGTGATACGCGATGACAGCGTTAAATTGGTGTGGGTGGCGGGATTTGATCCCGATCAAGCGCGTCCGTGAATCAGGGCCAGTGGTCGCGGTATTGCGGTTGGACGGGGTGATTGGCCGGGGCGCGGGCTTGGGACCTGCACTGAGCCTCGCCACTGCAGCGGGCAGAATTGAGCGCGCATTTTCCATGCGGCATGCAAAGGCAGTAGCTCTCGTGGTCAACTCGCCAGGAGGTTCGCCGGTTCAGTCGGCGTTAATTGCCGGGCGGATTCGCGCTCTAGCGGTCGAAAAAGAGTTACCGGTCTACGCTTTTGCTGAAGACGTTGCGGCGTCTGGAGGCTATATGCTGCTGGCTGCCGCCGACACCCTTTATGCTGACCCAAGTTCGATCGTTGGCAGTATTGGCGTGGTATCGTCGGGATTTGGCTTTACCGAATTGATCTCGAAGTTAGGGGTCGAGCGCCGCCTTCATACGGCAGGTGATCGCAAAACCTTGTTGGATCCGTTTCTGCCCGAATCTGACGGGGACCGGGAGCGTCTCAAGTCGATACAGCAAGAACTGCACGAAAATTTTAAAGCCTATGTGCGCGGACGGCGCCAAGGTAAGTTGAAAGGCCCTGAGGATGAGCTGTTTTCCGGTGAATTTTGGACCGGGACTCGGGCCATGGAACTAGGGTTGGTGGATGATTTGGGCGACATCCGTGCAGTGCTGCGTGAGAAGTACGGTAAGAAGGTCAAGCTGCGGCTCGTGACCGGACCTCGGAAATGGTGGCGCAACCGCTTGCGCCCGCTGTTCCCAACCGCTATTGACGGTGGCGAAACCTGGGCTGATCAACTTGTAGGCGCGACCGAGCGCCGCGCGATTTGGGCCCGCTTTGGGCTCTGACAGGACACCAATATGCTCGGCCTAAGCCTCACCAAAATTCTGTTCACTGCGGCCCTCATCTTCGGCGTATGGAAAATTTATCGGATTATTGAAGGCCGCAACAAACATCGTGTGGCAGCGGCGCAAAAGGCCAGCTTAGATGCCGCGCAACGGGTGGTCGAGGAACTGGCTGAGTGCTCGGTCTGCGGTACCTATGTACCGAGCCAAGGCGCTAATGCTTGCGACCGTGCGGACTGCCCCTTCGGGGCATGATTATTTCCGCTGCTGGTGGGTGTTCAGCCCAAGCTAGAGCTTGACCGTTGGCAGAGGCGTGGGTACTTTCCCCGCAATAATTACTACTTGGATTTTGACTGACCCATGACCGCAACTGGTTCGGGCACGCCGTTCACGTTTCAGGACCTGATTCTGACCCTTCAAAGTTATTGGGCCGCTCGGGGTTGCGTGTTGCTTCAGCCCTATGACATGGAAATGGGAGCGGGCACCTTTCATCCGGCGACTACGTTACGCGTGCTCGGGCCCGAAGACTGGAACGTGGCATACGTTCAACCGTCGCGGCGGCCGACTGACGGCCGCTACGGTAAAAACCCCAACCGATTGCAGCACTACTATCAGTTTCAAGTGATCCTGAAGCCGTCACCGCCTGACATTCAACAGCTGTATTTGGACAGCTTGCAGGCGCTGGGTATCGATTTCAAAAACCACGACATTCGCTTCGTTGAGGACGATTGGGAGAGCCCCACTTTGGGCGCCTGGGGCCTCGGCTGGGAAGTATGGTGCGATGGCATGGAGGTTTCGCAGTTTACCTACTTCCAGCAAGTGGGCGGCATCGACTGCAACCCAGTGGCGGGTGAGATTACCTATGGCTTGGAGCGGTTGGCCATGTACGTACAAGGGGTCGACAACGTTTACGATTTGGAATGGAACGGCGCCGGGGTGAAATACGGCGATGTGTTCCTGCAAAACGAACAAGAATTTTCAGCCTACAATTTCGAGCATGCCGACACCGATATTTTGTTGCGTCACTTTGCTGATGCCGAAGCGGAATGCCAATCTCTGCTTGCACTAATGCCTCCTCTACCGTTGCCCGCTTACGACCAGTGCATGAAATCGAGCCATTTGTTTAATCTGCTCGATGCCCGCGGGGTGATTAGCGTGACCGAGCGCGCGGCCTATATCGCGCGGGTGCGAGCTCTATCGAAAGGGTGTTGTGAAGCCTGGGTTTTGAGCCGTGCCGCTTCAGCGACGGCGGAGGTCCAGGATGGCTGAGTTGTTGCTTGAACTTTGCTCCGAAGAAATCCCCGCGCGTATGCAAGCGCGGGCCGCCGACGATCTGAAACGATTGG
>JAPYRI010000079.1 GCA_029941135.1 Alphaproteobacteria bacterium | reverse complement strand
ACCCGCAAACGTCTCAACGCAAAGCTCGCCGATCGACCGGACGGCGTAAAAATATCGGTCAATGATTTCATCATCAAAGCGTCGGCTTTGGCGTTAATACAAGTGCCCGAGGCCAATTCCAGCTGGACGGACACTGCGATCCGCCAGTACAGCCGAGCGGATGTCTCTGTTGCGGTGGCGGTTGAGGGCGGCCTCATAACCCCAATCATCCGTAATGCGGAAACCAAAGGGCTCGCTGCCATTTCCAAGGAAATGACCGATTTGGCGGCGCGGGCCCGAGACCGCAAGTTGAAGCCGGAAGAATATCAAGGCGGTACTTTCAGCATTTCCAATCTGGGTATGTTTGGCATTCGCGAGTTCTCGGCCGTGATCAATCCGCCGCAGGGAGCAATCTTGGCCATTGGTGCTGGCGCGCAAAGACCGGTGGTGAAAGACGGTGCCTTGTCGATTGCCACCGTCATGACGTGCACCATGTCGTGCGATCACCGGGTCGTCGATGGAGCCACAGGCGCGCGCTTTCTCCAAGCCTTCAAGACCTATATCGACGAACCGCTTGTGATGTTGTTGTAGTGGGAGCCGCACCGATGACCGAAACAAATTTTGATCTGGTGGTTGTGGGCGGTGGCCCGGGTGGCTATGTAACCGCGATCAGGGGTGCGCAATTAGGCATGAATGTGGCGGTCATTGAAGCTGAGCATTTAGGCGGTATATGCCTCAACTGGGGGTGTATTCCGACCAAGGCGCTTCTTCGTTCATCAGAAATTTACCACCTTCTCCATAACCTGGATGAACATGGCATTAGTGCGACGGAAGCTACGTTTGATATCCAAAAAATGGTCAAACGGAGCCGCAAGGTGGCGAAACAATTGTCGAATGGTGTCAAACATTTACTGAAGAAGAGCAAGGTGACTGTAGTGGAAGGCTACGGTGTTCTTGATGGGGCAGGAGGGGTGACGGTCGAGCAAAATGGTAAGACGCCGATCACCCTTAAAGCCCCTCACATTGTCCTGGCTACGGGGGCACGGGCGCGTTCACTGCCAGGCTTTGAGGACGATGGCAAACTGATCTGGACTTACCGGGAAGCCCTGGTGCCAGACAAAATGCCTAAAGCGATGCTGGTCGTGGGCTCGGGAGCGATTGGCATGGAGTTCGCGAGTTTTTACCATGACATGGGAGCGGATGTGACGGTCGTTGAAGTGCTGGACCGAATTCTGCCGCAGGAAGATGAAGAAATATCGGCCCTTGCCCGCAAGTCGTTCGAGAAGCAAGGGCTGACCTTTCATACAGACGCCAAAGTGATCGGTGTTGATAAGGGCGACAACACTGTCACAGTGAAAATCGAAAGCGCTGAGGGTAAGTCCGAACAAGTTTCCGTAGATCGTGTTGTGCTCGCAGTGGGGATTACCGGCAACGTTGAAGGCATCGGCCTTGAAGAAGTCGGGGTTAAAGTTGATCGCGGCCATGTGACGGTAAATGAATGGGGCGAAACCGGCGTCTCCGGAGTGTATGCCATTGGCGACCTAACCGGCCCACCGTGGTTGGCGCACAAAGCAAGCCACGAAGGAGTAATATGCGTCGAGAAAATTGCCGGGATCGACGGTGTTCATTCTCTCGATACCTCGCATATTCCAGGATGTACGTATTGCCGGCCCCAGGTGGCGAGCATCGGTATGACCGAAATGGCGGCCAAAGACGCCGGGATAGAGGTTAAAATCGGCCGCTTTCCATACATGGGAAATGGCAAGGCGATTGCCCTCGGCGAACCGGAAGGATTGATTAAAACAGTGTTTGACGCCAATACCGGTGAATTGTTGGGCGCTCACATGATAGGTGCCGAGGTGACTGAGTTAATTCAGGGTTATGCGATCGCGCGCACATTGGAGGCAACTGAGGCTGATTTAATGAACACGGTGTTCCCCCACCCAACCCTGTCTGAAATGATGCACGAGTCGGTTCTTGACGCCTTTGATCGGGCAATCCATTTTTGAAGTGTCTGAAAAACGGTAACGAGCCATGTCTAAAGTCGAAAATTTGAACGCCAGCGCACCACGCATGCCAAAACCCCCATGGTTGCGGGTGAAAGCGCCCGCGTCGCCTGAGTACGCCGAGACTGCAAAGCTCATGCGCAGTCTCAATCTCAATACGGTGTGCGAAGAGGCAGCGTGCCCCAACATTGGCGAATGCTGGCAGAAAAAGCATGCGACCATCATGATCCTGGGAGACATCTGCACGCGCGCGTGCGCTTTCTGTAACGTGAAAACCGGCAAGCCCAGGGTCGTTGATATGCTTGAGCCCGACAATGTGGCGATCGCAATTGGCAAACTGGGTCTCAATCATGTGGTGATTACGTCGGTTGATCGGGATGATTTACCCGATGGCGGTGCCGGCCATTTTGCCCGGGTCATCGAACGCCTCCGCGAGACCGCACCGGGAACAACAATCGAAGTTTTGACCCCCGATTTTATGCGTAAGGACGATGCACTCGCCCGCGTCATCACGGCCAAACCCGACGTGTTCAACCACAATTTGGAAACCGTGCCACGTCTTTACCCGACGATCCGGCCCGGCGCGCGCTACTACAATTCTTTACGCCTGTTGGATCAGGCAAAGGTCCTGGATCCCAGCATGTTTACCAAGTCCGGAATTATGGTGGGGTTGGGGGAAGAAAAATCAGAAGTTCAGCAGGTAATGGACGATCTGCGTGCAGCCAATGTTGACTTCATCACCATCGGTCAATATTTGCGGCCGACACCGCGTCATGCGCCGATTGACCGGTACGCTACTCCAGAGGAATTTAAGAGCCTGGAAGACATCGCCTACGGCAAGGGCTTTTTGATGGTGTCGTCGTCACCATTGACGCGCTCTTCTCACCATGCGGGCGAGGATTTTGCCAAGTTGCAGACTGCCAGACAGCGCAAACAGGATAACCGCTGAGATCATGCCCAGCCATGCAGAACGCCGGCCCCTGCCATTCGCTCCTGAAGTGGTATTTGATCTCGTGGCAGATGTGGACAGGTACCCCGAGTTTCTGCCCTGGTGCGTGGCGACGCGCGTGCGGCGAAAAGCCGAAGACGGGTTCGAGGCCGATATGACCATCGGGTTTAAAGTATTTCGGGAAAGTTTTACATCGCGGGTAAAAATCGAGCGTCCGCACCAAATCGATGTCACTTATAAATATGGCCCGTTTAAGTATTTGACCAACTGTTGGATTTTTGAGCCTGCCGGTGAAGGCGCTTGTGTGGTTGACTTTCATGTGGAGTTCGAGTTTCGCAGCGGTATGCTCGAAAGGCTTATCGGCACGGTATTTACGGAAGCCGTGCACCGCATGGTGGCGGCTTTTGAAAGCCGCGCCTATCAGCTCTACGGACGGCGCGCGAGCGACAAAAAAGGTGCTAAGCGCCCAAAGTAAGCTTACCCATTAAGCCGTAATTGTTGCAACAATAAATCGAGAGCAGTTTCGACCGTCAATCGGCGCACTTCGCTGCGCCCGACGTCTCCAAAAAGGCATTTTCGGTGAATTGTCGCGGCACCTTCGCGGGCGCTGGCAATATGAACCAGACCGACAGGCTTGTCGGCGCCGCCACCACCGGGTCCCGCGATACCGGTGACGGCGACGCTTGCATGGGCAGGCGTGTTGCGCACCGCGCCCTCTGCCATGGCGCGCGCAACTGGTTCGCTGACCGCGCCCAGGGTCTCGAGTGTCTGTTCATCGACTCCTAACATTTCGTGTTTCGACTGATTGGTGTAAGTAACAAACCCGCGCTCGATCACATCGGAGCAACCGGCCACCTCAGTGAGGCATCCCATGATCAAGCCGCCAGTACAACTTTCGGCGGCGGTTAACTGCACGTCTGCCGCGCGCGCAGCATCAAGCACAATCGCGGCTTGCTCAACGAGTTTTTCCGGCAGCATAGTTGACCCTCCTATTTAAGATGTGAGGCGTATGGTCGCGGTCGCTTGGGCGGCGATGCCTTCGCCGCGGCCGGTAAAGCCCAGACATTCAGTCGTTGTCGCCTTGACGCTCACGCGGCCAACATCAATTTTTAATATCTCGGCGACGCGCTCCGCCATGACGTGCCGGTGGGGAGCAATTTTCGGCGCTTCACAGATAATGGTAACGTCCAAATTGTTGATATTTCCATGGGCCTTCGTGACGAGCGAACCGGCTTTTGCAAGAAAAATATGTGATGGCGCTCCTTTCCATTGGGGATTCGTCGGCGGAAAATGGACGCCGATATCACCCGCTCCGATGGCGCCTAAAATAGCATCAGTAAGCGCGTGCATGGCCACGTCCGCATCGGAGTGACCGGCTAGGCTTTGATCATGAGGAATAGAAACCCCACATAATGTTACTTGATTTCCAGGCCCGAAACGGTGAACGTCGAAGCCGGTGCCGACCCGAGTTTCACCACCCAAAGAGCCCAGGTGCCGTTCCGCCCGTTGTATGTCTTCTGGTTCGGTCACTTTAAAATTTTCCTCACTGCCAGCGACCAACTTGACGGCGAGGCCTGCGCCTTCGGCTACTGCCGCATCATCGGTCAATTCCTGGCCTTGCATTTTTCGATGAGCGTCGAGGATCGCCGGGAAACGAAAGCCTTGTGGTGTTTGCGCCCGCCACAATCCCGTACGCTCCACAGTGTCACCGGCAAATCCGTCGCCTGCTTCCCGCTTCAAGGTATCGCTCACTGGCAGTGCCGCCAACGCGGCAGGTACGTCATCCAAAACCGATATCACCCGGTTTATCAGTGCTGCGTCTGGAAATGGGCGAGCGCCGTCGTGAATAAGTACCTTTTCAGGACCATGGACCATCAAGCTTTCGAGTCCTAAACGCACAGATTCCTGACGACTTGCGCCGCCCGCAACCGGATTCAATATATCCAGCCCATCAATCGCAGCGTCGTAATAAGGCCGATCTTTTGGGTGGATGGCCACTTGCACCATGTCCACATTGGGGTGGGATGCAAAGGCATCGATGGTCCAACGCAAAATCGGTGTGCCTGCGACCGTCAGATATTGCTTCGGTATGGTCGCACCCACTCGAGTACCCCGTCCTGCCGCCACAATGAGGGCTGCTACAGTCACTGCAATAGGAACCAAGAAGGTGCGAATGGAAGATTGCACATAAGTTGAGCAAATTCTTGTTGCTGGGCGATGTCGGTCGTCACCCTAAGGTGGGTAGGTGATCTTGCCAAGGGTCGTTTCGTCCTGTATTTTGCCTATCAATTAATCATTTTGGATAGGTGCCTATTTGATGGTCGTTCGTATCGGGCCGATCGTGATGCGAAATCCTGTTGTTCTCGCCCCCATGTCTGGGGTGACCGACTTGCCGTTTAGGCGCTTGGTCAAGCGTGAAGGCGCGGGTTTGGTCGTCTCTGAAATGATTGCCAGTCAAGCGGTCATACACCGCAACCGGCGTTCATTACAGATGGCCGCCAATGTAGCGGAAGAGTTTCCGATGGCGGTCCAATTGGCCGGATGTGAGCCTGAGGTGCTGGCTGAGGCTGCGCGCCTAAACGAAGACCGGGGAGCGGCACTGATTGACATAAATATGGGCTGTCCGGTGAAAAAAGTGGTTAACGGGCATGCGGGATCGGCATTGATGCGAAATCTCGATAAAGCCGGCAAATTATTAGACGCGGCGGTCAAGGCTGTAGACCTACCGGTAACACTCAAAATGCGTACGGGTTGGGATGATAACAGCAGAAATGCCGCAGAGTTGGCGCGCATCGCCGAAGACGTCGGCATTAAAATGATATCTGTTCATGGCCGAACCCGTTGCCAGATGTACAAAGGGTCGGCGGACTGGGCATTTGTGCGTCAGGTAAAAGACGCCGTTTCCGTGCCGGTGATGGTGAATGGCGATATTGTTTCCCTAAATGACGCCCGCAAAGCCTTGCAACTTTCAGGTGCTGACGGCGTAATGATTGGGCGCGGGTGTTACGGTCGCCCGTGGTTTCCACGTCAAGTTGCCCATTTCCTTAAAACCGGGGAGAGATTGCCGGATCCGCCCTTAATGAGGCAATTGGCGATCGTATTCGAACACTATGACGGCATCCTGTCCCATTACGGAACGGAGCATGGGGTCAAAATCGCTCGCAAACATATTGGTTGGTATTCCAAGGGCTTGCGTGGCTCGGCCGAATTTCGTGCTCGGGTTAATCGTTTGTCTGACCCTGAGGCGGTAAGGGCGGAAATAGCTGCATTTTATCAACCCTTGGCAGAAGAACAGGAAGCGGTGTGACCTCAAATATTCGTGAAGTTTCTCTGGACTCTGACGATTTCGATCTCGACGGGTTCACTATTTTGAATGCGATCAAAGACGTGCTTCTCGTGGTGGACGGGGCGCAACAAATCAAATTTGGCAACACATCGGCCGAGCAATTTTTTGGCATGGGCGTCGCATTTTTATGTCGGCGTCCATTGAACTCGCTAGTGGCCGAAGACAGTCCATTGTTAGGGCTCGTGCGGCAGGTGCAATTGCAAAGTCAGTCGGTTGCCGAATACGGGGTGGATTTGGGTCTGCCTGGCACTGCAAAGCGGCCCGTCGACATTCAGGTCACGTCAGTAGGCGATAATGACGAACATGTATTGATTGAAATTACTGAGCGTTCGATTGCCGAGAAGATGGACAGATTACTCGTGCACCGTGGTGCGGCGCGTTCCGCTGCCGGCATGGCGGCCGTGCTTGCCCATGAGATTAAAAATCCCTTGTCGGGCATTAGAGGAGCGGCCCAACTTATGGAAGAGACGGTTGCAGACGACGATAAGGCTCTCACCCGCCTTATTCGGGATGAGTCCGACCGTATCTGCAGCCTCATTGATCGAATGGAAGTGTTCGCCGACGGCCGCCCGGCAGCGGATGACCCGGTCAACATTCACCAAGTTTTGGAACACGTGCGCATGATCTCCGAAAATGGTTTTGCCCGGCACGTGCGGTTTACCGAGAAATATGACCCTTCTTTGCCTCTGATCCCTGGCGATCGGGATCAATTGATTCAAGTATTTTTAAATCTGATAAAAAACGCCGCTGAAGCGGTCCCGGAGAAAGGGGGCGAAATCACTTTGTCGACGGCATTTCGACACGGAGTGCGGCTGGCATTGCCGGGTGGCCAAAAGAAGATTGGCCTACCCATCGAAATTAGCATACGCGACAACGGCACCGGCGTTCCCGAAGAAATGCGGCCCCACATGTTTGACCCGTTTGTCACAAGTAAAGGGCAGGGCAGCGGTCTGGGCCTCGCACTTGTCGCCAAAATAATTACCGATCATGGCGGTGTCATTGAATGCGATTCCGAGCCCCGAAGAACAATTTTTCAAGTGCTAATGCCCATGTATCGTACTGAGGGAGTGGGCTGATGCCTTCCGGAACCATATTGCTTGCGGACGACGATCAAGCTATCCGCACTGTTCTCAATCGATCGCTCGGCGGAATCGGTTATCAGGTCCGCTGCACGGGTAGCATGTCGACCTTGTGGCGTTGGATATCCGCCGGCGAAGGCGATATCGTAATAGCTGATGTGATAATGCCCGACGGCAACGGTCTGGATATGTTGCCGCAAATCAAAAAGTTACGACCCGATTTGCCGATCATCATCATGAGTGCGCAGAACACCTTGTTGACGGCTGTGCGGGCAACCGAACGCGGCGCATTTGATTACCTTCCAAAACCCTTTGATCTTAATGAGTTGTCCGGAATTATTCATAATGCACTTGAACAACCCAAGGCGCCGTCGGATGCCGAGGAAAATACCCCAATTGTTGATACAGGGGAGCAGGACAAAATACCCTTGATCGGCCGTTCGGCCGCCATGCAGGAGATCTATCGAGTGGTCGCACGACTGGTGGGAACAGATCTAACGGTCACGATTACCGGTGAATCGGGGACCGGTAAGGAATTGGTGGCGCAGGCGCTCCATGACTATGGTCGGCGTCATGATGGTCCGTTCGTTGCCATTAACATGGCGGCTATTCCCAAAGAACTGATCGAAAGCGAGCTGTTTGGACATGAAAAGGGCGCTTTCACCGGTGCCGTCATGAGCAGCATGGGGCGTTTTATGCAGGCCGATGGGGGCACATTGTTTTTGGATGAAATAGGCGATATGCCGGCGGAAGCACAAACGCGGCTCCTTCGGGTGTTGCAACAGGGCGAATATACAACCGTCGGCGGGCGCACGCCGATTAAAACTGATGCCCGTATTATCGCGGCTACCAATCGGGATTTGCGGCAATTGATAAATCAAGGCTTGTTTCGCGAGGACCTATTCTACCGGTTGAACGTGGTGCCTTTGAGACTTCCGCCCTTGCGAGAACGGCTTGAAGATATTCCTGATTTGGTTAATCACTTTCTCAATCAGGCAGCGGAAGAAGGTTTGCCGACAAAAACCGTGAATCCCGAGGCAATGACTCGACTTAAGGCCTATCCCTGGCCCGGAAATGTGCGGGAACTCGAAAACCTGGTGCGGCGCCTGACAGCACTGTATTCCGAAGAAGTCATAGGTAGAGAAGCGATCGATGCCGAATTGTCCGGGACTGTTAGTTTGGATTTCGCATATATGTCGGACGAAAATGAAAGTCTGGGAACGGCCGCTGAACGCCACCTCGCTCGATATTTCAAAGCTCATGGGGATCAACTCCCGCCGGATGGATTGTACGATAGAATTTTGCAGGAGATTGAACGGCCCCTCATCCAGTTGTCATTAGCGGCTACTCGGGGAAACCAGGTTAGAACGGCTGACCTGTTGGGCCTCAATCGAAATACCCTGCGCAAAAAAATCAGAAATTTAGATATACAAGTCACCCGCGGCCTCAAGTGATGTTTTTTTGCCACAGCGTGGTATACTGTTGGCTGGAAACAATATCGGGAATGAGCGAGCGCGCTGGAAGTTTTTAAGTGACATTCTTGGCAGCACCTCACAATACCGATTCTCGTTACTGTTGCTGCACCGGGACAAGCCCAAGCAAATGGCAAATACGGCTCAAATATTTGAATTAGCTCAGGCTGAGCGTATTCGTGCCTGGTCACGCCGAATTGGGCTCGGCAGCAAGTTTGCTATTACTTTGTCAATTGGAGCGATTGGTTCCGGGGTCATGACATACGGGGTATTGACCGGCACGGCCCCGGTTAATCCCAGCCCCCGCGTTGTATTATTTCTATTGTTCGTCAACTTAGTCCTCGTCATGTTGCTGGGTGCGATTGTCGCCCGGCGACTGGTGCAATTATGGGTTGCCCGAAGGGCGGGTTCTGCTGGTTCAAGATTGCAAGTCCGAATGGTGGTCCTGTTCAGCATATTGGCGGTGGTCCCGACTATTTTTGTCGGTTTATTTTCCGGGCTTTATTTTCATTTGGGGTTGGAAGCCTGGTTCAGCGATCACGTGCGCACAGTACTGCAAGAATCGGTGAAAGCGTCCGAAGTTTATATCGAAGAGCACCGTAAAGTTGTCCGCGCTGATGTGCTCGCCATGGCCAATGATCTCAACCGGCTTTCGCCTGAAGTGACGGCTGGTCGCGTAAATTTGGGAGACATAGTGGTAACACAAGCGGCGTTGCGGTCTCTGGCCGAAGCCGTCGTATTCAACAGCAGTGGCCAAATTTTGGCCAAAACTCAGTTCAGTTTTGGGGTCGGTATTACTACGTTGCCTGATGGCGCACTTAAACAAGCGGCCGCCGGAGATGTTGTCATTCTGACGAGTGATGGGGGAGACCGGGTACGTGCACTTCTCAGACTGGATCGCTACATCGACGGCTATTTATTTGTTGGCCGTTTTGTCGATTCCCGCGTATTGGGCCATGCCGCGCGTGCGGGAGCGGCGCTGGAGGAATACGAAGACAGAGAAGGTGCGCGCTTCGATATAGAGATTACGTTCACACTCATTTTCACTGTGGTCGGCGTTCTGGTTCTATTGGCGGCAGTCTGGTTTGGCTTGTGGTTTTCTAATTTATTGGTGGCGCCCGTGGGACGTCTCGTCACTGCGGTAGAACGCGTACGCGCGGGTGACTACAGCTCGAGAGTGGATGAGGGTCGCGAGGATGATGAATTCGCAACTCTCAGCCGCGCTTTCAACAGAATGACTGACCAGATCGAGACACAGAAAAATGAACTCACCGAAGCCAACAGCCAGCTTGATCTGCGACGCCGGTTTACCGAAGCCGTGTTGTCGGGGGTCACAGCGGGTGTGATCGGTGTTGATGGTAATGGAGTCATTAACCTACCGAACAAATCAGCCATCAACTTAATGGGCGTGTCGGCGAATGAACTTGTGGGACGTCGCTTTGAGGATGTTGTTCCGGAAATGGCGCCTTTACTGATTGAAGCGCGGCGCCAGCGCGGCCGTACGGCGCGCAATCAAGTCACGATTGAGCGTGGCGGTGTCTCGCGCAACTTACTCGTCCGTGTGGTGGCTCAATGGAATTCGCAGGAGTTGGGTGGATACGTCGTTACGTTTGATGATCTGACGGATCTATTGGTGGCTCAGAGGCGGGCTGCGTGGGGTGACATTGCGCGCCGTATCGCCCATGAAATCAAAAACCCGCTTACTCCCATTCAATTGTCGGCGGAGCGTTTGCGCCGAAAATACAAAAATGAAATTCAGTCTGACCCTGATATCTTCGACCAGTGCACCGAGACCATAATTCGTCAAGTCACTGATATTGGCCGCATGGTTGATGAGTTTAGCGAATTTGTTCGTATGCCTGGCGCTGAGTTCAAAAAAGAGGAATTGAACAAACTTGTGCAGCAAGCTGTATTTTTGCAACAAGTGGCTAATTCGAATATTGGATTTCGCATGATGTTGCCAGACGACCCGGTCATATTGCTGCTGGATGGTCGACAAATCACTCGGGCTCTGACCAATCTCATAAAAAACGCGGCTGAAGCTCTGAGTGGAGATCGCTCAAATAGCAAAATGGGGGTTTCAGAAGATGGGATCGTCGAAGTCGAAATTGTTGAACAAGACAAACAGACGGTAGTGCTGGAAATCCGTGACAATGGACCCGGTTTCCCGACTGCATTGCGCGATCGCTTAACCGAGCCTTATGTTACAACGCGGACCAAGGGCACCGGATTAGGCCTCGCTATTGTCGAGAAAGTAATGGAAGAACATCATGGCGCGCTGGAATTGAATGATCGACCTGAAGGCGGCGCACTGGTGCGTTTGACTTTCAATAGAGAGCTGCCCTTAGGGGAGAAAGGCGATCACTCCAAAAATAGTGTTGCGATTAAACAAAAGGTAGTCGGTCATGGCACATGACATTCTTATGGTTGACGACGAAGCTGACATTCGAGATCTCGTATCTGGAATTTTGACGGATGAAGGCTATTTCGTGCGAACTGCGGTAAATAGTGATGAGGCGTTGAGTGAAATTGGACAACGCCGCCCGTCATTACTGATCCTGGATATATGGATGCATGACAGCCAATACGATGGATTAGAACTACTCGACATTGTGCTACGCGACCATTCGGAATTGCCAGTGTTAATGATCAGTGGCCATGGCAACATCGAAACTGCCGTTGCGGCCATTAAACGCGGTGCGTACGATTTTATCGAAAAACCATTTAAGACTGACCGATTATTGGTTTTGATCGAACGCGCAATAGAAGCGGCTCAATTAAAGCGAGAAAATCGTGAATTGCGCCGGCGAACCGGCGAAGCGGGCGAACTTATCGGGGAGTCAAGCGCCATTACTATGGTGCGTAACACCATCGACAAAGTGGCGACAACAGGTAGCCGAGTGATGATCAGCGGTCCTCCCGGTTCGGGAAAAGAACTCGTTGCCCGATTGATCCATCGGCAGTCGCGGCGTGCCGAAGGACCGTTTGTGGTTCTCAACGCGGCGAACATGGCGCCGGACCGAATAGAAGTAGAATTATTCGGCGCTGAACGCGGGGTGAGCGGGCGCAAAGTTGGCGTTTTCGAGCAAGCGCACAACGGTACTTTGTTCATTGATCATGTGTCCGACATGCCGCTTGAAACGCAAGCCAAAATATTGCGCGTCTTGGTTGATCAAACTTTCGTTCGCATCGGGGGCAACACCCGGGTCGAAGTGGACGTTCGGGTGGTGAGTGCAACAAATCAGGATTTGGCCCGACTCATCACCGAAGGAAAGTTCCGCGAAGACTTGTATCATCGTTTAGCGGTGGTACCAGTTGTGGTTCCGCCGTTGATTGAACGGCGCGACGATATTCCTAATCTTGTGCGACATTCAGTCGAACGACTAGCGGCGGCGAACGGTCTGCCTGCGCGTCCGATTGGTGAAGATGCTATTGCTGCGATGCAGGCTTACGATTGGCCGGGTAATGTACGCCAGTTGAAAAATTTCGTTGAACGTATGCTTATTTTATCTTCCGGTGATGGTGATGGTCCGATCGGCGCGGATAAACTC
>JAPYRI010000078.1 GCA_029941135.1 Alphaproteobacteria bacterium | reverse complement strand
TTTACCAACTTGTCGACAGCTTCAAGGTCAGACAATTCACCCAGATTATTGCGCGTGGTAGTCGCCATCGTTGCCGCGCCCATAACCTTCAGCGCCAAGCAATCGCATAGATTTCGAAGGCCAGACTAATACGGTTGCTAAAATATTTGAGCGGCAGGGATTGGTGATGAAAGTACGAGGGAAACAGCAGCAAGAGTCCGGGCTCCGGTTTTATCAACTTTGTCGTCGCTGTATACTTCTGCTGCGACACCCTGTCGGGCGGCCCAAACTTAATCCAGCCAGCATTTTCAGCTTCTTCTGATTTCTCCGGGCCGGGAAAACAAACATAATAGGCGCCGGTAATCCAGCTCTCGGAATGAATATGAGGGTTTATGAAACCGTCTTTGCCCATCACTGTTGCCCAAATTCGCAAACCGTAGTTTTTTGGGATCCGGCGCAAAAAAGGATGTTCCGTGTCACCCGGCAATTCGTCAAGATAGTTGTTAATGGACCGACGCAGAAACTTTTCAAATGTGCTAATTGCTGGCGTTGGATGCATGAGCAGATTGCCTGTTACTGAACCTCCCGAGGCCGGATGACCAGCCGGTTCCCACTCAAGACTTGGGTGAGCCAAAATTTCGTTGGTTAGCGCCGCGTTGAATTCCTCGATCGATTTGAACGGTGCGGAATCTTCCAGTCTAAATTCCGCAATCAGTTGGTCGAAATCAGTCAGATTATCAGCCTCCTTATTCCACTCTAGGGATTGGAGAGCCAACGTTTCCATGGCCATGTTGCCTGTTTGACAGAAGTCCAGATCCTGACGGCAAACTTGAAATGCCTCGATCGCAGCTTTCGGGTCGCCTTGGGAAAGTAGAGCATTGCCCAATAAGAAATGTGCTTCCGTGTACTCTGGGTCCAACTGAATTGCCGCGCGTGCGGTATCCGCCGCTTTGGCGTGCTGTCCCGACTTTAAGTAGATGTCGGCGAGGTTTGACTGAAGACGCGCTGAGCCGGGAACGAGCCGAGTTGCTTTTATTGCCTCAATGCCAGCTTCTTCATTACGTTGTGATTTGACCAAAATGGATGACAGCAAATCGAAAGCTGCCGCTGACTTTGGATCTAATTCTGTTGCCATGCGCGCCGCGTTTTCCGCTTCGCCTAAATACAGTGATGTTGACCGCGCCATATAAAGATCCGCCAAAGTTAAATGGGCGGTCGCCAAATTGGGTTTGAGACGTATCGCTTCGCGGATCGACGCTTCCGCTTCATTGAGTTTACTTAACTCAATGAAGGAGGCGCCCAGGCCGTTATGGGCTAAGGCATTGTGCGGGTCTTGCTGGATTGCGCGGTGATAAGCACTGACTGCATCCTCGATTCGGCCAATTTTGCTGAGGGCGTCGCCCAAATTACTGTGTGCTTCCGGATAAAGTTCTCGAAGCGCGATTGCCGCTCCATACAATTGGATGGCTTCTTCTTCTAGACCTTGCGTAGATCGAATGCAGCCTAGATTGTGCAATGCTTCGGCTGACTGGCCGTCGATTTTCGTTGCCTGCTCAAAACACACGCTGGCTTGTTCAAGGTTTCCCTTATCTCGCCATGCGGACCCCAGGTTGATATGCGCATCGACAAATTTCGGCGCTAACTCCAATGATTGCTTGTAGTGAACAATTGCATCGTCCAATTGTTTCTTTTCGTGCAGAGCAAATCCTAAATTGTGATGCACATCTGCAGAATTGGGTTGGACCTGCAAAGCCTCCCTATAAGCCGTGATCGCTTCATCGACTTTATTCTGTTCGTGCAAAGCGACGCCCAGATTGTTGTAGGCTTCGATCGACTTCGGCTGAGCTTTGATGGCCCGCCGGAACATATGAATGGCACCATCCGGATTACCCTGACCCTTGGCCACCAACGCCAAATTATTGAGCGTATCGAAGTGGCTTGGATGGGCACGCAATATCTGCTGGTACAACTTCTCTGCTTCGTCCACTTGCCCGCGCTGATGATGCCCGACCGCTTGCCTGAACAGAGTGTCGGTATCAGTTACCGGTCGTGTCGGATTCACAACCTGACGCCGCCGTTTATCAGTTTTGTCCTGACGCTTTTGAACTCTCTCTTGGCGCCGCCGTTCTGCTCTCTTCATGCTCACTCCACCCCTTACTTCGAACTCGATACACTAAGTTCCCAATGAAGCCATTCTCACTCGCATCACGCATTATGTCTCCGGATACAAGAATGCGGAAGATTATTTGGCGCTTTAATGGGACGAGTGTGTGCAAATGGGGTAGACGGGTGCATCGCGCCAGTGTAGTTTCCGGTTAATTGAATGCTGGAAACTAACAATCGGCAGAAAACTAGCGCGTTCGGAGTCACGATTACATGGGCTGCCGCGATGACTGAGAGCAACGGTGTGGGGGGGGAATCAACGAATCCCTTTACGATTTTCCGGCGCGACGTAATTCGATCTTCGGGGTCTTATTCCCGAGTGTAGAAGTGCGGCCACCGATGTTGAGAGTTTCGAGGTGTCTTCGGCATTGTCCAGTAATGGGGCGATGTGGAAGCGCATACTTGGAGTTATAGGGGCGAGCCTCAATTAGGTTCGTTGGAGTTAAACAGGCGGAGGGAGTGCCTGGAGGGAAGGGTAAAAGGGTGAGGCAAATCCCTGGGGAGGGAGGCCGACAGACCCGAACGGGAGGCCAATTGTTAGCCTTCCATTATTTATCCGAAAATCCAGATCACGCTGTGGCCGCGGCCAAAAGGGTTGGAGATCAATATTATGGGATTGCGTTCAAGATTAGCTTACATGGCCATCCATTATCGCATGGCATATTTAGCAATAATGCTGATTGTCACCGTTGGTTTGGGAATTGGCATTCGTGACATCAAAATTGGTACGGTATTTACCGACCTCTTACCGGGTGGCCATCCCTTCGTGCACACGTTCAAGGCTCATCCGAATTTTGGTAACCCTCTGACCATTCAAATAATGGTCAAGGTCAAAGAAGGGACGATCTATAACGCCGAAACCTTGGACAAGGTTTGGCAAATGACTCGTTCAATGGATCTGTCTCCAGCCGTTGATCACGATTTGGTGGTTTCGATCTCTACCGAAAAAGCACGGTTCGCCGAAGCGAATGAGTTTGGGATCACCTCCAGCGCACTTATGGGCGGTCACTCCCCGGTCACTCCGGAGGAGCTGGCTGAATTCCGCGGCAATGTGGATAAAGCCTCGGGCGTGGTGACGTTTCTAATTTCGCCTGATGAAACCTCAACCATGATCCGGGCCACTTTCATCGAACAAAAGCTCGATTACGGTGAAACCTTCGAGTACGTTCAGAAATTCATTGAAGCTGCGCGGGACGACAAGCACGAAATTTATGGCGCCGGGCAGCCGATGTTGACCGGTTGGGTTTATCGCTATGAAGGCGAGATGATCGGCATTTTCGGCATTACGGTTGCTGCCATGCTCTTTGCCCTGCTGATTTACATGCGCAACATCGCCGGTGTCTTTACACCGATTATCACCAGTGTTGTCGCCGCGATTTGGGGCTTCGGTTATGTCGGGTGGGCCGGATCCAACGTGGAGCCGCTCATCTTAGTGGTGCCGCTTCTGCTGGTTGCCCGATCGTTTAGCCACGCTGTGCAGATGACCGAGCGATATTACGAGATATTGTTGGCGACCGGAGACAAACTGGGCTCAGCCCAAGGCTCATTGCGCTTGCTGATGGCGCCTGGTGTTCTGGGTATTATCACCGACGCGACTGGCTTGTTCCTGATCGGTGTTGCCGAAGTGCCCATGTTGCAGAAATTTTCAATCTTCTGCGGCTTCTGGGCCATGTCGTTGATCCCGACCAACGCTTTCCTGTCACCCGTCATTTTGTCATTCTTGCCGACGCCGAAGAACGTGAACGAAATGTTCTCGGAGCATGGTGATGAACGTTCGTTCTTCCACCGGGGTGTGGGTTTGCTACTGGCAAAAATTGGCAAACTAAGCCACGGCAGTATAGCGACACCGACCGCAGTCGTTGTCGGCATTGCTACCTTGGTTTCTGGTGCCTTTATGTCACAAATGACTGTCGGCAGTAGCGTTGAAGGAAGCGCCATTCTTTGGGATGATTCCGAGTTCAACGAATCAGTGCGTCAGTTGAACAATGCATTCCCGGGTATGAATACGTTGGAAGTGATTTTCGAGGGCAAACAAGAGTTCTCGTCGCGCACGGCGGACGCGGCCAAAACCATGACCCGCCTCCAAAGACAAATGGAGATGCGGGAACATAGACCAACGGCTTCGTTGTCTTTTGCTGATTACTTACCTGAAGCCAACCGTTTGTTCAGCGGAGGCAACCCGAAATGGCTGCCTCTGGATGATAACGACGTGGCGATAACGGCCATGTCCAACGCACTCATGTTCGGAAACAGTGCCAAGAACTACTCCCATGTGGTCGATTACGGGATCATGCACGGGACGGTCTCCTTCTGGTACAAAGACAAAAAAACACCGACTCTCATTAAGTCGATTAATAATGCGCGCGAAGTTGTTGCCGAACTGAATTCAGATCATGAAGCGTTCACGATCCGGGTGGGTTCGGGCACAATCGCTTTACAAAGGGCGACCAACGAAACCGTTGATTATTATCAATGGGTCATTTTGGGTGCGCTCATTTGCGTCATTTTCATCACTTGCGGTATTGCCTACCGCTCGTTTGTTGCCGGCCTTTTGCTTCTGTTCCCAGTTAACCTGGCGAACCTGATGCTGGGTGCAGTAATGGTGATCATGTCAATCTCGCTGGATACCAACACGTTGCCGGTGGCCGCGATTGGTATCGGTGTCGGCATTGACTACGGCATTTATCTACTCAGCCGCATTTGTGAAGAACACCAGATCCATGATGATTACGGCAAGGCCATCGACGCGGCCGTGACCACAACCGGCAAGGCAATCTTCTTTACAGCAACCATTGTTCTGGTCGGAATTTTACCCTGGTACTTCTTGTCCAGTCTCAAATTCCTTGCAGACATGGGATTACTGTTGGTGCTGATTATGATGATCAACATGGTGATCGCTCTCGTGGTGGTGCCGTTGTTGGTCTATCTGGGCCGGCCAAAGTTTGTGACCCGTGAGCATATGATTGCTCAGGAAACCTTCGAGGCCGAGCCGGCGTCGACGACATAAAGGATCTAAGTCAAAGCGTGACTTAAAAGCAACAGCTACGGAGAAACCTGACGGATCAAGATGCTGTTAACAAAAAAAAGAGACAAGACCGTCAGAAAATGATCGAATACGGCTCAATAAGGTCGAATAAGAAAAACCTGAGCTAAAACTGTGTGTGGCCACTGTTGGCAGTACACGAATAAGAATGTGACAGGAGGGCTAAAAATGAATCGCAAGACACTAGTATCTATGATGGTTGGTGCCAGCGTTGCATCTGCCGGAGCCATGGTGCCGCAACAGGCGCAAGCCGATTGGGGTAACCTGGATGTTAAGGGCATGATGCGGGCCGAAGTCGCATTGTCGCTTGACGGTGATGGTAATCCAAATAACAGACGCGGCATGGACAGCAGTTCATCGACGATGAACATGATCGCATCGCGGCTGGAATTGGATTTTACCTGGCGCAAAAACGATAATTGGAGCGGCTTTGCAAAAATTCGCGGCTGGGCTGATGTCACGACCTTGGTTGATCAGGGCTATGAAAACGACAGCGCTGATTTGTTTGCGGGCGCCAGCTTCGATGGCGACTCAACTCTCCTGGAGCAAAGTGGTAAATACCACATCATTGATTTAGCGGTTGGCTATATCGATTATGCCAACGGTCCGATCTGGGTACGTGTTGGTAAGCAACAGATCGCTTGGGGCGAATCATTTGGTTTCCGTACTTTGGACATGGTTAACTCACTAGACTTGCGGCGCCACTTGGTGTTTGACGTCCAGGGCGAAGAGTTCGCCGATGAACGTATCGCCACCCTCGGTATCCGGGGCAGTTACTCTCCACCAGAGTGGAATGGCTGGGAAGTCGAAGGTTTCGTGACCCAGTTCACACCGACATTGTTCGCACCTCAGGGCTCGCCCTATTCGAACGTTGATTCAGGTATCTTCTTGCAGGATGCGGGTGACATTGATAATGCCCGGCAACGTTTGGTTTACGGTGGCCGTGCACGTGGTCCGCTGTTTAACACCGGTGTTGAAGTTCAGTTGAACTTCGTCAGCCGTCCGCAGCAAGTTGGCGTGTTCGAGTTTAAAGACGGCAATTTGATGGATCAGGGCAAGTTCGGCGGTTTGGGTCTTTTGACCCGTGACACCAGTGCGGTGGTTGCCGCCGGTACGACCAATATTCCGGTTGGTGTTGGTGCACTTGCTGTCCTTGATCCGGGTTATGTAGCCGCAGGTGGCGGTTATATTGCTGGCGGTACAGCTTTGGGCACGTTCGGCGCGCCCATCGGGTTTGACGGAACTCCTTTGGTTGCTAACAGTTATAACTCGGCAACCGACCCAACCTTTGTCGATGGATCCGGTACCACACACTTTGGGGCATCGATCTATAATATCGTTAGAACCACATTTGGCGGTGGCGCGGCGGCATTCGATACCGCTGTTACGGCAGCCGCTGTGACGGGTCAAGATGCTCGTAATTTCGCCTTCTCAAATGCAACCGCGGGCAACATTCTTCAGTATGAAGCTGAAAATGATGCGTGGTGGAGTGAGATGAACCAAATTATTGCTCATAATGGACCGGCGCCGTTTAGTGCGAATGGCGGTGGACTGTTCTGGCAGTTTGTTGGTGACCAGTCCAATGCGGGTCTCGTTCCATGGAATAATCAGCAAAACTTCCGGCTGTATAATCCAAACGGCGGTACCGGTCTCAATCCAGATCTTGTGTCTGGTGGTAGTGTTGAAGGTGGTCCGGTTGCCTCGTTCCTCGCGGCAGCAGCTGAAGTCGCTGCTGGCGTTAATTCAAATCAGGCCTTGGCCGTAGCGAACGGCGGTAACGGTTACATTGATGAAAGCGATTTTACCCGTGTGGTTAATCGCGGTCAGGGTTCCGTGCCTATGGTAAAACAGGTATTGGCTCAGGAATGGAAAACACCTGATTACGCCCAATGCACCGGCGGTTTACCGGGGACGTCCAATCTGAGTTGGGGTGCGCCTAAGTATCAGACTGCTGCAACGGTTGGTGGAGGGGCGAGTAACCCGTTCACCTCAAACTATGCGGTTGGCGAAGCGTACAGAAATGAAAATGGTTCTAATGTCAGTTGCGATCAATTGCAACTTGCTCACGGAACTTACCTGAATGGCACCATGGGGATCGGTACCGCACGCTCCGGTTACGATAACTTCCTCGCACTCATTCAAGCGGGTGGTAATGTGACGCGGAAATTCCCGCGGATCAACATCATCGGTACCGGGTTCAACTATATGTTCCAAGTACCGCCGGATAATCCGTTTAACTACGTATTTGACGGTTTGTTGTTCAAGGGTGAAGCCAGTTGGGCCTTTAACAAGGAGTTTACCAACAACTTGTCACGGAACCATCACAAGGCTGACGAGCAAAACTGGTCGTTCTTGGTGGAGAAATTCCATAAGTTCACCTATGACCTCCCGGCCATGTACATGGTGGTGCAGTTCAATCACCGCAGTGAGAGTAATGGTTTCGACCAATATTCAAGCGGCATCGGTGATAACGGTTACAATTTGATTGCAGCCGGCGGACAACAACAGTACATGCAGAATAGACTGCGCTTCGACATGGCTGGCGCTTATGATTTCGCCAGTAACGGTGGTGGTTGGTTCATTCAGCCTGGTGTCCGTTTTAAACCTTACGAGCAGTTGCAGTTAGACTTGTACTGGAACCACTTTGAAGGTAACGATGACAACGCGTTCTCGTCGATCGATCGTAACGACGAAGTCTTTACTCGGATCTCCCGCTTCTTCTGATCCGTTAAGTGGAATGGTGGCCCCCCGGTTTTCGGGGGGCCATTTTTCTCTCAATCCAATACGCGCACCAAAAGCCCCGTAATGAGGGTTTTTTTTAAACGGTAACCTCAACTAAATGAACAGTCAGTAACAAAATTGTCGTATCCATGCTGGCAAAATATATTCCCGAAAGTTGAGAAAAATAACCTGGGACTCGGTCACAACGGGAAGAGTGAGGGTGCGATCTAGGTGAGATTTGTTTGTGGAATTATGATCGTCCAGGTATGAGACTGATCTGTGCCAACACAAGTGAATTACTAAAAATTTGACGAGACTGTGTTAATTTGAGTTCTCAAAACACTAGACAGTCTGGTAAAAGAATGCGCCGTCGGCGGGGAAGCGATACTGTTTTGTAATTAGGAGGTTTCCGGAAAGCATTGCGCAAGCCGGAATACCAGGGACCCATGAGGAGGAATTTCGTGCAACCTTTTAACAATCGATTGGGGGGTTTTGCCCTTGCCGCAGGCTTACTAGCTCTGCCGATGGCATCCCAGACTTTGGCGGCCGAGAATGCCGGGGAGGCGATGACCGCCAAAGCGACGATAATGCGCATGGCGACGCCTCACGACAGACTTTTCGACATAGAGTTCGTTGGCACTCGAGGTTGGGCCATCGGCGACTTTGGCCAAATTCTACGGTCTGACGACGGGGGCGTTACCTGGGAAAGCCTGGAGGGCATTGGTGAAACTTCACTTCTCGCAGTTGATTTCATAGATAAAGAACGCGGTGTTATTGTCGGCACGATGGGCGCCACTTACTACACCGAAGATGGTGGAGACAGTTGGACGGAAGCCAAGAGTGATTATCCGGGCCGTGCTTTTAACGTAAAGATAACAGAAAGTGGGTTTGGTCTGGCCGTCGGGGAATTTGGCGCCATCATCCGGACCCAGGATCTAGGTCATTCCTGGACGAATATCTCGCCGGACTACGAGGCGGTGATGAACCAGTTTGAAGAACCTCACCTGTATGATTTGAATATCGACAGTGAGGGTACGATCCTCGTTTTTGGTGAGTTCAATACAATCTTGCGTTCAAAGGATCAGGGAACCACCTGGGAAGTTCTCAGAAAGGGTGACTCAGAAGCCGTGATTGCCGCCGAAGACGCTGATGACATAAACGCCATAGGGGTAGAAAGTTTATTCTCGGTAACATTTATTAACAACAAACAGGGTTGGGTTGTTGGCCAAGGCGGATTAATTTTGCACACCACAGACAGTGGCGACACGTGGGCAAAAATGAAAACCCCCAATGAAACGTTGCTGATGGATATATGGATGTCACCTGAAGGCGAAGGTGCAGCGATTGGGATGCGGTCATTAATGCGGACCAAGGACTTCGGCAAAAACTGGTACGCTCTTGAGGGGGCGCCCGTGACTGGTTGGTGGTATCAGGCAATGGCCAAGGGTGAGTCTGTTATTCATATGGAAGGTGCCACTGATGAATCCGGCGAACAATCAACGCCTTCAATGACGACGATTTCAAGCCCGGTATATGCGGTGGGTTACGCCGGAATGATTATTCGCCTCGACGAGTAACCGTGGTCAGTGGGTTATCAATTTAGAGCCAATTGTTCGTTTTACTGGTTGGCTTAAATCAAACAAATTAACGCCTTCGAGGGATATCCTTTGAAGGCGTTTTTTTGTTTCATACGGTCTACCTAGGTGTTTACCCAAGTGATCGCGAATAGAATAATTCGTGGATTTATTATTTAGAACGTGGTGTCAAACATGGCGAAAAAAACGATTAAACTCTACACGGATTATAAGAGCCCCTATGCCTATCTCGCAAATGAAGGAGCTTATGCGCTTGAGCAGGACTTTGATGTTGAACTCCTGTGGCGGCCGTACACGTTGGATATACCGTCGTATCTTGGAGCGGTAGACACCCGGGACGATCATCAATGGCGTCGGGTCAAATATTCTTACATGGATTGTCGGCGCATGGCGAATGAGCGCGGCATGACGGTGAGAGGACCTAAGAAAATATTCAACAGTAAAATAGCCAGTATTGGGATGTTATTCGCCCAAAAAGAGAATGTATTTAGGGCCTATAACGACATGGTGTTTGATCGTTTTTGGCGACGGGAATTAGACATCGAAGATCCCGAGGTTGTTCAGTCCGTGTTGGACGGAGCTGGCGCAAATACTTCTGATTGGCAATCCTACTTGGAGGGTAAAGGCCGGGAGGACCACGATCGAATCCGCAGTGATGCTGAAGAGGGCGGGGTTTTTGGGGTGCCCATGTTTGTTGTTGATGGCGAGCTGTTTTGGGGAGGGGATCGTATCCCCATTCTTAGGCGGCGATTGGCGCAACTGGAAAAGAACCTTCTTCTTAACGAGAGTTGATCTGTACTCTAATCAATTATTAATTATGTTTAGGATGGTTTCATAAACACCCACGGGTCGACGATACGGGTGCCTGATTGCAACGAAACAGGGGATACCGCCGTTAAATACTCGGATCGAAGGAAGAAACCAAATTGGAAATTTGGAAGAAATTCTAGCGAAAATGTGTATAGTATCGGCCTCGGAACCCAGCGGGATCATGGGACTTTGGGGTTTCGATGATCATTTCTGGGGCTTGCGTCTGGTAGGCCCCAATAGGTACAATATCTCATCTCAGATTTAGGGGAGCGAAGCTTCTTATGGCGGGGAAAAACACGCGCACGCCGCGGATTCTTGGCATCGATGCCGGTGGCACCATGACTGACACATTTCTCATTGATGCAGATGGGAATTTCGTTGTTGGTAAGGCACAATCGACGCCTGAAGATGAATCCATCGGGTTCATGAGTTCCTTGAAAGATGGTCTTAAGTATTGGGATTTGTCGGTAGAGGAAGGTTTTGACGACATAAGGACAGGTATATTTTCGGGCACGGCCATGCTCAACCGTTTGCTTGAAAGAAAGGGCCGCCGGGTTGGTGTGCTGGTCAGCGGGGGCATGGAAGATTGTTTGCGCCTTGAGCGCGGCATCCAAACCTATCTTGGGTATTCGATTGGTGATCGGTTGCATGTTACCACCCACCACCACAACGAACCACTCGTGCCGCGCGAGCGTATTTATGGCATTCGTGGCCGGATTGATGTTTTTGGCAAGGAAGTCATTCCTCTTTACGAAAACGAGGTGCGTGAAGCTATTGGCAAATTACTGGACCAGAAAGTTGAGTCCATCGTAATTAGCATGCTGTTCTCCTATAAGAACGAAGCTCACGAAAACCGGGCACGTGAAATTGCTCTAGAGATCATGAAAGACCGGGGCACTGAAATCCCCCTCTATCTTTCAAGTGAGCTGTATCCCGTGCGTCAGGATTTGCCGCGATTGAATACGACTTTGATGGAAGCTTATGCGGCCGAGCCATCACGAGCGTCGTTGCAAGCCGTTCGACAGAAGTCTCGCGATGCCGGCGGCAAGTTTGATTTGCGCGTAATGGCCAGCCACGGGGGCACCATTTCCATGGATGCCAAAGAACTCGCCCGGACTCTGATTAGTGGTCCTATCGGTGGCGTCATTGGGGCGCGTTATTTGGGTGAAAAATTGGGCATCAAGAACGTCGCTTGTTCAGACATCGGCGGCACCTCGTTTGACTTGGCGCTGATAACGGACGGCGAATTTACGATCAAGCAGAACCCGGATGTCGCTCGCTTTTTACTGAACATGCCCTTGGTGCAAATTGACTCGGTGGGTGCCGGTACGGGTTCGTATGTGCGCATTAATCCGACGTCCAATCGGATTGAGATTGGACCAGACAGTGCCGGTGCGAAAATTGGTGTCAGTTGGCCCGAGAGTGGTGTCGAAACCGTGTCGATCACCGACTGTAACGTAGCGCTTGGCTATATCAATCCTGACTTTTTCCTCGGTGGTGACATCACGCTGGATCGTCAACTCGCAATTGATGCGGTGCGTGAGCAGATCGCTGAGCCTCTGGGTATAGAGGTTTACCGGGCCGCCGCCGGTGTCCTCGAATTGTTTGAAGATCATCTGCGCAGTCAACTGCTGAGCCAAATATTGGGCAAGGGCTATTCGCCCGAAAGTTATACTCTGCTGTCGTATGGCGGCGGCGGACCGCTTCACGTGGCCGGATATTCCAGCGGTCTTGCGTTCGAAGATATTTTGGTGCCGGCTTGGGCGCCGGGTTTTTCGGCATTCGGGTGTGCCTGCGGGGACTACGAATACCGTTACGACCGGTCGCTTGATATACCCCTGCTGCCGACTTCCACCGATGAGGATAAAATCGCGTTGGCGAAGACCATTACGGTGTCGTGGTCGCGCTTGCGTAAGCAAGTGGAAGAAGAGTTCGCAAAGAGCGGCGTGTCACCGGATAAAATTACTTATAAACCTGGCGTTCGTATGTTGTACTACGGACAACTCAATGATCTTGAAATTGTATCCGATAGGGACAATTTGACCAGTGGCGATGATCTGGTCCACTTGTGTGAAGCTTTTGAAGATCTGTATGTTCGGATTTATGGTTTGGGCGCTCAGACCCCACAGTTTGGCTAT
>JAPYRI010000077.1 GCA_029941135.1 Alphaproteobacteria bacterium | reverse complement strand
CCTTTGCACGGTTTTTATGCTGGGATTTTTCATCCTGCTGCTGGACCACCAACCCGCTGGGTAAATGAGTGATCCGTATCGCGCTATCAGTTGTGTTTACCGACTGGCCACCCGGACCGCTGGCACGGAAAACATCCACCCGAAGGTCTTTCTCTTCCACTTGAATATCGACTTCTTCGGGCTCGGGCAGAACAGCCACAGTCGCCGCCGAAGTGTGAATGCGGCCGCCGGATTCTGTGGTTGGTATCCGCTGGACCCGATGCACACCCGATTCGAATTTCAGGCGCGCGTAGACGCCATGGCCTGAGATCGCCGCCGTCGCTTCCCGCAGGCCGCCCAGGTCCGTATCGGCAATGCCAAGCACCTCGAACTTCCATCTTTTAAGTTCGGCATAGCGCTGATACATGCGAAACAAATCACCGGCGAACAGCGCGGCTTCATCGCCTCCGGTCCCTGCCCGCACCTCCATTATTACGTTGCTGTCGTCCGCTGCGTCTGATTCGAGCAAGAGCATTTGAAGTTTCTGCTCCAACCCCGGGACCGCTTCCTTTAGCGCCATAAATTCGTGCTCGGCCAGCTCTTTCATCTCAGGTTCCGCTTCCTGACCGGCAATCATTTCGGCCAGATCCATCATATCGGTCTGAAGCTTATCCAAAGCCCGCAATTGCTCCACAACGGGCGTCAGTTCGGCATACTCTTTTGACATAGCGACAAAATCTTTAGACGACTGGCCACCTTGTTGGGCCATGGAAGCCTCAAGCTCTTCATATCGGTCAAGTACGGATTTACGTTTTTGTTCGGGTATCACCAGCCCATCCCAGATGATCAAAATGCACGGCGTTATCGGTACATATTTAGACGATTGGCAACGTCCGTTAGCGGCACTGTTATTTCGTCGCCACTGTCCAGGTCGCGAATTTTGACGACGCCTTGTCCGATCTCATCTTCTCCCAGCAGCAAAGCCGCGCGGGCGCCAATCCTATCGGCACGCTTCATCCTCTTTCCGACGTTGCCTCGATACCCCATGTCCACTCGAAACCCGGCTGACCTGAGCTCTTGGGTTAAGGATAGGGCAAGCATTTGAGCCCCATCACCGATCGGGACGACAACCAGTGGCCGGGGCGGGGGGGGGATATCTTCCAATAACATTCCCAGGCGCTCGATGCCCCCGGCCCAGCCTATGCCAGGTGTCGATTTGCCGCCCATTTGTTCGATCAAACCGTCGTATCGGCCGCCTGCAATGACGGCGCCCTGGGCTCCCAAAAAAGTGGTGGTGAACTCGAATGCTGTGTGGGTGTAGTAGTCAAGTCCGCGCACCAATCGATCATTGACCGCGTAGGTAATGCCAATCCTATCCAAACCTTCACGCACACCCGCAAAAAAGTCAGCGGAGACAGAGTTCAAATAATCAGCCATTCGCGGCGCGCGTTCAATTAAATCGCGGTCACCAGCATCTTTTGAATCAAGAATGCGTAACGGGTTGCGCTCGAGCCGCGCCTTGCTGTCGTCGCTCAAGTCACCTTTATGCGCAGAGAAATAATCGACCAGTACTTTTCGATAGGCACCGCGGCTTTCGCTGTCTCCGAGCGTGTTCAATTCCAACGTCGTCTTATCACCAATACCGAGGTCCGCCAGAAGGTCACTTGCCAATGCGATTACCTCCACATCGGCTTGGTTTTCAGGAACCCCGAGGACTTCCAAATTGATTTGGTGAAATTGCCTTAACCGCCCTTTCTGGGGTCGTTCGTAGCGAAAAACCGGGCCGTGACTGAAAAATTTACACGGCACATTTTGGGCCATACCACCGGATATGAATGCCCGCGCTATTCCGGCGGTGAACTCCGGTCGTAAGGTAACCCTCTCTCCACCGCGATCTTCAAACGTGTACATTTCTTTTTGAACAACATCGGAAGTTTCCCCCAACGTGCGTTGAAACACCTCGGTAAACTCAAATATCGGTGTTGCCAGTTCGGAAAACCCATAGCGCCCAGCAAAATCACGAAATGCTTCGACCACGTGGCGGTGCCGCCACGCATCCTCGCCCAATAAATCATGGGTGCCACGCACTGGCTTCAGCGAAGTCATGAGTTGAAATCCAAACAGTCCGGTCAGGTCAAATTAAGAGCGCCGTTATACATGTTAAAATCCCGAAAGAACATCATGACTAAAAGTACCGGTTTGCCCTATCATTTTGAAGGTTTAGATCAGTTTTCGTCCACCGCCGTGCCTGCCAGAAGTCGCATGGGATCAAGCAAAACCCGGCGGCGCACCATGCCCAGTGATCCTATACCGGCCACTTTTTTGCCGTCCACCATGATTTCAAGGCCACCCGCGTTCCCGGTCATTAAAAGCAAGTCGTCACGATCCGGCAGACGAAACTCGTCGCCAGCATGGAGTATTCGGCCGAGGTAAACTTGTCCGTCGTCTTCGTCGGCCTGGACCCTGACCCAAGTGTCGGCCCGTGCACGAAGTATGATCCGCCCCGTGTTGGCGCCACCGTATTTGGCCGGCTGGAGCGTCTCGGCGGGACCCACCGTTGTGGTCGCCAAGACGGCCCCAGAGGGCGGTGTTATCGATTTTGACGCCACAGAATATGCTTTGTCTTGCGTAACTTTTGTCACTTTCGTTTGGTCGACCGGAAGATTAGCCCGGACCCCGTTTTTTTGAGGTGCCGCCGGTTTAGACTTAGCAGCCTCTATAGGAGGCGAATTCAGCGGTTCCACTTTATTGCCTGCCGACATGGCAAGTTCATCTCCCGTCAGTCCATCAGCCGTTGATGCCACCGCCGGGACCAATTGTTCGGGGACAATAGAGACCCGCGGCAAATCGATCCGGTCTTGATGTGAAAGATAGTACCAACCGCCATAGGCAATCACCGCAAGCATACAGGACACAGCGATTAAGGTTCCGCCCGGTAATCTTGTCTCTTCGGGCGGCCCGGGAAATTCCAGACGGGTGGAAGTGCCCAGACCTCGCCATTCGTTCTTGAAACGACGAATGACTAAATCTTCATCCAGACCCATTATTCCCGCGTACGAGCGGACAAAGCCATAGGCATATACACTGGCTGGAAGTTTGCCGAAATTACCGTCTTCTATGGCGTGCACATAGGATCGTTTGATGTGGAGTTTTGCCGCTACTTCATGCCGCTCTAAGCCCGCATCGAGCCGCGCCGCACGCAGGTCACGGCCTACGCCTTCATAATTGAGGAGCTCGCTGTCGTCATCCGCCACTTTACGAAGGTGCAGGCGACGTTTACCGCTCGGTTTCTGTAATTTCATCAACTGCCGTGGGTTACCCGTCGACATTTTCTAACCTACTCGAACGCAACAACACAATATGATCGTTTAAGTCTGCAAAAATTATTCGTGCTTCATTGCTGCTATTCTTAAATCAACAGTAACCGCAAAATTAATGCAGAAAAAGTTAATTTCTACAACGACTTAAATGGGGACACCGTGCGCCTCGGCAAACCCGCATAGTTCTTCTCGAACACTTCGGTTCTGGCTCTCCATCAGTCCGGGCAAATGGCTGGCGAGTTCACCCGCGTCTAATCTGCGGATCATCATCTTGACTGGCCCCAATGACGACGCCGCCATGGATAATGTCCGCAAACCCAAACCTATAAGTGCCATGGCTTCCACCGGGTGTCCGGACATTTCGCCGCACAGGCTGACGGGCACGCCGGCCGCATCACATTTGATGATTATGTCGCGCATAAAAGATAGAACCATTGGGCTCAATACTTCGTAACGATTAGCGATACGAGGGTTATTGCGATCCCACGCGAATAAAAACTGGATCAAGTCATTGCTGCCGATTGAGACAAAATCCAAATGCGGCAATAAATTTTTCAACTGCCACGCCAATGCTGGCACTTCGAGCATACATCCCACTCGAGTACGTGCCGGCAAATCGCGACCTAAACGTTCAAATCTGTCAACTTCTTTGTCGAGCATGGCCCGTGCAGCGAGAAATTCGCTCACATCCGTTACCATGGGAAACATGAAATTGAGCTGCCGTCCTGCGGCCGCCATAAGTAGCGCCCTTATCTGATATCTGAGCAATGCCGGCCGGTCCAAAGCAAGCCTCACCGCGCGCCAGCCGAGCGCCGGGTTTTCTTCTTTCGTCCGGCGTATGTATGGCACAACCTTGTCACTGCCGATGTCGAGGGTGCGAAACACCACTGGGCGATCCGCAGCGGCATCAAGTACAGCGCTGTACAGATCAGCCTGAACCTGCAGTCGTGGCAATGTGGCACTCACCATGAATTGTAGTTCCGTCCTGAACAGGCCGATACCGTCCGCGCCGGTCTCCTCAAGATGGGGCAAATCGACCAGCAGGCCTGCATTCATTTGCAAGGAAATCTCCACACCGTCCCGGGTGACTGCCTTCTCTGTTCTGTGTGCGGCGTATTCGGCTTGTTTGGCAGCCCGCAACTTCATGCTTTCGCTATACGCGGCAACGACTTCCTCTGAAGGTTGAATGATGACCTGACCGGTATCACCATCAATCACCATGTGGTCGCCTTCGTCGGCGCGCTCAAGCAATCCGTCCACCCGCCCCACCAATGGCAAGTCAAGAGCCCGCGCGACTATCGCCACATGAGAAGTCGGTGCCCCTTCTTCCAACGCCACGCCACGCAGCCGTTTGCGGTCATAGTCCAAGAGTTCAGCCGGACCCATGGCACGGGCAACGACGATGGCGTCTTCGGGCAAATTGTTATGTGCAGCGGTTCCCGCCCGACCGGTCAGGTGCCGGAGCAAGCGGTGGGCGAGATCTTCTAGATCATGAAGACGTTCCCGCAAATAAGGGTCTTCGACCCGGTCCATGCGGCTTCGATCTTCAGATTGAATACGCTCGACTGCAGCTTCGGCCGTAAGTCCTGAATCAACCGCTTCTTCCAGCCGCCGGCTCCACCCCACATCGTAGGCAAACATTTTGTAGGCTTCCAGAACCTCCCGGTGCTCCCCGTCAAAAGCCATTGCCGGGGACGATAGCATCCCTTCGATAGTCGTGCGCAGTTCCGATATTCCTTTGGACAATCGCCGCCGCTCTTGCTCCGCGTCTTCAGCGATCAGTTTATCCACGTGAATTCGAGGCTCGTGAAGAACCACGGTGCCAAACGCAATGCCTTCGGAAAGAGACATGCCCTGCCGGCGGTGAGGTTGGCGGCGAACACTTTCACCATCGCTCAATTCTTCCGGATCGATCAAGTCGCCGGAACCGACCATCTCCGCCAAAACCATGGAGATGGTCTGCAAGGCTTCTACTTCCTCTTGGGCGTAATGGCGCTCGGTCCGGTTCTGAACGGCGAGGACGCCGATGACCCGTCCGCCATGCAAAATCGGCACTCCAAGAAACGAATGATAAATCTCTTCATGGGTTTCCGGCCGGTAAACAAATTTCGGATGGGAAGCGGCTTCAGTCAAATTGAGTACTTCCGCAGAAGCGGCAATAGTGCCGATTAATCCTTCACCGAATTTTAGCTGGGTTAAATGGACGGCCTCGGCGCTCAGACCTTCGGTTGAATAAAGCTCCAATACGTCGCCCCTGCGCGCGACATAGACAGAGCACACTTCTGCAACCAAGTTTGCCGCAATAATTCGGGTTATGTAGTCGAGCCGCTGCTGGGCGCTTCCTGGCCCGGCCATAGCCTCGTGGAGGCGCCGAAGGAGGAGCCGAGGCCCGCCTGCGGATACGGCATTCACGGGACTGCAGGCTCCCTCGAACCACGACTGGCGAGCAAGGAAACGCCCTGCACCATAAGTTCTTCGATAATTTCCTGCGTCGTCTGCACTTCTTTAACCATACCGACGCTTTGCCCCGCCATTATCGAACCGTTTTCGATGTCGCCGTCGATAACCGCCTTCTTAAGTGCCCCGGCCCAGTAGTGCTCAATCTCCAACTGGGCTTCTTTAAGCCCCATTTCGCCATTGCAATGTCGCTCGATAACCTCGAGCTGCACCCGGCTAAAATCTTTTGCCGCCGCATTATTGAGCGCGCGTACGGGAATTACCGGGAATTGCGGATCGATTTGCACAGATGGAACGGCATCCCGGGCCGACGCCCGGATGAAGGCCTGCTTAAAGTTGTCATGGGCTATACATTCGGTCGCGCACACAAAACGCGTGCCAATTTGGCAGCCTGACGCGCCCAGTTCCAAATACATGACCAAAGCTTCCCCGCGGCCGATACCACCGGCGACAAACACCGGCACTTCAACAATGTGGGGTAATATTTCCTGCGCCAGGACCGCGGTTGAAACGGGACCAATATGGCCGCCAGCCTCAAAGCCTTCTATCACCAGCGCGTCGGCGCCTGAGCGAATCAGCTTTTTTGCCACCCCCAAAGTCGGGGCAAAGCATACGACCTTGGCGCCTTGTTCCTTTAATTTATCGATTGCATTTTTGCGCGGCAGCCCTCCAGCCAGAACCACATGACTGACCCGACGGTTAATGCAAACGTCGATCAAATCATCGAGAGCAGGATGCATGGTGATCAAATTTACGCCAAACGGCTTTTGGGTCTTCTCTTGAGTAGCGGCGATCTCTTCGTCCAGCATCGAGGGATCCATGGCACCACACGCTATGACGCCGAATCCGCCAGCATCCGAAATAGCGGCGACCAGATGTTGCTCCGACAGCCAACTCATTGCGCCGCCCAATATGGCATAGCGGCATCCGAGAAACTCTCGTCCCCGCCGCCACAACGCGTCCAATTGAGCTTCGGCCACGCCGGCATTGCCCGCCATGCCACTCATTCGTCGTCCAATCCGTATGCCGTATGCAGTGCGCGCAAAGCTATTTCCGTATATTCGGCTGGGATGAGAACACTCACCTTAATTTCCGACGTAGAGATCACTTGAATATTAATTCCCTTATCGGCCAATGTTTTGAACATGCGCTGAGCTACACCTGCGTGACTGCGCATACCGACCCCGATCACGGATATCTTGACCACGTCCGGGTCCGGGGTAACTTGGCGATAGCCAATGCTTTCTTTCGAATCTTCAATCACTTTGATCGAACGGTCCAGATCCGCACGCGGCACAGTAAACGTCAAATCGGTAGCTTGACCGTCCGCCGATACGTTTTGCACGATCATATCCACATTGATATTGGCTTCCGCCAAGGGGCCAAATATGCTGGCGGCGACACCCGGACGATCAGCGACCTGCACTAAGGTTATCTTGGCTTCATCATTCGAATAGGCGATGCCGCTTACCACTTCCTGTTCCACAATTTCTTCCTCATCTACAACCAATGTGCCCGGCTCGTCCGAAAAGCTTGACATCACCTGGAGCCTGACTTTGTGCTTCATCGCGGCCTCAACCGATCGAGTTTGCAACACCCGGGCACCCTGGGAAGCCATTTCAAGCATTTCTTCGTAGGTTACTTTATCAAGCTTCCGGGCCTTGGTGACAATTCGCGGATCGGCCGTGAAAACGCCTTCGACATCGGTGTAGATATCGCAACGGTCGGCATTGACGGCGGCGGCTATGGCAACCGCGCTGAGGTCTGACCCACCGCGCCCCAGGGTTGTGATCCGATTATCCGGACCGACACCTTGGAAACCGGCAATCACCGACACCTGGCCTTCGGCAAATATCTTTTCCAGACCCTCGGTGCCAATCCGGCCTATTCGCGCTGACCCATGAACGCCATCGGTTTCAATGGGAATTTGCCACCCAAGCCATGATCGCGCCCTAACGCCGATGTCCTGGAGCGCCATGGCCAAAAGTCCGGCTGTGATTTGCTCCCCCGCAGCGACGACCGCATCATATTCACCGGCATCATGCACGTTCGCCACGTTATGGGTAAAATTTACAAGTTGATTGGTCGTGCCGGACATGGCCGATACCACCACTGCTACTTGATCCCCGCTCTCAACAGCTGCTTTGACGCGCAACGCAACGTTGCGGATACGGTCAATATCCGCCACCGATGTACCGCCAAATTTCTTGACCAGCCGCGCCATCCTACCGCACCTTTTCCCGGTCGCACCCCGGCCGTCCGAAGCACGTTCACTGCCCCCCGGGAGAACCAGTGTATTGGGTATTCTTTTCTGTCACCGCGAAGGCGGCTATACATACTCTGTCCATTTAGGGGACGCAAGAAAGGGCAAGCGATTTGCCTGATAATTGCCATCCTGAAGGCTATGATTTAAGAGCGGAATGAGGATCAAGATTATGCCATCGACATCAGCGACCGGTGCAACCGCGGATGCCGCCGAAGTTGAACGCTTTGAGCAGTTGGCCGAGGATTGGTGGAACCCAGCCGGCCACATGGCCCTGCTTCACCGCCTTAATCCGCTACGAGTGGGCTACATTAGGGATCAATTAATCTGGGAATTAGCGCAAAAACTCCAAGGAGTACAGCCGTTAAAGGGGTTTCGGCTGCTGGATGTGGGGTGCGGCGGCGGGTTGTTATCGGAGCCACTGGCCCGCCTTGGCGCTTCGGTGACCGGCATTGACGAAGCTCAAGACCTCATTACTGTCGCCCGCGCTCACGCCGCAACTCAAAATCTGGCTATCGAGTACCGCCAAGACAGCGTGGAAAACTTAATTTCCACAACTGAGAAGTTCGATACTGTCATCTCAATGGAAGTGGTGGAACACGTGGTCAATCCCGCGGCTTTTGTCAGCGCTTGCGCGAACTTGGTCGCGCCCCAAGGAAAGCTGATTATGGCGACTATTAACCGCACCGGAAAATCGTTTGCACTCGCTATTCTGGGGGCGGAATACCTGTTGCGTTGGGTTCCGGTCGGCACCCATCAATGGCAAAAGTTTGTGAAACCATCCGAACTCGCACGGGCGCTCCGCTCAGTTGATTTTATGATTGATGATCTTTCGGGAGTGGCGCTCAATCCATTAAGCCGCGAATGGCGCCTGACCCGAGACACTAGCGTCAATTATATGATCACCGCTGGCCGTTATTAGGGTCTGGAGGGCTATTAAGGAACGCTAGCTATCCGTCTTCTTACGCCAAGGGATGCAACCGACTTCGATGCCCTCTTCCGTCAGTTTGCTGGCTTCTTCGAAGCTGCTTTCGCCGTAAATATTGCGGCGCTCACTTTCCCCGTAATGAATTTTTCGCGCTTCTTCCGGGAAACTATTTCCCACGTAATCACAATTTTCTTCGACCGACTTCTGCATCCTCTGCATGGCGTCCATAAACTCCGCCATATTGTGAGGGGGTGTGGCGCTTTGCTCGTTGGATGAGCCCTTGGCAGCGATACCCGGCGCCATGATCGCTTTCGACACGTCGGTTTCCCCACACAACGGGCAACTCACGGCGCCAGCTTCCCGCTGGTCATCGTAACCTGCGCTGTCGTTAAACCACGCTTCAAATTCATGTCCATTTGCACATTGGAGATCGTAAACAATCATTGGCTGCTCGGTAAAATCGCTTCAAGGTTCTCTTTTTTGCGGGTCTGCTCGCCGGTTCCTGTAACTTAGATGGCATGAACAAAGGCGAAGCACAAGACCCCCACAAGATGGGATCCCCGTCTGAATGGGTGATGCAATATACCCCTTTAATTCCAAAAATGGGTGAAATAGCGCTGAAATCTGCGCCTTCGGTTCTCGATCTGGCGTGTGGCAAAGGCCGTCACACGCGCTATTTACTGGATTTGGGTTTCCTTGTGACGGCCGTTGATCGGAACGTCGCAGGTCTTGCGGATTTAACCGATCATCCCGGCCTTGAAATCATTGAAGCCGACTTAGAAACCCCCACGGCTGCCTGGCCAATGGACCGGCGTTTGTTTGCGGGCATCATTGTCACCAATTACTTGCGGCGCCCCCTTATCCCCCACATTATCGAAGCGATCGCACCCGGCGGCATATTGATCTATGAAACTTTTGGGCAGGGAAATGAACGCTTTGGCCGCCCCCGCAATCCGGATCATCTGCTGTGTCCGGGCGAACTTGAACAGGCTGTCGCGGGAAAAATGACGGTCATTGCCTATGCCCATGGCACAACAAATGCTCCGCGCCCGGCGGTTATTCAGCACATTTGTGCACGGCGGAATGCCGATCAGTCCAACTAGGGTCCTGAAAAAACTCGGTCATGATTGAGCGACGGCACAGCGCTACGGGCTGTTTCGATCCGTGACAAGTCGATATCCGCCATAATGATGCCCGACGCCTCACCGCCGTCCGACAGTATCTCTCCCCAGGGCGCGACCACGAGGGAATGGCCGAAAGTTTCCCTCCCGTCCGCGTGGATTCCACATTGGGCAGGGGCAAAGACAAAGCATCCGCTTTCAATGGCTCTGGCCCGCAATAGGATATGCCAATGAGCTTGGCCGGTGGTTTGCGTGAACGCCGCCGGGACCGTCAACATCTTAGCCCCGGCCTGGGCCAATTCACGGTAAAGGTTGGGGAACCGCAGATCGTAGCAAACCGACATGCCAAGGGCGCCCCACGGTGTTTCAGCCACCATTGCCGTGATACCGGGCCGGTAGTTTTTGGATTCGCGATAACTCTCACCATTGGGCAAGTCCACGTCAAACATGTGGATTTTATCGTATCGCGCTGCCACCTCCCCCTGCGCGTTAATCAAAAATGATCGATTTGCCAATTTGTCATCGGACAACTTGATCGCCAGCGAGCCGATCAGAAGCCATATGCCGAGCTCGGACGCCAACTCGCGAAATGCGGCCAGCCCCGGGTCGCTTTCTTCCGCAAAGGTTTTTTCGAACACGGCGTGCGTGCGACGCTCCATCAACCCAACAGTTTCAGGGGTCATAACAAAATCGGCCCCATCAGTGACCGCATCCCGGATCATCTGGGAGACGACGTTAATGTTTTCAGGCATCAGGTTGGTCGACGTAGTTTGCAGCAGGGCCGCGCGAAAATCATTCACAGTCGATTTTTCGTCATCCGGCATTATGCGCTCAGCAACGGGTCCAGTCCGCCATCGGAATCAAGCATTTCCAGCTCGTTACATCCCCCGATGTGCTGCCCGTTAATAAAAATTTGCGGCACCGTGCGGCCACCGTTTGACCGTTCCATCATCTCTGCCCGCTTTTGCGCGTCCATGCTCACATCAAATTCGGTGAACTCGACCCCCTTTAGCGACAGCAGCCGTTTGGCGCGCGCGCAAAAACCGCAAAACATGGTGGTGTAAATTTCAACGTTCACCATAAAGTACCTCAGATAGTCAGTCGCTAATCGAATACCTATACAACATATCCCTGCTAAATATTGAGGACAGTCCCACGGACAACCCGTGCGAGCGTTAAAACATCAACCCGCTGCGCACCTGCCCGCTCTAAAACTCTTGCGCACGCTTCAACAGTCGCCCCCGTCGTCAAAAGTCATCCACCAGGAGGACATTGCGTCCTTCGACATCAGGTTGGCGTCCGGGGCGAACGGCAAAGGCTCCACGCACATTTTTCCGACGTTGCGACCGATTTAGCCCACCCTGCGAAGGGGTCGCCCGCACGCGCACCATCAAATCCGGTATTGCCCGACGCCCAGTCAATTCGGCAAGGCGATTTGCCAATACTGCCGACTGGTTGTAACGCCGGGACAACAGCCGCCACCGGTGAAGTGGCACGGGCACGATAATATGGGTATCGGTGAGTATATCCCGGCCCGCTCGCGCCATCCATCTCGCAAAGGTCGGCACGCCCTCCATTTTATCCCCATACTTTAAAGCCAGGAGTAACCCCCGGCTGTTGTCGTCATAGGCCATGACCGCGCGCCGCGAATATTGGGGCGGATGGGTATGGCAAGCAGCGCGCATCGCGCCCGGCCCCAAGTCATACTCGAACGGAAATCCACACGCCGCGCACATGGGTTCATCTATGTACCGGATCGCGCGCCAACAATCGGCGCACAGTTCTCCGGGCCTGTCATTTGCCTGCCGACAAATTAAGCATCGGGGCGGAAACAATAAATCCAAGGCAACGCGATAAGTATGCGCTATTCCGAGCCGGAGACGATTTCGAAGCAGGGCGATATCTGGTAACTCGCGCCGCGGGTCCGCCAGCAAGACGCGTTCTTCCGATTCCATAAGTGCATCATACCCGCGCCCATCAAGAAAGATACTAGGCCGCCCCTGTGAACCCGGTCCCTTTGCAAGATATCGCTTGCCGTGGCATACAGGTTCGCCATGAAACCTCATATTCCCACCGTCTCGCAATCTTCCGCGCACGACTCACGCATATTTGACCGGGAGTTGGTGCGGGTTCATCGTGACCGGGCGGCGCACAACTTCCACCACCACAATTTTCTGGTAAGCGAAATTGCCCAAAGGTGCGCCGAGCGGTTGACGGCCGTGAACCGGACATTTGAGCGCGTACTTGACTTAGGGTGCCATTGTGGAGAATTAGCGCAGGCCCTACGAGAGCGCACGGATATTACCACGCTGTTTCAAGCCGACTTGTCGGAAAAAATGGTGCGCAAAGCCCAAGGAATTCGGGTCGTGGCCGACGAGGAAGCGCTACCC
>JAPYRI010000076.1 GCA_029941135.1 Alphaproteobacteria bacterium | reverse complement strand
GGCGATGGGGGGCTCGAACCCCCGACCCGCTGATTAAGAGTCAGCTGCTCTACCAACTGAGCTAATCGCCCGCTGGCGCTCGTATAGCAACCCCTTGGAGGCTTGTCGAGAGTGTGTGGCACAGGGCTTAATCGAAGCCCGAAAAACGCTTGGGTATCACCAATTCGCGGTGAATATAAACACTCAGTATGAGGCCAAATCCGATCATCAGTGTCATCATCGCGGTACCCCCGTAGGACACCAGCGGCAAGGGAATACCGACCACCGGCAATAGCCCCATCACCATGGCGATATTGATGATCACATAAAGTGAAAATGTGGAGATAATGCCCAACGCCACCAGGCGGCCAAAATGATGCCGCGACTGGATGCCAATGCCCATGCCATAGGCAATGATCACGGCGTATAAGAACAACAATACCGCGCCGCCCACCAGCCCGGTTTCTTCGGCGAGCATGGTGAAAATAAAATCGGTTTGCATTTCGGGCAGGAAATTAAGATGGCTTTGAGTGCCTTGCATGTAGCCCTTGCCGAACACGCCCCCTGAGCCGAACGCTATCTTCGACTGCATGATGTGATAGCCGGAGCCGAGCGGATCACTTTCAGGATTGAGAAAGACCAGTACCCGTTCTTTTTGATATTCGTGCAAAAATTGCCAGCCGATGGGAATAGACCCCAATCCAGCAGCCAAGCTCACAACAAACACCCGCATACGAACGCCGGCGCAAAAGAAAATCATGGCGCTGCCCATAACCAGCAAGAGGGTGGTACCGAGATCGGGTTGCTTCAAAACCAATCCCGCGGGGACAAGAACCATCAACACCGGCAATAGCAAACCTCGGATACTGTGGGTATCTTCCAAATTTCGGGCATGAAAATAGCGGGCGAGTGCCAAGACCAGAGCGATTTTCATAACCTCGGAGGGTTGCAATTGGAAAATCCCCAGATCGACCCAGCGCTGGGCACCCATACCGACGGTACCGACAAACTCCACCGACGCAAGCAGCACCAGCGCGATGATATAAATCGGATAAGCAAACTGAAGCCAAATGCGAATGTCGATGAGCGCGATCATAAACATGGCGCCAAGACCGACACCGAAACGGATCATCTGCCGGGATGCCCAAGGATCCAAGTTTCCATTGGAGCCCGAATACAACATAGCGAAACCGATACTCGCGACGATGCACAGGACTAAGACCAGCAGCCAGTTGAGCTCCAGCAGCTTTTGAGTGAGTGGCATTTTGCCATCGCGCAGGCTGAGGTCACTCATGGGTGCACCCGCGGATTAGATAGGGCATCAAACATTTGCCGGATTATCGGACGTCGTTTCCAACGATCCACGAGAACGGTGCGAAGGATCAAGCTTTTGGGTCTCATGCATGATGTCGCGCGCGATTGGCGCTGCAACCCTAGAGCCGCTGCCGCCATGCTCAATCAGCACTGAGATCGCATACTGGGGCGCATCGACCGGCGCATAGGCCACAAACAATCCATGATCCCGCTTAATCCAGTCTTTTTCTTCGTTTTTGCGAACCCGGTCCAGGCGTTCAGCGCGGGAGATCCGCCGTACTTGTGCGGTACCGGTCTTACCTGCCATTTGCATGCCTTTCTGGCGAATGCGTGAAGCATAGGCCGTCCCCCGCTTGTGATTGGATACCCTGTTCATGCCTTCCCGCACGACCGCGAGTGAGGAGTCGGAAATGCCCAAATAAGCCGGTTCTTCGGCCATCGGAATATCCTCCAAATTCAATTTTTCGGGCGCGTCAGTTTTGCGGGTTAGGCGCGGCCTTACAGCGAAACCACCGTTCGACACCCGTGCCGTCATGACCGCCAATTGCAGGGGTGTAGAAAGTACGAAACCCTGTCCTATGCCGGAGATCAAGGTCTCGCCCGTTTGCCAACGCACGCCCTGCACCGCCATCTTCCAGGCAGGGGTTGGTATCAAACCGGATTTCTCTGCGGGCAGCGTCAAGCCCAAAGGCGATCCCAAGCCCAATTTGCGCGCATATTCGCCGATTTTTTCAATCCCAGTTTTACGGGCAATATCGTAAAAATAGATGTCGCATGAGTGAGAGATGGCGTTGATCATGTCCATCTTACCGTGGCCGTAACGCTTCCAGCAGTGAAAGTCATGACGACCTAGTCTTATTTTGCCACGGCAAGTGACCGTGTGGTCGGCAGTGACGACACCACTTTCCAGTGCCGCCAAGGCAACCGCCAATTTGAAAGTGGAACCCGGAGGATATTGTCCGGAGATCGTTTTATTAATTAAAGGTGTTTTCGGGTTATTCAGCAGTCCTTCCCAATCCTTGGTGCTGAGACCGATATTAAAACCGTTGGGATCGTAAGCTGGCGTTGAACACATGGTGAGAATGTCGCCGCTGAAGATATCCATTACGACGACGGCGCCACTTTCGTTGCCGAGCCGTTTGGTGGCAAAGTTTTGGATTTCGGCATCCAAAGTGAGTTCAATATCTTCTCCGGCTTGACCATCTTGTCTATTCAGTTCGCGGACGGCGCGGCCGACGGCATTCACTTCAATTCGACTATTGCCGGCGACTCCCCGCAGCTCCTTTTCGAATACGTGTTCGATACCGGTTTTGCCGATCCGAAACCCTGGCAATTGCAGCATCGGATCGTCGTTGATCTCGGCTTCATTGACCGCACCCACATACCCGACCACATGGGCAAATGCGGGACCAAATGGATAAAACCGGGTTTCACCCACGTCGGGCAGGATGCCCGGCAGATCGGGCGTATGAATATTGACCCGGGCAAATTCCTCCCAACTTAAATTCTCGCTTACCGTAATCGGCACAAAGGCGCGTTTACGACCCACCTCGCGCAATATGCGACGGCGCTGGCGGTCATCAATATTGAGGATGCGTTCCAGTGACGAAAGGGTTCCCTCGACGGACTGGGTCTGCTCAGGCACCAAAACTACCCGATAGTTCTGACGATTGTTGGCAAGCTCAACGCCGAAACGATCGATCACCCGTCCGCGTGAGGGGGGCAGCAGACGCAAGCTGATGCGATTTTCTTCTGCCAGCATTAGATACTGGTCGGATTCGATCACTTGCAAGTAGTACATGCGGCCTGCGAGGAGAGCGAACAGGCTGAATTTTCCGCCCAAGAGCATCGCGCTGCGGCGCGAAAACATGTTATAGCGATTGCCTTCGGTCTCCACGCGGGTAAACCTCGTTATTCGTGGTGAGGAATAATCTTCTCGGCGGCCGAGAACATCCAACTAATCGCCGGGTAAATCGCGATGGTTATGAGAAGTTGGGTAAATACCGCGCCTGCTGCAACCAAAGTACCATGGTAAATGCTGGCGATGCCCCAACTGACAATCGCTGCCCCAATTGCAATCAAGCCAAATCCGGCCCAGGAAATCCAAAACGCCTTGCCGATGAACACCCGCCGTTGATGAACGGCCAGCCATTGGACCAAAAGTAAAACAAATGAGCTGAGGCCCAAGGGTGCACCGCTCAACACGTCTTGGAAGAAACCGACCAGAAATACCGCCGCAGGTGGCAGCAGCTCAGGCCGGCAAATGCTCCAAAAGTACACTACAACCAGTGTCATAGTCGGGAACACCGGGCCCAACATGGGAATTTGATAGGGCAAACTACCCAAAACGACAAAGCCTATCGCGAACAATAGCGGCAACAGATTGCGGGCAATCGTATCGGCTATGGCAAAGGGGCTCTGGTGCTCGTTCACGACTTGGCCCCTTTTTCGTCCGTCGGGGATTTGGTCTGCTCGACGGTAGAATTTATAGGTTGATCATCAAACGGATGGAAGCGATCAAAATTGATGGCACTGACAAACTCGACTTGATCCCGATCAACATAAAGTTGCACTCGAACATTGCCAGCCTCCACTGAACGCACAACACCGACAGGCAATCCGGGTGGCAGCAAACCGCCATGACCCGAGGTGACAATCCGATCCCCCAAAGTCGCTTTACCATTCAGAGGCAAATACGAAAGTTGAGGGTATTCAGTATTGTCCCCCGTAAGCGCGGCTCGATATCGAGATTTCTCTATCAGCACCGGAACGCGGCTGTTTAAATCGGTCAGTAATATTATCCGCGACGACCCGGTTCCAGTCTCGACGACGCGACCGATGAGACCGTCACCGTTCACGACGGCTTGGCCTTTACGAACGCCATCACTATGGCCGGCGTTCATCAGTAAAGTGTGCACAAACGGCCCGCCGGTGTCACCGATGACGCGTGCAGAGGTAAAACTCGACTTCGGATCGTCCTTAATGTTGAGTAAGTCGCGAAACCCGGATGCTTCTTGCTCCAACCGGCGCGCTACCATTTGCCATTGCTGCAGGTGGGCATTTTCTTCTTTGAGCCGCCTGTTCTCTTCATGCAGGGTCAATAAATTCCGGCTTTCCGTGACCAGGTAATTGAGCGCTGACACCGGTCGCGACAGGACTTCGAGTACCGGTGAAGTGCCTTCGATTACCGTTGTGCGCAAGCCTTCCATTAATGGCGGATTGGCTTTACCGATGATGAGAAACGCGGCCGACAGAACCAGTAATATCATTAATGTAACGCGCTGACCCGCCACCTTAAACGACAGGGGAATGCGCGCCACTCTGTCGCCGGTTGATCTCACTGTACGCTTTCTCCGGTTGATTCACTCGACAGATTCGTCAATGGCACTTCAATCTCAGTAGGCAGTCGATAAGACATGCCGTAATGTAACCATGTCTTCCAGGGCTCGGCCGGTACCCAGGACAACGCACGAGAGGGGTTCATCGGCGACAGATACCGGCAGTCCGGTTGCATTCCTCAACACCAAATCGAGGTTGCCAAGAAGCGCACCACCTCCGGTAAGAACAATGCCTTTGTCGACGATATCGGCAGCCAATTCCGGCGCTGTATGTTCAAGTGCGGTTTTTACGGCTTCGACGATCGCGCCCACAGGTTCGGCCAAACTTTCTGCAATCTGACGGGTGTTGATCACCAATTCCTTGGGCACCCCATTCATCAAGTCACGGCCCCTAATTTCCATGGATTTGCCATTGCCATCTTCCGGCAGACACGCCGAACCGATGTCTTTCTTGATGCGCTCGGCACTCGATTCACCGACCAATAGATTATGGTTACGGCGAATATAAGCGATGATCGCCTCATCCATCTTGTCGCCGCCCACCCGCACAGAACGCGAATAAACAATACCACCTAATGACAGAACCGCGACTTCGGTCGTGCCGCCGCCCACATCAACGATCATCGAGCCGGTGGGTTCGGTCACCGGCAACCCGGCGCCAATCGCCGCCGCCATTGGCTCTTCCATCAAGTACACCCGGCGCGCGCCAGCACTTTCCGCAGACTCTTGAATGGCCCGGCGTTCAACTGCGGTCGAACCCGACGGCACGCAAATCACCACTTGAGGGCTGGCAAACGACCGCCGGTTATGAACCTTGCGGATAAAATGCTTGATCATTTCCTCGGCGACTTCGAAATCTGCGATGACGCCATCGCGCAAAGGCCGAATGGCTTCGATATTCCCGGGTGTTCGTCCGAGCATCATCTTCGCCTCTTCGCCCACCGCGAGCACTTGCTTTTTACCGCGGTGACTGGCGATGGCGACAACCGAGGGCTCGTTCAAGACGATACCCCGCCCTTTTACATATACCAGAGTGTTAGCCGTCCCCAGGTCGATCGCCATGTCGGCCGACAGCAAGCCAAGGAGTTTGAAAAACATTGTCAACGCCTCTTAGATACACAACCGGCCCAGATCTCCAGGCCTCCAATCCGAACCGCGCTACCGGCCCGGGGCACTCATTGATTTCCAGCACTATTAGGAAACACGCAAAAAAATATTCTTCATACGCCCGGGGCCAACTTTAAGCCGAAAGGGCTGCAGGCGCAGTTTTCTCCCTTTTTACTAACAACTTGTTTAAAGCATTCACATAAGCGCGGACCGATGCAACAATAGTGTCCGGATCGGCACCTTGGCCGTTAATGGTTTTTCCGTCTTCTTCCAGGCGAACGGTTACTTCGGCTTGAGCATCAGTGCCGCGCGTTACCGCATGAACCTGGTAGAGTTGCAAGCTCGCCGTGGTCGGAAATAATGCTTTAATCGCCCGGAAAGCCGCGTCAATTGGGCCATTGCCCTCACATTTGTGTGTAAATTCCTCGCCGTCGATTTCGAGAGACAAATCGGCAGTTTGAGGGCCGGTTGAGCCGCACACGACTTGCAGAGATATAAATTTGATACGCTGAAAATCGCGCACAACTTCATCATCCACCAGGGCAACTATATCTTCGTCAAACACGGTCTTTTTCTTATCAGCCAGGATTTTAAACCGTTTAAAAGTGTCCTGAAGCTGATTATCTCCCAGCTCGTAACCCAAATCCTTGAGTTTCTCTCGAAATGCATGCCTACCCGAATGCTTGCCCATGACCAAGGACGACTCCGTCAGTCCGACCGATTCCGGGGTCATGATCTCATAAGTCTTAGCATCTTTTAGAATGCCGTCCTGGTGAATGCCAGATTCGTGCGCGAACGCATTCGCCCCCACAATCGCCTTATTATTCTGTACGGCGAAACCCGTGACCGTCGATACCAGTTTGGACACTTTGGTGATATCGGTGGTCTCGATGTTAGTAGTGTATGGCATGGCGTCGGGACGGGTTCGGATCGCCATTACAATCTCTTCCAACGCCGCATTGCCGGCGCGTTCGCCAATACCATTGATCGTGCATTCAATCTGACGGGCGCCGCCTTTGATCGCCGCCAATGAATTCGCCACTGCCAAACCCAAATCATTGTGGCAATGGGCTGACAATGTCGCCTTGTCTATATTGGGGACGCGACTGCATAGCATCTCGAACAAAGCCTGGATATCATCCGGCATGGCATAGCCGACTGTGTCCGGTATGTTTATCGTGGTAGCGCCCGCCTTGATCGCGGTCTCCGCGCACCGGCACAAGAAATCATGTTCGCTACGGGTGGCGTCCTCAGCGCTCCACTCCACGTCGTCGCACAAGTCGCGTGCGAGGGTGACGCTATCGACAATTTGCTGCAGAACTTCTTCGGGCTCCATCTGCAACTTTACCCGCATGTGTAGAGGGCTGGTTGCAATCACAATGTGAATGCGAGGTCGGGCGGCCGGCCTCAAGGCTTGACCTGCGCGCCGGACATCTTCCAAAACCGTACGCGACAAACTGGCGACAACCGCGTCTTTCACCACCTTGGAAACTTCCTGGACAGATTCGAAATCGCCGGGAGAGGCGACGGCAAAACCTGCTTCAATGATGTCCACACCCATGGCTTCGAGTGTTTTGGCGATGCGAACCTTTTCGTCAAGATTCATTGATGCGCCCGGCGATTGTTCGCCATCGCGCAGTGTGGTGTCGAATATTTTTATGTGATCCCTAATTTGCGTGCTCATTTTACGTCGTCCTTGGCAATTCTGAATTTCGATCCGCGTAGTGGTCTCGATCCCCCGAACGCCGGCCCGTCATGAGCAGTTCCGACGTTCAGGGGTCAATAAGTCGCAGAAGCGAAAGATCCAGCGCCAAACTGGAAACTAATATCGGCGATCCGAACAAGCACAGGCCGGGGCCCGAGCGCAGACGATTGACCGCAGGAGCAACTGCTCCGCGTTCAAATTTATCGCCAACCATTCCGGTCTCGTTCGCCATAGGACCTAGCCTGAGCCTAGTAAAATCAATAAGTTATAATACACAGTACGTATATAAGTTTAAATATTTAGTGAAACGTCACTAACTATTTGCCTTTTTCGCCTATTTAGACCGCGCTCGCAACGACTTTCTAATCCCCCGCAGAAGATTTGCAAGTCCAAAGGATTATACCTTCGAGCCGCCCTCACCATGTCTGTGCTCAGTCCATGGCAAGGCCGCACCGGCTGATGGATTCAATTCTTCGATTTATCGACCATCTTATTCTCGGCAATCCATGGCATCATCGCCCGCAGCTTGACGCCAACCTCTTCCACCGGATGACTCGCGACCTGCGCGCGCATGGCTTTGAATGATGTCATGCTGGCTTTGTTCTCAAGCATCCAATCGCGGGCAAATCGACCACTTTGAATGTCATCGAGGATGCGCTTCATTTCGGCCTTGGTTTCATCGGTAATGATCCGCGGACCGGACTGGTAGGCACCATATTCAGCCGTATTGGACACTGAGTAGAACATATCGGCCATGCCACCTTCGTAGATCAGGTCGACGATTAATTTGACTTCGTGGAGGCATTCAAAATAGGCCATTTCGGGCGCGTACCCGCCCTCGACCAAGGTTTCATACCCGGCCTGAATTAACTTGGTGAGGCCTCCACACAGCACCGCCTGCTCGCCGAATAAGTCGGTCTCGCATTCTTCACGGAATGTAGTTTCAATCACCCCCGCACGCCCGCCGCCAATGGCGCTGGCGTAGGATAGGGCAACCTCGAGGGCGTTCCCCGATGCGTCCTGATCAATGGCGACCAAGCAGGGCACCCCGGCGCCGCGCGCGTATTCGGAGCGTACAGTATGCCCCGGACCTTTGGGCGCGATCATGAAGACGTCCAGATCATCGCGGGCTTCGATCAATTTGAAGTGAATGTTGAGGCCGTGGGCAAACGCGAGTGCTGTCCCTGGCCGCAAGTTTTTCTCCAAATGATCGCAGTACAAACCGCCCTGCAATTCGTCGGGAGTCAGTACCATCACAACATCACCCCAGGCGGCGGCGGCGGACGGCTCCATGACCTTCAGTCCCGCTGCTTCGGCTTTCGCAATGCTGGCGGACCCCGGGCGCAGAGCGACCGCAATATCGGTCACACCTGAATCCTTTAGGTTATTTGCATGGGCGTGACCTTGGCTGCCATAGCCAACAATCACCACTTTTTTCGCTTTGATCAAATTTACATCGGCATCGCGGTCATAATAAACGCGCATAGCTAAACCCTTTTCACGGTTGTCATTACATTGTGGTCGTGCCGAACAATTTAGGTCGGCTTGGTACCCCGGACCATAGCAACCACGCCGGTCCGCGAAATTTCGGTAAGGCCCAAAGGCCTCATCAGGTCAATAAAGCTATCAATCTTATCGGTGGAACCAGTAATTTCGAAGATAAAAGAATTGTGCGAGCTGTCTACGGCGCGCGCCCGGAAAATATCGGCTATACGCAAACTTTCAACTCGCTTCTCGCCGCTGGCGACAGTTTTGACCAAAGCCATTTCGCGCTCGACCGCCGGGCCATCGACGGTCAAGTCGACCACATCGTGTACCGGCACCAAACGATTGGCCTGGGCCTTAATTTGTTCGATCACCATGGGAGTACCCAAGGCAACGATTGTGATACGGGATAATTTATTTTTTGCATCCACCTGGGCTACGGTCAGGCTTTCGATGTTGTATCCGCGGCCCGAAAACAAACCGGCCACGCGCGCCAGCACCCCGGTCTCATCATCGACCAAGATCGAGATGGTATGCTTTCTTACGTCTTCCACGTCAGATACCCCATGTTCGCGCGTGAGCGCCATCTGCAGGCCAAAAAATACCCGGCTAAAGTAACGCTGCGGCCTCGGCCGACACTTCAATCGCTTTGTCTTCAGCGCTTAAAACCATTTCATTGTGGGCCGCCCCCGACGGCATCATTGGGAAGCAGTTTTCTAACTGATCCACCACCACATCGACAATGACCGGTCCTTCAGCCGCCAACATTTTTTTAATCACGTCATCCACATCGCCTGGCTTTTCCACCCGCAGACCGGTTGCGCCAAAGGCCTCGGCTAACTTCACGAAATCGGGCAAGGCTTCACTATACGTCTCGGAATACCGGCCCCCATGCATTAATTCTTGCCACTGCCGCACCATGCCCATGTAGCGGTTATTAATGATGAACAGTTTAACCGGCAGACGGTGCTGCATAGCCGTCGATAATTCCTGAATGTTCATTTGAATCGAAGCTTCGCCGGCGATATCAATCACCAAGGCGTCGGGATGGGCAACCTGCACCCCAATCGCTGCGGGAAGGCCATAGCCCATAGTGCCTAGCCCGCCTGACGTCAGCCAATGGTTCGGCTTATCGAAACCATAGTGTTGTGCAGCCCACATTTGGTGCTGACCAACTTCGGTTGTGATGTAGACGTCACGGTCCTTGGTCAGCTCATACAGCCGCTGGATCGCATATTGCGGCTTGATCACGTCATCTGCCTGTTCATACTTGAGGCTGTCAATCGCGCGCCATTCTTTGATTTGCGACCACCATTTCTCAAGCGCATCAGCGTCCGGCCGGTGAACTTTGGATTTCCAGACTTTTATCATGTCCTCCAAAACATGGCCAACATCACCGATAATTGGCACATCGATCGGCACAATCTTGTTGATCGACGACGGGTCGATGTCTATGTGAATCTTCTTCGAGCCCGGTGAAAATGCGTCCAGCCGTCCCGTGACCCGGTCGTCAAAGCGGGCCCCCACATTGATCATCAAGTCGCAATCGTGCATGGCGTAATTGGTTTCGACTTTGCCGTGCATGCCGACCATGCCGAGAAACTGTTTGTCGCTCGCCGGATAGGCTCCCAATCCCATGAGCGTGCTGGTGATTGGATAGCCTGTCATGCGGACAAAATCAGTGAGCAATTGGACCGCTCCAGGCCCGGAGTTGATGACCCCTCCGCCGGTGTAAAACAAGGGACGTTTGGCGGCTGCAATCATTTCTACCGCTTCGCGAATACTCGCTAGATCGCCCTTCAATTTTGGCCGGTAGGTTTTATGCTGAACGCGCATGGGCTCCAGGTAGAGACCTTTTGCCAACTGAACGTCTTTCGGCAAGTCGACGACCACTGGGCCAGGCCGTCCACCGGTCGCGACAATAAAGGCCTCATGCATCGAACGCGCCAAATCATTCACGTCTTTGACCAGCCAATTGTGTTTGGTGCAGGCGCGCGTTATGCCAACAGTGTCGGCCTCCTGAAAGGCGTCCGAACCAATTAAGTGAGTGGCTACTTGCCCGGTGAGGCAAACAATCGGAACCGAATCCATCAATGCGTCGGTTAAGCCTGTGACCGCATTGGTGGCGCCGGGACCGGATGTCACCAGTACAACACCCGGCTTACCGGTCGAGCGCGCATAGCCTTCGGCCGCATGCACCGCGGCTTGCTCGTGCCGCACAAGGATATGGCGGATGGCATTGTGTTCGAACAGGGCGTCGTAAAGGGGTAGGACCGCGCCGCCCGGATAGCCAAAGATGACATCCACACCCTGATCAATCAGAGCTTTTATGACAATCTCAGCACCTGTCATCTCATTCGACGACGCCATGATTCCTTCCTTCCGACAAAAAAACAGTCGCCGCCGGGGGACCCCGCGGGGACTGGGTAAAACATCGGTCCCGCTGACCAGGTGCCGATGACAGTCTCAATAATCGCTTTCAAACAACGGCACAACAGCGATTTACCGGCAGAGCTATTTGGCGTATGCGTACCAGCTCGCCAAATCCATTGACTGTTGCCGGATTTGAGCGCTCCCAATGCAGACGAATTGCCCGGGGCGCGCACCATATTCGCATAAAATTACGCCGTCAACCCTGTTTTACGAATAATTGAAATGATTTTGTTTGAAATACTTTTCGAATCTTGCGCAAATACCATTTGCCATCCGAGCATTTGGTGGCGAAACCAAGTTGATTGGCGTTTCACATATCGGCGGGTAGCAGCTTTGGCAGCTTCGACCGCCGCTTCAAAAGTTTGATCGCCAGCCAAGTATGAGGCCAGTTCAGGCACTCCGAGCGCCTTCATGGCGGGAAGTGCTGGATCTAGGCTGCGCGCCATCAGCGCCCGCACTTCTTCCAATGCGCCCTCCTTGATCATTTTGTCGAAACGGACATTACAGCGATCGTGCAGAATTTGGCGCGGAAGATCAATCACCAGGCGTAGGGTGTCGGTCTCAGGTATTAAGGGCGCCGAAGGATCTTTCGCCTGCCATACAGCGAGCGACATGCCGGTGGCTTCAATAACCTGCCACGCGCGCTTGATCCGTTGCTGATCCGAAGGCGCAAGACGCGCCGCCATTTCCGGATCTCGGGCCGCCAATTGCCGGTGAAACTCATCGGATGTAAGTCGTTCGGCCAGCGTGTCGGAAGCTTCTTTGACCTCGGGCGGGATTTCTGGCACGGGGGCGAGCCCGTCGGTCAAGGCGCGCAGATAAAGTCCGGTACCGCCAACGAATATAGGCAATTTTCCCGCAGCGCGGACTTGGTCCAGGGCGTCGGCCGCGAGATCAATCCAACGGCCGACCGAGCATCTCTGGTCACAATCCAAAACGCCATATAAATGGTGGGGCGCCCGTGCTTCGTCTTGAAGTTCGGGGCGGGCCGTTAATACTCGCAAGTCGCTATAAACCTGCATGCTGTCCGCATTAATGATCTCGCCGTCGCATGCCTCGGCCATTTCCAATGCGAGAGCTGACTTGCCGCTGCCGGTTGGCCCGGCCAGCAAGATTGCCGAACTAACC
>JAPYRI010000075.1 GCA_029941135.1 Alphaproteobacteria bacterium | reverse complement strand
TGACGGCAGGCAACGATACCGAAGACCTGCCGTTCGTCGTTCGGCCGACCCTTGGCAATGAAAAGAAAATCGCTTTTTTATTCCCGTCGGCGAGCTACATGGCCTACGCAAATGAGCATCTGGCGACCAACGCCTGGATCATGGAAGTACTCAGCAATCGCCTGTCGGAAATGCAGCCCTATCACGAGTTCCTGAACGAACATAGGGAATACGGGCATTCGCTTTATGACAGTCATTCGGACGGGAGTGGCGTTTGCTACTCGTCGCGGCTGCGCCCAATTTTGAACATGCGGCCGACGGTTAAATCGGCATTGGGTGGCATGGGGTCGTCTCTGTGGCAGTTTAACGCCGACACCCACATCACGGATTGGCTGGAGGCTAAAAACTACGCGTACGATGTGATAACCGACGAAGACGTTCATCAGCAAGGCTTGGATATTCTGCGGCCTTACGCGGCGATCTTGACCGGCAGCCATCCGGAATATCACTCTAAACAAATGTACGACGCCATTTATCAGTACACCCAACAGGGCGGGCGGCTGATGTACTTGGGTGCCAATGGCTTTTACTGGCGCATTGCCTACCACCAATCCAAACCGGGGGTTTTGGAATTGCGCCGGGCCGAAGATGGCATCCGTACTTGGGAAGCCCAGTCGGGCGAGTACAGCATGAGCTTCACTGGTGAGTATGGCGGCATGTGGCGGCGTCAAGGACACACGGCACCGCAGGTTTTAGCGGGTACCGGCTTCACCGCCCAAGGATTTGACCTGTCCAGTTACTACGTGCGAAACCCGGATAGCTTTAAACCGCGCGCGCGCTTTATCTTTAAAGGCATCGGTAAGAACGAAAAAATCGGTGACTTTGGGTTGATCGGCGGCGGCGCTGCCGGACTGGAACTTGACCGCTTTGATATCGGCCAGGGCTCGCCACCTCATACTTTGGTGGTGGCTTCATCCGAAGGACATACCGACACTTACCGGGTTGTCTCCGAGGAAATTTACGCAACCTATCCCGGCACCGGTGGTACCGAAAACAGTATGGTGCGGGCGGATATGACCTTTTTTGAAACGCCGAACGGGGGTGGAGTGTTTTCAACCAGCTCGATCGCCTGGGCTGGTAGCTTGTCGCACAACAATTATGACAATAACGTGTCGAAGATTACGGGTAACGTCCTCGATCGGTTCATCGATCCCAAACCACTCGCTTAACTAGCAGATGGCCTAGTTAACGCACAAAAAAGCGCGGCTCCGAGGAGCCGCGCTGATTCTGTTATCACCGATTTATGCGACCGGCTCGAACCCAAGCTCGGTTGGAAAACCTTCCAAATCGGGCGGTTCGTAATAGCGTTCCGCCCCCAGCGCATCAACGCGCGCGAAGAAAGCCTCATCGGCGGCAAAGCCCATTTGGCCAACTTCTTTCAAGTTCATGATCTGGCGATACATGGTCCAGCTTTCCGGTTTCAAGTCGACGGCGGCTTCCAAAAACGCGATGCCTTCGGCCTGATTGCCGTTCTGATACAGATATTGGCCCAAATAAAAATTGGCAAACGCCAAGGCCGTGTTGTCGGTCGGCATTCTCAAATGTGCACGCGCCGCCACTTCGTCAAAAGCGAACTTACTGTCGGCGCCGTTTTTCGCCCAATCGCGCAGGGCATTCATATAGGTCTCTTGCGCCTTGGCAATTGTCGCCGCCGAGTTGTCCGGCATGGACATGTCTTCCCGATTCATTGCCCGCCAACCGTCGTGAGAGCCTGCGGTTTCCGGCGGCCTTACAATTTGTCCGCCTTCATCAATCCATATCGCTTGCGGTACGTTGGTCAGATTGTAGAGGTCCGACACCACATGTTCCTGGTCGATCAAAACCACGTATGACGGATTGGCTTCGTCGATAAACTCCTGTGCGGTCTCTAGGCCTCGGCTTTCTTGAGCCACGGCAATAACCATGAAGTCGTCGTCTTTGTGATCTTCGTAGACTGCCTGCCACACGGACAGGTCATATCTGCAGCCTCACCAGGACGACCAGGTGGTCAAAAAGACCTTCTTGCCCCGATAGTCGGACAGCGAGTGCATGGCGCCGCGCGGGTCCGGCAGAGTGAAGTCAGGCGCTTCCAGACTTTCCAATGCGCTTCCGCGTTCGCTCGCGCTGTTGCCCAGCATCCACGTGTCGCCGGCCGAATCGTGCAGAACTGGTCGGCCCATGTGGCGCCAAAATGCCGTCACATTAACCGCATCACCATCGGTAAATTCAGCCTCTTTACCCTGAGGCGTAGGGACACAGACGTCTCCCTGACAAAAGCCTTCAGGTTTTAGGGTCCAGCCGGTCGCTGATTCGGCGTCGCCGCTAGACAACCACAGGTCGTCGCCCCGTGTATTGTCTCCCGGTACGTCTTTATGACCAGCCTCGGTAAGTACCGTGACCATATTGTCTCTCCCATTGGTTCCTAAACTCGAGCGCCATCTTAAACCTACTCAGCCGATGGTAAAATGCTACAAAGTCGCAATTACTTCAAAAAGTTGTGTGTACAGGGTGGTGTGCCCAGGGCAAAATACCGCCTTTGCGGCCTGTGAGGATACAGCATGCGGCTCATTATCGGCATGGCGGGAGCAAGCGGCATCGTCTACGGCATTCGTCTGCTTGAAATCATGAAGGCCGTGGATGGACTCGAGACCCATTTGGTCATGAGCAAGACCGCGCGCATGAATGCGACCATTGAAACCGACATGAAGGCCGACCAAATCGAAGCCATTGCCGATGTGGTGCACAATGTAAACGACTTGGCGGCCAGTATTTCCAGTGGCTCATACCCGACGGATGGCATGGTGGTGGCACCGTGCTCGATGAAGAGCCTGTCGGCTATCGCCCATTCGTACGCCGACAATCTTCTGGTGCGGGCGGCGGACGTTACCCTCAAGGAAGGTCGGCGGCTGGTATTGATGCCGCGCGAAACGCCTTTGCACGTAGGGCATTGCAAGCTCATGCACGAGGTTGCCCTGATGGGCGCCATCGTCGCACCGCCTATGCCGGCCTTTTACAACCGGCCCCAGACCATTGACGACATCGTCAACCATTCGGTAGGACGGGTCTTAGATTTGTTTGGTGTCGACCCCGGTGTGGTCAAGCGTTGGCAAGGCCTGCTTAAATAACACCCCTAAAATAAGCTGAGGAAATCACCATGAGTGACGCATTGCGCGCCGAAATTACTGACTTTCTGGATAATCAAGCCGCAATGACGATTGCGACGACGGCAACAAATGTGCCTTGGGCGACGTCGGTGTTTTATGCCCGCGATGATGACCTCAACTTGTATTTTCTGTCGAGCCCCACCACCCGGCATTCAACCAACATCGGGGGCAACGCGAACGTTGCAGTAACCATCATCGGCGACGAAAAAGATTGGCAGAAAGTGCGAGGCGTTCAGGTTGAGGCGACCGCCGCACAGGTTGCCCCATCCGAGTTGTCTAGCGCCGCTGACATCTATTTTGGCCGTTTTCCTGCTTTTCGCGACATGGTTGGCGCACCAGAGGGAGCTGACGAAGAAGCCCTCGTCGCCGCCATGCAGTATGTGCATTTCTACAAAATTACACCGCGCATGATCCGCATGATCGATAACGGCAAGGGATTCGCTCACAAGGAAGAATTAGTCCTAAGTTAGGACCTTCTTAGCCCGTAAATGCCTGAATACCAGTTTGGGCGCGCCCGAGGATGAGGGCGTGCACGTCGTGGGTGCCTTCGTATGTATTCACGGTCTCCAAATTTACCATATGCCGGATCACATGATACTCATCGCTGATGCCGTTGGCGCCATGCATGTCGCGCGCCATGCGGGCGATATCAAGCGCTTTGCCACAAGAATTGCGCTTCAACAGGCTGATTGTCTCAGGTGCGAGCGTACCCTGATCCTTAAGGCGGCCGGCTTGTAAGCAGCCGAGCAATCCGAGGGAAATTTCGGTTTGCATATCGGCCAATTTCTTTTGGATCAGTTGATTGGCGGCCAAGGGACGGCCAAATTGTTCACGCTCCAATGTGTAATCGCGGGCGGCATGCCAGCAAAATTCTGCCGCGCCTAACGCACCCCATGAAATGCCGTAGCGGGCATTGTTGAGGCACCCGAACGGGCCTTTTAAGCCTTTGACGTTCGGTAATAGGTTTTCTGTAGGCACGAACACATCGTCCATAACGATCTCGCCGGTGACCGACGCCCGTAGGGAAACTTTGCCCTCGATTTTTGGCGTGCTCAGTCCCTTCATGCCGCGTTCAAGCACAAAGCCCCGAATGTCCCCGGCGTCGTCTTTCGCCCAGACGACAAACACGTCAGCGATGGGCGAGTTCGAGATCCACATTTTGGCGCCGGAAAGCAAATACCCGTCGTCGACCGATTTTGCCCGGCTTTTCATGCCGCCAGGGTCAGAGCCATGGTCTGGTTCTGTGAGGCCGAAGCAGCCGATCAGCTCACCGGATGCCAGGCCGGGGAGATATTTCTCTCGTTGTTCTTCAGTGCCGTAAGCGTAAATGGGGTGCATGACCAGGCTTGATTGAACGCTCATCGCCGAACGGTAGCCGGAGTCCACGCGCTCAATTTCGCGGGCAATGAGGCCATAACACACGTAATTCACGCCGGCGCAGCCGTAACCGTCGATGGTTGAGCCGAGAAACCCAAGCTCACCCATTTCATCCATGATATCCCGGTTGAAGACCTCGTTGCGAAAGGCGTTCAGCACCCGTGGCATCAATTTGTCCTGGCAGTAAGCGCGCGCACTGTCACGGACCATGCGCTCTTCTTCGGTCAGCAATTCATCCAGAGATAGTGGATCGTCCCATCGGAACGGCGGGCGCGCTGAGCCGCCGGCAGCCGTGAGGGGCGGGTTTTCCGGCGCAGTCATTTTTGGGGTCCTCCGAAGTGAATACGGGTAACAGTTTATTCCGCAGCCTGAGGCTCCGTGTCTTCCTGACTTTTGGGCGTTGTACGCGCAACGTAAGAATACACAGTGGGAATAATGTAGAGGGTGAAAAAAGTGCCGACAAGTAAGCCGCCGACAATCACCCAACCGATTTGTTGCCGGCTTTCGGCACCCGCGCCGGCAGCAGTCGCCAATGGTACGGCACCTAAAACCATGGCGCCGGTGGTCATCAGGATTGGACGAAATCGTACGAGTGCGGCTTGGGCTACCGCTTCCTTAAGCTCCACGCCCTGATTGCGCAATTGATTGGCAAATTCGACAATCAAAATGCCGTGCTTGGTAATCAGGCCAATTAAAGTCACCAAGCCAACCTGGCTGTAAATATTCAAAGTGCCGCCGGTGAGCATCAACAGGAGCAGCGCGCCGGTCATGGACAGGGGAACCGTCAGCATGATGACGAAGGGCGACACAAAGCTCTCGAACTGTGCTGCCAACACCAAATAAATAAAGGCGAGCGCCAGAATAAACGTGAGCGCGATGCCTTCGGCGGCATCTTTGAACTCACGCGATTGACCATCGAAATCGATTTGCACATCCGATGGCAGAATAGTCGCTGCGGCTTCATTTAGGTAATCAAGGGCTTCACCCAAGGTGTATCCTGGTGCCAGCAATGCGGTCACTTTGGCCGCCCGTAGCTGGTTGAAATGGTTTAGTTCTTTGGGCGCGACAGTCTCTTGGACGGTGACCAAATTGGCCAGTTGGATCATCTGCCCGTCTTTGCCGCGAACATAAATCTTGGTCTGATCATCCGGGTTAACGCGGTCCACGTCGGCAACTTGGACGATCACATCGTACTGCTCGCCTTCGCGCTTAAAGCGGGTGACCTGCCGACCCCCCAGCATCGTTTCCAAAGTTCGGCCAACGGTCTCGATCGAGATCCCCACATCGGCCAGCTTATCCCGATTGACATCTACTTTGAGCTGCGGTTTGTTGAGTTTTAGGTCGGTATCCACGTTGTTAAAATTGGGGTTTTTCCGTGCCTCTTCCATCAAGGCGTCGACCATTCCTTCGAGTTCTTTGTAGCTACGAGTGGTTTGAATAACGAACTGAACCGGTTTACTCCGGGTACTTTGACCCAGCGGTGGGGGGTCCATGGGGAACGCGAGCAAACCCGGAATATCGAACATTTTGGGCGCGAGTTCTCGGGTGATTTGCTGCTGCTTCTTTTCGCGCTGATCCCAGGGCTTCACGCGGATAAAGGAAATCCCTTGGGATACGGTTGGGAAGCCTGAGATGACGAAATATCGGTCGATCTCGGGGACTTGTTCGAGTATGCGTTCGAGCTCTTCCGAATATCTTTGGGTGTAATCGATGGTCGACCCTTCCGGCGCCATGAAAATACCGCGAATAGATCCTTGATCTTCGACAGGGGCCAATTCGGATTTCATATTTAAGAACAACACCGCACCCAAAATAGCGACCCCTAGGCCGACCAAAAGGACGAGAGGTCGCGCGCGAAGGGCCCAATCGAGCGAAGTCTTATACATATTCGCGTTGCCCTGGATCACTGTCTCGATGAAATTGTAGATGCGGCCATGCTTGGTCTTGTGAACCAACAACTTGGAGCACATCATCGGGGTCAGAGTTAGGGCGACGAAGCCCGAGACCAAAACCGTGCCCGCAAGGGTCCAGGCAAATTCGTTGAACAGACGACCAGTGGTGCCGGTCAGGAATCCGACAGGCGCGTAAACTGCGGCGAGCGTAATGGTCATGGTGACGATGGCAAAACCGATTTCCTTGCTGCCTTGCAGGGCAGCCTGAAAACGTGGCATGCCTTCCTCAACGTGCCGATAGACGTTTTCCAGCATGACGATGGCGTCATCCACCACGAGCCCGATAGCGAGCACCATGGCGAGCAAAGTGAGGGTATTGATGCTGAAACCAAAAGCGTTCATCAATGCAAAAGAGCCAATGAGCGAAACTGGTATGGTCACTAAGGGGATTAGAGTGGCGCGCCACGACCGCAGAAATATGAAGATGATCAAAACCACAAGCGCCACCGCTTCAGCGATCGTCACATAGACGTTCTTGATCGACTCGCGAATGAAAACCGTTTTGTCGTAGGCGATATCCATTCGCATGCCCTTGGGCAAACCGGCTTCAATTTTAGGCAACTCCATGATCACGCCATCGACCACATCGAGGGGGTTGGCGGTAGCTTGTTTGACCACACCGATGGCCACGGCCGGCCGCCCGTTGAAACGGGCAACCCGGCGCTCGTTCTCGGCACCTATCTCGGCATGACCAACATCCTGCAGCCTGATTAGGTAGCCTTTCTCATCACGCAGTATGAGGTTGTTAAATTCTTCTTCTGTCCGCAGATCGGTTTCAGAGAGGACGGTAAATTCGCGGTTGGTGCTTTCGATCCGCCCAGCCGGCACCTCGACGTTCTGACGCCTCAGCGCGTCTTCGACGTCCTGAGGGGTCATTCGATAGGCGGCGAGGCGGAGCGGGTCCAGCCACAGGCGCATGGAATAGCGCCGCTCGCCAAATATGCGAACTTCGGCCACACCCGTCAGGGTTTGCAGGCGGTCCTTTACATAACGGTCGGCAAAGTCAGTAATTTCAAGTGCCGAGTGGTTGCTGCTCGAAAACGCGATGTACATTATCGGTGACGCGTCTGCTTCGACTTTTTGGATGATCGGCTCATCGATCTCGTCGGGCAAACGGTCGCGCACCCGCCCAACCCGGTCACGCACGTCACTGGTGGCCCCGTCCGGGTCCCTATCCAGATCAAATTTAATGGTGATTTGGCTGCGCTCAGGCCGATTGATCGACTTGATATAATCGACGCCTTCAATTCCTGCCAATGTGTCTTCCAAAACCTGGGTGACTTGGCTCTCAATAATTTCGGCGCTGGCCCCTGTATAACGCGTAGATACATTGACCACAGGGGGGTCTATGTGGGGGTATTCGCGCACGGTTAAGCGCTGATAGGCAATCAGACCCACCAATACGAGTAAAAGGCTCATGACGGTAGCGAATACCGGTCGGCGAATGCAAATGTCAGAAATAACCATGCGGGGCTATCCTTTATCCGGAATCCGGAGCCGAACCGGTGTTCCCTCGCGCAGCTTTAAGTGTCCGGCAACGACGACAATATCTCCCTCAGTAAGACCTTCGACGATTTCCACCATGCCTTCACGGCGCATTCCCGGCACTACTTTGATTGTAATCACTTTGCCATTCATGATTTTGAAAACAAACTGTTCGTCTCCCCGGGGCATTGTTGCCTGCTCGGGGATCAGAATGGCGCCGGTGGTTTCTTTCACGATCAAACTGACCCGCGCAAACAAGCCAGGCGCCAAAACACCATCCGGATTAGGAATACGCGCGCGCACGGCGACGCTGCGGCCTGCTGGGTCGATCTGCGGATCGATCGCATAAACAATGCCTTGGAACACACGGCCTTTGTAGGCATCGACTGAGATATCCACCCGTTGATCCACTTTCAACAAACTGAAAAATGTTTCTGGAATGCGGAAATCTACTTTGAGGGTATCGATGGCTTCCAGATTGACTACATCTTGACCGGGCACTAAATAGTCGCCAACGCTCACTTGGCGCAAACCCAGCACGCCATCGAAAGGCGCGCGCAAGTGGAATTTCGCGACTTTAGCCTTTGCCAATGCGACCCGCGCCCTATTTACTTCGGTGCTGGCCTTGGCTTCGTCCAAGCTGCGCACGGTGCCCGAACCTTTGGCCGCCAACTCTCTCGCCCGCTTTTCATTGGCGATACTGAGGCGAAGCTGCGCTTCGACTTCGTAAAGCTCGGCGGCCGGCACACCCTCGTGAATGTTAATCAGTAGTTGGCCTTTTTTGACGGCTTGACCTTCGTTAAATTCGATCGTTTCAATGATGCCGGGAATTTCAGGGCGAATGATGACGGACTCGTTAGAGCGCAAAGAGCCGACAGCCTGAATTTTGCGTTCGAGCGTACGCACCGTAACCGGCGCGGCCTCGACCAATACACTCTTCTCTGACGTTGTTTGAGCCGCCGCGCGCGTGATTGGAAACGAGGCCGTCATGACGAACACAAAACTGATTAGCGCCAGCGGCAATTGCCGCCGAACCCCGTTACCCATCACCAAATCCTTTCTGGATGCCCAGCGTCTTGGGGACGCGAGGCTCGGCCAGTATAGAACCCCAGTTGCGTTGAGGCAAAGCTGTCCCCAATGACGTATCTCAGACAATAAATGTTAATAGTTTCCCCTACTCGAAGCGTACTCTGATCCGTAACTTGGAAGAAAGTGACCCATGAACGACAAAGTACCTCCCGACTTGAGCAATCTCGTGCACGGTGAAGGTGTGGACGATCCGCAGGTTGGGGCCCTTTACCCAAGCGAAGCGCAAGTCGCGGCTTTTGCAGGGGGTGATCCTGACACCCCGGTGCAGATGCTCAATCTACTCAAATTTAGGGATCGGGCTAAATATACTCAAACGGTCGACAACCCGAACTGCAGTGGCCGCGAGGCTTACGAGCGCTATATCGCGGCGGCGGGCAGCAGTATTGGCGACGTTGACGGCACATTGCTGTGGTACGGCTCGGCCGAGGGTCTTCTCATTGGCGGAACCGGCGACGATTGGGACGAGGCGCTGATTGTGAAATACCCCTCGCGCAATCATTTATTACGCATGTTCGGGGATCCGGCCTATCAAGCCACTACTTTTCATCGGGAGGCAGCGTTGGAACGCACGGTCATCTTGGCCTGCAAACCCCACCCAATGATGAAGTGAAACGCCGTTCAAGTTAGCAAGTTTCTGAACCGTCGGGTAAAGTACTTCCAAATTCAACATTTGCACTGCATGGGGAAGCCGAATGAAGTTTTCAATTGCGTCTCGCGTTTCTGCAGCGATCGCTGCAATGGTATTCCTGACGGGATGTGAGCAAAAGGATCAGACACCGGTCGCGGCAGTCCCTGATACGGAAGTCCGCACCCTTGGCATGGGCCAGCACCTTCAGCGTCACAGCACGCTCACCCAGATCAACAAGGACACTGTCAAGCGGCTGGTGCCGGTGTGGAATTATAGTTTATCGGACAAGCGCGGCCAGGAAAGTCAGCCCTTGGTGATAGATGGGGTCATGTATGTGACCACACACAAAAGCACCATTGCCCTCAACCCATTGACGGGCAAGCAGGTTTGGAAGCATGAGATCGACTATCCGCCGCAAACCCCGCGTATCGTGTGTTGCGGGATCGTCAATCGGGGCGCCGCCATAGACGGTAATAAACTGTTCCGGACGACCCTCGACGCTCACGTGCTTGCCCTTGATTTAGAGACCGGTAAAGAGGTGTGGAAGAAGGAGGCGATTGATTTCAAGACCGGTTACTCCATGACGGTTACGCCACTTATTGCGAATGGCGTGGTCATCACGGGCATGTCAGGCGGCGAGTATGGCACCCGCGGGTTCCTGGATGGCTGGGACCCGGAAACAGGTGAGCGCTTGTGGCGGCGGTACACGACCGCGGCCCCGGACGAGCCGGGTGGCGACACTTGGCCCGGGGACACCGCGATGGCGGGCGGCGGACCCACTTGGTTGACCGGTTCCTACGACCCTGAGCTGGACTTGGTTTATTGGGGGACCGGCAACGGCGGACCCTGGAATGCCGAGTTCCGCAAGGGCGATAATCTGTACATTACTTCGGTTCTCGCCATGCGGCCCAAAACCGGCGAATTGATTTGGTACTATCAATTTTCGCCCAACGATCCCTACGATTACGATGGCGTCAACGAATTGGTGATGGCAGAGCTCGAAGTCGATGGTAAGCCCCGCAAGATCATCATGCAGGCCAACCGCAACGGTTTCTTTTATGTGCTCGATCGGGAAACCGGCGAATTACTGAAAGCCAATGCATTTGTCCGGCAAAATTGGGCTGAAGGCATCGACATGAAAACCGGTCGGCCGATCGAATCCGAAATTACCAAACATATGCGTGCAACCAGCGAGAAAGTTGAGATTTGGCCGTCGGCCTTGGGCGGCAAAAACTGGATGCCCATGTCCTACGACCCTGAGCGCAAGATGGTTTTCGCAAATACACTTAATTTCGGTTGGACCTACAAGCCATTGCAGCCCAGTTATCGCGCGGGCGTGTTTTATATGGCGGTCGACTGGGCCTTCGTTTTTTCCGAAGAACAACGCGGCTACTTAAAAGCCATTGATCCGCTCACCGGTGAGACTAAATGGCAGCAAGGCAGCAAAATTCCCAGTTTTTCGGGAACCCTGAATACCGCCGGCGGTTTGGTGTTCAGCGGCGCCATGACCGGTGAATTTCAAGCCTTTGATTCCGACACTGGGGACAAACTGTGGGAGTTTCAGACTGGCTCGGGCATCATCGGTCAGCCGATAACCTGGGCTAAGGATGGGCGACAGTATGTGACCATCGCCAGTGGAATTGGCGGTGCGTACGTATTGTTCTCGGGCGATGAGCGGCTGGCGTCAGTCCCCGCTGGCGGTTCGCTGTGGACGTTTGCCTTGATGGACGACTAATGCTTAATCGAGGGGGGTGGATGTAAAGCCCCCCTCAACAAGGCGGTCTACTTCACCGCCCGAGACCCAAATAACCAACGCCTTTACCGGAACGTCGCCGTCGACGCCGTGGTCAATGGTGTCGCCTATACGCACAATGCCGACCATGCCCGGTTTCAAAATATGGGTCTCGCCATTGAGGCGGTGGATGAGATTGCCCTCGATTACATAAAATATTTCTAGTGAACCGTGGGGGTGTACGCCGCTGGACGCGAAGCCCGCTGGGAGCGAGAGCATGCCAATTTCAATCTCGCCGTCAGGCAACATATTTTGGTCCACGAGCATCTTGATTTGAGCGTCCCCGAGAGAGAGCAAACGGGTGCCGGCACTTGTTGACGGCAGCTTCGTTTTTGCTTCATCAGCAAATCCAGGTTCGATACACCAACTCGCAAAACAAAAGTATAGTGCTGTCGAGGCAATTGTCAGTACGCGCATATTCAAATTTCTCCTCTCGTCACCGGCGGCCTTTGCCGGTCGATAAGTATAATCCGACCCGACAGTAACCCAACGCATTTCCCCGAGCTCTCATCGTGATAGGTTGCAGGCGCTGTGCCAACGGTAATTGGTGCTGCCACAAGTCAGGATAATTGCGATGGCTAATCAAGAGAAAAGCAGTCTCCAGCCCTTCCCTTTGGGCGAAAAGATCGTGCTCCTGCGTTGGGTGCTGATCGTGTTTTCTCTTTTAGTACTGGTCGCGGCCAGTTGGGGCATAGGCCGATTGACGTTCAACCCCGACAATCGTGTTTTCTTCGCCAGCAACAATCCTGATCGTTTGGCACTTGATGCACTAGAGGAGACGTATTCGAAAAGCGACGGAATTGTATTCATTGTCGCGCCCAAAGATGGCCGGATTTTCACCCAGACCACATTGTCGCTGATTGAAGATATGACCAAGCGGTCGTGGCAATTGCCCTACTCGCGCCGGGTCGATTCGATCACCAATTTTCAGCACACCTTTGCCAGCGACGATGATTTGATCGTCGAAGACATGGTGAACAACGCCGTAAATATGGGTGACGCAGAAATTCAGAAGATCCGCGAAGTCGCTCTTGGATTGCCGGAGATCGTTAATTTTCTGATCTCCGAGAACACCGACACGGCGGGTGTGTGGGTAAATTTGGCCCTTCCGGGCAAAAGTACAGAAGAGA
>JAPYRI010000074.1 GCA_029941135.1 Alphaproteobacteria bacterium | reverse complement strand
GTCATGGGGATCGTAAAGATAGCTATCGGCTGCTTCGTCGCCAGGGGTCTCGCACGACACTGAACCACCGTCGCCGGTACTTGCCGTGCCGTCTTCGCAGTGGAGATACCACTTCTGCCAGTCGGTGTCGGGCAGCGGCCAGTCGTCTTCCTCGCGCCACACGTCCGGTCCCATAATGAACAGCTTAACCGATTTGTCCTGAGGGACGCCGTTGTCTTCGCCCTTCAGCCAGTGGTCGAACCAACGGATCTGATCTGAGGTCACATCTGCAGCCCCGTCGTGCGCCATCATGCCGAAATTGCGTTCGGGGTAGACGCCGCCATTGTAGCCGTGGGCCCACGGACCAATGATGAGCTTCTGCGTCACCCGGTCTTTCATGGAGGTGTAATTGGCCAAAGTACCGCCGAGAAACAGATCGTACCAGCCACCGAAATTGAGCGCGGGCGCAGTGATTTTGTCGTAGTGCTCGCGCGGCGCGATGGCCTTCCAATAGTCGTCGTAATCGGGATGAGCGATCCAATCCGCGACATAGGGTGCAACGCCATCAAACTCGGACAAATCGGTTAGCGGCAGATGCCAGTACCGCTCGGTAACAGCGTCAGCAGCCTTGATGGCGTCGCCAAACGCGGCCCCGTCAGCCTCCCCCCGCTGCAGGCGGCGCACCATTTCGCCGACCCAAAAAGTCCCGGTCGCCCATTGCAATATGAACCCGAGCTGAAATGCTCCGCCTTGGTAGGTCCATTTGTCATAATATTGGTCGGTGGTGATAAAGGGTGCCATGGCTTTCAGAGCAGGCGGCGCTTCCATTGCCGCGAGCCATTGGGTCGCACCATAATAAGACGCGCCCATGGTGCCCACTGCGCCACTTGACCACGTCTGCGCAGCCGCCCAGGCAATGGCGTCAGCGCCGTCTTGGGCTTCATCAAAATAAGGATTGAACGCGCCCTCTGACTGATACGTCCCACGGCAGTCCTGAACCACTACGGCATACCCCGCCTGTGCAACCCGCAGAATGTCGCCAGATAGAAACAGCAATGTTGGTTGCTCTTTATTATACGGAAGACGCATCATGACGACCGGATATGCACCATCGCCTGACGGGCGGTAGACATCGGTCGCAAGCTCGACCCCATCGCGCATCGCAACTTGGATGTTCTTGTCTATAGTCAATCGCATGAAGCCGCTCCCCAGAAGTTCTCTATCACTTTTTTCGGCAGTTGGGCCGTTTGAACGCCATTCATGCCACGTGCGCCGAAGCCGGGTGTTTTAAACGTCCTCAAGTTGAGGCAGATCAAATGCCGTAAGCCGGCCAATATAGCGCCTATTGTCGAACTGAACTTTTACTTCTCACCGACCGGCTTGAAATTTTCAAATATGCGCGAAAAGGCCAATGTCGCCGCGTGGATGTTTGAACGTGACATCTCATGGCTCCTGGCTGCGACCGGGGCGTCGTTATCGGCGCCGTTTGGAACTACGCAATCACGTTGGTATTTACTTGGGGCAGTAGCAGCAAATAATGAGGCTCGGGTGCATTATCACGCCAATTCGGCGATAATCAATGTTTGTAATTGAGCAAGAGCAAAAAATTAGGCACTTTTATAATCTCATTCATGGCAGCTGATTGACGCAGCGAGAGGAAATAGACTGGAATGACCAGGCTAAATGATCTTGAGCATGTGCTGCGGTGCGAACTCCTCAATCCCAGCAGTAGTTTCTCCATTGGGTGTTTTGGCGCGATCGCCGAGTTTCATCGCGCTGCCGACGAACCACTGACCGATTTCGCACCCGACCGTCTGACCGCCGCCACTGCCCGGGGGGCGTTGCGTATTGATCTGAAAGCCTCAATTATCGCCCTTGCTTACGAAACACTGAGCGGCCGGCCGGGTCGTTGGCAACATGGTGTTGTATTTTGTTTGCCGCAGTCAGATGCCGCAAAAAACGCCCAATCCGCCCTCACTGAACTTGGGCCCGACAATCATGCCATCCACGTCCAGAATGAGCAGGATGTCTTGTTCGACATGGGGGTCGCGGCCCCAAACATAGATTTCTGCATTCGGACTTCGAGCCCCGAACTCCTGCAGGTCTTGCGCGCCAATCTAGGGCGTTCGATTTTTGACGCCGACAACCCAACGATGGCGGCAATCCTCGATGCCAATCCGCACCGCATCGTTCTTTCCGCGCTCGGCCGCTGCGAAGTTTATCAGGCGATCGGCCGTGAGGTTACGCCGGAGGGTCCACATACCCACGTCCTGCCCAAATTGCTTGCCAACGGACTTGCTCAATCCACCAATATACCCTTGCCCGATGGGCACTTACCTTGCCTCAATCTATACCCTGCCAACCCTTTCTTTGATGGACTCGGAAGGGAAACATCGTACGACCCAGAGGCTCAAGTGGCGTTCGAGAAGCTCGCCGAAATGTGGGCGCGTCCTGATCATCAGGCGGAAAAAGCGCAGGTGCGTGCGGCGATCAAGGCCGGTATGCCCCCCAATAAATATCCGCCGCCTGCCACACGCCTGAGGCGTCGCGCCTTGCGTATTGCCTTGCGTCAACTATCTGCTGCTCACCCACAAAGTTCACGCATAGATTTGAAGCCGTGGTTGGCTATATTTGATCGCGAAGCTGTCGACGGTGACGACGCACGCATTACTTGAGAGCAGCGGTAACCGATCTTTGAAAATGGGCGAGCGCAGGTTCATTGCGCCCGTAGACAAGCGCGTCCAGCGCACCCGACTTCATGCCCGCTTGGATGCCCTCGCCGATGGGAAAATCTTCTTCGATGACTGTGCGGATGGTGAGGTCCAGACTGCGCTCCCAATGTCCCTGTGCGCTGTCGGTGGTGGCGGGTTCCGGGATGTAAAATTCGAGCGACATCACGCATTCATCAACCCGGTCGTTGCACGGGAAAACCCGCCAAACTTCGGCATGATCCGGTCCCATTACCAGAACTGTGTTGGGAAACAGGATGTAAACAATTGCCGTGTGCGAAATGAGATCCCAGTCCGCTTCGGGTTGATCGCGCAACTGTTGGATGGAGCGCCGGGGCAATACTTCGCGCAAATTGTTGCCGAACGGGCGGAACAGGCAGAGGTTCGGAAAAAAGATCGGCCCCACGGTATTCGCGTGAAGCACAGCAAAATGATAGGGCTCGAGGAAAGTATCGATGGCAACCTTCCAATTCATCTTATGTTTGAGAACGCGGGTATCAAAGTGGTGATACTTATCGAGACTATAACTTGCCAATTCAGGTGCTAAACCGCCCAACTGGATGTCCACGTCAACCGGTGCACCCGGCGATGGCCGCACCCAGATGAGGCCGTACTTTTCAACCACCGGCAATTCCCGAAGACCGTGCGCAGCCACGTCCAAACCAGCGAAACTATCACGGTCTGGAATACCCACAAGCTTACCGCCGAGGTCATAAGTCCAGCCGTGGTAGGGGCAGGAAAAGGCACGCTGCCCGCGCCCGCACCCATCGACCACCTTCGAACCCCGATGGGAGCACACATTGATGAACGCCCGCGCCTGGCCATCATCTGCCCGCACGATCAGAATCGACACGCCTGAATAGTCATCCGTCATATAGGAACCGGGCTCAGGTAATTGGCAGGACATGCCCATCACTAAGCCGTGGTTGCGAAACAGAATTTCTTGCTCTCGTTTCAGGCGCTCAACGCTCGCGAACGCCGAGATCGGATTGGGGGTTAGATCATCAAGCAGACAAGTGGTTTTGGCATCAATATGGCCGAACAATTCCCTGGTCAGTTCCACCTGTGTTGCATGATCCATGGAAGGAACGTTCCTGAGTTTGAGGTCGTGCTATTCAGCCGCGCGAATAATGCCACCGTCAATCATGTTGGCGATATCGTCCGCATGATACCCGGCCTCGGCCAATATTGCGCGGGTGTTTTCACCCAACCGTGGCGCCGGGCACTGGATACTGGAAGGTGACTTGTCGAAACGTGCGGCGGGCCTAGGCTGGCGCACTCGGCCCACCCCCGGATATTCAGCCTCAACAATAGTGCCGTTTTCAATGATCTGCGGATCGGTGAGTATCTCGCGGCGCTTTAAAATGGGCGCGCTGGGCACATCTTCGGCTTTCAGTCGGGCGAGAATCTCCGCCCGCGGCCATTTGAGAATCTCTTCCGACATAATCGAACGGCGATCACCGGTGTTTTCAACCCGGGCCGACGCGGAATCAAAACGAGGGTCGTCAATCAAATCAGGCCGGTCAAGCGCACGGCAAAGGCCCTGCCATTCACTGTCCGAGACAGCACCCGCCGAAATGAAACCATCTTGGGTTTCGAACACCAGATCGAGGCCCAGCTGGCCTCGCCTCGGATCAATTTCACGGTCCATAAATGTGAGCCCCGATATGGCTTCAGGCCATAGGTAGGCGACCATCGTGTCGAGCATGGACAAGCGTACGTGCTGGCCTTCCCCAGTTCTTTCCCGGTGAAACAAGGCGGCGGTAATCGCCTGCGCTGCCGTTACAGCCGTTGTCTTGTCGGGAATCACGGTGCGCACCATCTTGGGCCGGCCGGTGTCCCGATCAGCCTGAATGTCGGCCAGCCCACACAATGCTTGAATGATCGGGTCATACACACGTTGGTTTGAATAAGGCCCGCTTTCGCCAAACCCGCTGATCGACACGAACACAATATCCGGTTTGATCGCACGCACGGCGTCCTCGCCGAAACCCATGCGCTCAATGACTCCTGGCCGGAAGTTTTGCACAAACACATCGGCGTCCACAATCAGGCGGTTCAGGACTTCTTTGCTGCTGTCTTGTTTAAGATCGAGCACAATCGAGCGCTTGCTGCGGTTGATCGAATAAAACGTCGGTGGGATGCCATCGTCACTGCGTTGCATGGAGCGTACTTGGTCACCTTTGGGCGGCTCGACCTTGATGATGTCCGCACCCTGATCTCCGAGCATCATGGTCGCTGCCGGGCCAGACAGCATGCTGGTCAAATCGACGACACGAATTCCGCTTAAAGGTCCTGGCATGGTTATCCTCCCTATGCCTCTGGGGGTGGCCGCTGGGGCGGCAGGGCGTTGCGTTTCATGGCGGCGGCATACGCGGGCCGCGCTGTGGTTATGGCCATATAGTCCCGAGCCACATCGTCCAACGGTACGGCATAGGCATGGGCCCAACCGAGTGTGGTCGCAAGTAATATATCCGCAACCCCAATTTTATTGCCAAATAAATACGGCGATGCTGCGGCAATTCTTGGGGTCATAGCGCGCATCTGCTTCATAAAGTACTGCTCGGCAGACGCAATCGCGATCGGAGAATCACCGTAAATCTCCGCCAGATCTCCATGGCGGCGCATCACATAAAGCGTGTGCGCGTCCAGTTCGGTCATAATGAAATAGGACCACTCGTCTGATTTGGCCTGTTCACGCGCGTTTTGAGGCACGAACACGTCTTTGCCCTCTCCGTAAGCGCGAAACAGGTATTCGATGATCCCCGCGCTTTCCGAGACGCCCCAGTCACCGTCTTGCAAATACGGGATTTTCTGCTTGGGGTTAAGGCGGGTGTATTCATCGGTTTGGGTTTCTCCGGTGCGCGACTGGATGGGCTTAGCGTCATACTCAAGGCCCAACTCCTCCAGCGCCCAATGAACCCGAAGAGCCCGCGGTGTGACCGCGCCCCAAACGGTGATCTTACTGTCAGTCATTAAAAATATTTCTCAAACTACGAACGTAACGAAAACGGCGTGAAATCAGTATCGGTATCATATACGTCCACCCCTTCGGCGCGCTTTAATGCAGCGACCACCCGATAGGTCACCGGGGTAAGCATGGCTTCCCAAACGACCTTCAGCATGTAGTTGGTGACAAGGATCGTGAATACGGTTTCGATTTCCCAAATGCCCAAAAAAGCGATGGGGTAAAACAGCAGGCTGTCGACCCCTTGCCCGACCACGGTTGAGCCAATAGTGCGGGTCCACAAGCGCTTACCTTCCATCCATACTTTCATGCGCGCCATTACATAGGCATTCGCCAGCTCTCCTGCCCAAAAAGCAACAATGGATGCGATCACGATACGTGGCGTCACCGCGAACACGGTTTCATAGGCGGATTGTCCGTGCCAAGTGTCCGCAGGCGGTAAGCCAACCACCACCGTGGACATCACCGCCATAAAAATGAGCGCCGCAAAACCCATCCACACCACCCGGCGCGCGCGGGCGTAACCATACACTTCGGTCAGTACGTCACCCAAAACGTATGAGAGCGGAAAGAACAGGATACCGGCGCCGAACTCGAAGCCTGATATGGACGCTACTTTGGCCGCGCCGATTAGATTTGAGCACAACAGAATGGCGACAAACGCCGCCATGGCAAAGTCGTAGTAGCGCAAGGGCTGACCAGACACGCCCGGCATAGGACTGATGGTTTCAGTCACCGGGCCGGGTTACCAGTGTGCAGACAATACGACCTTGCCGGTCGGGCTGCCATGCTCGGCTTCTTCGTGCGCGGCCCCAGCCTCGGCAAAAGTGAATGTTTTGCCATGCACCAAAGCGCGCAATTTGCCAGCTTCAACCAATTTCGCTGTTTCGCGCAAAATATTACCGACGCCCGCTTGATCGACGTCATGGGTGATCGAGCGTCCGGCAAATACACTGCTGAAATTGAGCCACTTCATGGAAAAGCCTGGTTCAATCGGGAAGTCGCCCAAAATATCCAAAATGGTGCCGCGATAGGCGGCGGCCCCGACCGATTGATCAATCGAGTCTGCCCCTGGCGTGTTGTAGACCACATCGAACCCCGCACCGCCGGTTGCTTGATCAACCATTTCCTTGGTTGTCACGGTCTCGTAGTTGAAGGCATCGTCTGCGCCCAACGACCTCGCGATATCGCATTTTTCGTCCGTCCCGCAGGTGGCATACACCTTAGCGCCCCGGCTTTTGGCCAATTGTACGGCCACATGACCGACGCCGCCCGTGCCGCCTTGAACCAAGAGCGTGTGCGCAGATCCAATGTTGAAACAATCGATTAGGCTATACCAGGCCGTCATCATGACCAGCGGCAACGCTGCCGCTTCTTCAAAAGAATGATTAGAAGGTTTCAATGCGATCATGCGAGCGTCCGCCATCATAAACTCGGCCAATGCACCCGGCTTGCCCATCATGCCGCCTGCGTAGGCATAAACTTCGTCGCCAACTTCAAAGTCGCTGACGCCAGCACCAAGCTCGGAAATAATCCCCGCACAATCCGCATGCAGGATCGCTGGAAAATTAGGACACAAGAACGCGCCGCGGCCATCGCGCACTTTGTAGTCGACGGGATTGACCGCCGATGCCTTGACAGCGATCACCACTTGACCCTCGCAGGCTGTAGGGGTTGGCAGCTCGATTTCCTTAAAGACGTCGGGACCACCAAATTCGTTGATTGCTATTGCGCGCATGAGCCGTGTCACTTTCGTTGAATACTGAGAAATTGGGAGGAGCCACACTAGGAAACCAGCCGAGGCGACGCAAGACGCTCGCGTACACCAATCAAGAACCGATAAGCAATATGCACGAACGGTATATCCGATCCCCGACCGCAACGGATACAATCCGCAACCATGTTCGTATGTAAATATTTCCCCGCTTGATTGGCGATGGGTTCGTTTATCGCTTTCGGTGGTCTGTTCATCAGTGCGTTTTCGGCGGCCACTCTGCTGCCAGGCTCGTCTGAGGCCCTACTTACCGCCCTATTGCTAGCTCGCGAACATCACCCGTGGGCGTTGCTCGCGGTCGCAACGGTGGGTAATGTATTAGGCGCGGTGGTTAATTGGGGTTGCGGGCGCTTTCTGGCCGCTTTTCAAGATCGCTGGTGGTTTCCGGTCTCATCCAAACGTTACGCACAAGCCATTGGTTGGTTCGAGCGCTTCGGCTTGTGGTCACTTTTGTTCGCCTGGGCACCCCTTATCGGTGACCCGCTGACAGTCATTGCCGGCACGTTGCGAACCCGCATATTGCCTTTCATATTACTGGTCACGATCGGCAAGTTTGCCCGTTATTTGGTTGTGTTTATGGCTGCAAGTGCTTGGAAAAGTTGACTTTTTGACGTATCCTATCGTTCAGGGGAATGCTGCAATGAGCCTGACACCTGAAATCAACGAAGAACTCGCTGCTGAAATTCGAATTCCGCAGTCGGTGCTGATCGTTCGCAACATGCCGGTGCTAGGGCTGGGCAACATTGGTTATGAAGGCCGTTACCATTACGGAGCCATCGGCAGCGTATTGAACCTCGCATCCCGCTTGTGCGACCACGCGGCGGCTGATCAAATTCTAATCACCAACCGGATTTATGCGAAAGTAGAATCCGTAGTTAAGGTGGAAGACATTGGCGCTTTGGATTTAAAAGGTTTCCACAAGCCTATCTCCACCTTTAACTTGATGACGCTTACAGACAATGGAACTGGAAACGGGGCCGGGGAATATATTTAGGTCGGTATAGTCATATTCACAGGGGGATAAATAATGGGGCGACTGCAAAAAATAATGATCGGCCACGGGTTACTGGTTCTATTGGTAGCCATGCTGGCTGGGTTCATGCTGATATTTAAACTTGTCGGCGGCCTGGAGATATGGCCCGGCTATATTTTACCGATCCCCACCTTTGGCACGGAAGCTGGATGGGTGCGCGCCCATTCAGGTGGTGTGTCCAATGGCCTGATGGTAGTCGTCATCGGCCTCGCCCTCACCCATATCCCGCTAAATCCCTCACAACTGAAGCTAACCGCTTGGGGGTTCATTTTTATCGCCTGGGCGTTCACCTTGTTTTACTGGCTCGGCAACATCGCCGGCAACCGTGCCCTTACCTTCGGCGACAACCCGTTGGGTGAAACCGACATATACGGTGTGATCGGCGTCGCACCCGGCTTGATCGCGGTCTTCCTCATTCTCTATCTGCTGGTTATTGGGGCGAGAGGCGCGTTTGCCGCGGCCAAGCAAGAGACCGATTGATCTCGTTTAGTAACCGACCACAAGTCCCTCTTTGCGCGGGTCGGAACCGCCCACGTAACCGCCCTCGGTGCGCAGAATAATCTGTGCACCGCCGAAGTAGCGGGCGTCAGGCTCCTCGCTTAAGCGATGGCCTCGCCGTTTCAGGTCGTCGGCGAGGGATTGGGGCATGCCGGGCTCAAGCGTCACGCTAAAATCCTCACCCACAAGCCAGCGAAGCGCATCGGCGGCGGCCTGGGGATTTTGGCCGTGATCAAAGATCCGGTTGACTATCTGGACGTGGCCCTGGTGCTGCATATGTCCGCCCATCACGCCAAAACTCATACGCGGTTTCCCGTTTTCAGTGACGAACCCCGGGATAATCGTATGAAAGGGTCGTTTTGAAGGACCAACGCAATTCAAATTATTGGGATCGAGGGAAAATCCCCAACCCCGGTTTTGCATGGCAATGCCGGTGCCGGGGATGACTATGCCCGACCCAAATCCCAAGTAGTTGCTTTGGATGAACGAAACCATCATGCCCGACGCGTCCGCCGTGGTCAGGTAAACCGTTCCGTGGTTGATCGGCAGGGACACCGGCGGCAGATCGCACGCTCGATCAGTGATCCGCTCGGCCGCGCGGGTAAGCGAGCCGGTCTCCAACAGCGCCTCAGGTGTGACAAGCATGGCACGCGGGTCGGCGAAATGCTCGAACGCCGCCCGTATGGCGATCTTCATGGCTTCAATTTGAAGATGCACAGCATCCGCACTGTCGAGCTCGGGTACGTCGCAATGTTGCAGAATACCGAGAGCGATTTGCGCGGCGAGACCCTGACCATTGGGCGGAATTTCGTGAAGCTTTATGTGCCGATAATCCTGCGCGATGGGCGTGACCCATTCCGCCGTGTGCGCGGCAAGGTCTGATTTTCGAAATCCGGCACCGGCGTCCCGCGCAGCCCTATCCATGCGGTCGGCCAGTTCACCGCGATAAAACTCTTCTCCCTTGCTCTCGGCAATCAACCGCAATGTGCGCCCTGCGTCAGGCCTTCGCACTCGCTGACCAGGCCTGGGGGCAGGGGAAAACTCAGCAGCAAACTCGGGAAAATCTTTATAAAGCTCTTGTGCCAAATCCCAATAGTAAGCGGTGATCGGCCCCACTTGAAAACCGTCTTCAGCGTAATGAATGGCGGCGTCGAACAACTCAGCAAACGGCAGCTTGCCGAAGCGCTCTGACAACATAACCCACGCGCTGACCCCACCCGGAACCGTAATCGAGTCCCAACCGAAGGCGGGCATTTTCTCATATTTGGTGAAAGTGTCGGCGTCCCAGGCGGCAGGCGATCGGCCCGACGCGTTGAGGCCAAAGAGTTCGTTGCCATCCCACAGGATCGCAAACGCGTCGCCTCCGATACCGTTCATGGTCGGTTCAACCACCGTGTGGGTGATCGCCGCCGCTAAGGCCGCGTCAACCGCATTACCGCCCCGGCGAAGAGCATCCAATCCAGCCTGAGCAGCCAAGGGCTGGGAGCTTGCGACCATATTGGCCGCACACACAGGCGATCGCACCGATGGGTAGGGCTGAGCATAATTTATCATAGGTGCGAATGTATCCTCTCTGAGCAAGGAACTTTAGACAAAATCTTAGGTGGTTTAATAAACTCACGTCCTTCGCCATAATCAGGCCTATGACGGATGAAGATGGAAGGGTAGTTAAAGCATGCAAGCAGTTGAATATTTGAGGTTCTATTGCGCATTGATGATCGGGATGATTGTTTTCCAATCGACGACCGTTGCCGAACCGGTTGACGACGGGCGTTTGCGAGCAGCCGCGAGCGACAGTCAAAATTGGATGACATATGGTCATGATTACGCCAATCAGCGGTTCAGCCACTCAAAGGCGATAAGTCCCGAGAGCATTAGTTCTCTCGTTCCCCGGTGGATCCATCAAACCGGCATTACCGGCACCTTTCAAACCCAGCCTATTGTCGCGGACGGCATGATGGTGATTACCACGCCCCACAATCACATAACGGCCCTCGATGCCAAAACTGGAACGCTTATCTGGGCATACCGGCACGAAAAGCGCCGCAGTGAAAGCCGAGGCGGGCCATCCAATCGGGGGGCGGCTATGGGTTACGGTAAAATATTCCAGTCGACCAATGACGGTCGCTTGATCGCGCTTGACCGCGAAACGGGCGCACCGGTTTGGGACAGCTTGATCGCGACTCCAGCGCTGGGAGAAGTGGAAGCGATGGTAAACCTCGGACTCGAAGCGCAAAAAGCGTTCGCTGAAGACGTCGACGCCTTTCCGGCCAAAATGCCGCCGCTCGTCGCCGACGGTTTGGTCATTACGGGTGTCTTGTCGGCGGGCTACAGTCGGTATCAGGACATAACCGAATTCTTGGGCATGGACACGCCACCCGAACCTGCCAATCGGTTCGGCCGGCGCGGTTATCTAATCGCCTTTGACGCCGAGACAGGGGCGGAAAAATGGCGGTGGCACACCATCAAGGAAGATGGCTGGGAAGGCGATTTTGTCGTGGCCACGGCGGACGGCGTGCCGCTTAATCGTGACATAGCGGCGGAAAAAGCCGCTGCCGCCATCACTCAGGAAGCCTGGCGCGCAGGTGGAGGGTCTGCTTGGATGACCCCAGCCTACGATCCCGACAGCGGATTAATTTTCCTTGGCACGGGCAATCCCTCGCCCGCCGATGCCGACCTCGCCCGACCCGGCGACAATCTCTATACAAGTTCCTTGGTCGCATTAGACGTCAAGACCGGTACCGTGCGCTGGCACTATCAAATCGTGCCTCATGATATCTGGGGCTATGACGTGGGCAGCCCGCCGATTTTGTTCGACGTACCGGGTGACAATGGCGAAAGTAGAGGTCCGATAGCCGCCGTAGGCGTCGCCAGCAAAAACGGCTGGTTCTATACATTTGACCGCGCTACAGGTGAACTGCTGTTCAAGTCGGATGCGTTCGTACCGCAGGAAAATTTATTTTCCCGGCCCACGTCCAAGTCCAATGGCGAAGACGAAAGTGTCACGGTCATTCCGGGCTCGTACGGCGGCGCGTCCTGGTCGCCAAGTGCTTATGACCCTAATTCAGGTTTGGTGTTCATCCCCGGCATTCACAAGCCAACCAAGCTCACGGCGAAAACCGTGCGCGACCCCCACACTGGCAAAAACGTCACATATAACGTCATAGAACTCATGAGCGCGCCCAATTGGGGCACACTCACCGCGATTGATACGCGCGCGGGCGGGAAAATCGCGTGGCAAGTGCGCACCGATCAACCACTCGTGGGAGGATTACTCGCAACCGGCGGCGGGATCGTCTTCGCCGGCGAAGGAGATGGTCATTTTTCGGCATTCAATTCAAACACCGGCGAGCGGCTGTGGCAATTTCAGTGCGGTGCCGGGGTAAATGCACCCCCGGTTGCGTATGAGATCGATGGCATTGCCCATGTGGCGGTGGCGGCTGGTGGTCATGGAATATTGGGATATCCGTCCGGTGATGCGGTCATCAGCTTTGCCTTGGACGGACAGTAATCGATCGTGAGTACCGAGCCCCCCAAAAATCCGACGGCAAAGCTTAAGCGGGAATCGCTCGCGCCGCCGAGTCGAACCCCGATCGCCATCGCAATATACGGCAGCGATACAAATATAGCTAAGCCGCCAAACATTGACCCCAGGTTGCTCATGTACCCCATGTCCATCGTCGCGTCCTCCTTGAGTTTACAGTGCGTC
>JAPYRI010000073.1 GCA_029941135.1 Alphaproteobacteria bacterium | reverse complement strand
CTATGGGGCAGTATATATGGGGCCCATCGGCGCTGTGCTGACCCCGCATTTGGTCGGCATCGACGACGCTTACCATTTGCCCAATGCTTCCACCTTCTGTGGTCGCTGCGAAGAAGTTTGCCCGGTGCGTATTCCATTGCCAAAGCTGATGCGCACGTGGCGGGAGCGCGGCTTCGAGCGCGAACTGACACCGCCCCGAGAGCGCTGGGCGTTGAAGGCTTGGGCGTGGGTGGCGAAGCGCCCCCGCCTGTACCGGCTGGGAACACGCATCGGCATGCGCACCCTGCATCTGCTATCGTTCGGACGTGGCCGGCTCAAATCGGTGCCGTTTGCCGGCGGATGGACCGGCACCCGCGACCTTCCCGCGCCCGAAGGCGAGACCTTTATGGCGGCGTGGCGCCGGGGCAAACGGCCATGACGGGGGATAGCCGCACGCGTATTCTGGAGACCATTGCACGGTCGCTCGGGCGCGGGCCCCTGCCGCCCGAAAAAGCCATCGAGCTCGACCGGCGGCTGACCGTGCCCCGGCCCAATACGGTGCCTGCACGCGCACAAATACCCCATGCGGAACAGGTGGATTTATTCGTCGAAAAGGCGAAAGCCTCATTGGCAACAGTGGAGCGTCTGGCCAACAATCAGAACATACCTGCCGCGGTTGCGGGCTACTTGAAGGCAGAAAGATTGCTGTCCAAGGTGACCCATGGACTGGCGCCCGAACTCGCGGCCTTGCCGTGGTCCGGGCAAAGTGATTTGCAAGTCAAAGCTGGTCAAGTACGGGACGAGGGGGAGGCCGTGGTCACCGGCGTTTTCGCCGCCATCGCTGAAACCGGCACCTTAATGATCACGTCAGGGCCCGAGGCCCCCACCGGCAATGTGTTTCTTGCCGAAACCCACATTGCCGTCGTTCATGTGGATCAGGTGGTGGGGCCGATTGAAGATGCATGGACAAAATTACGCACGGCTCAAGCGTCGGCTGCAACAGATCTGCCGCGAACGGTCAATCTGGTCACCGGCCCGTCGCGCACCGGGGACATTGAAGCGGTCATGTACGTGGGGGCGCACGGCCCTCGGCTGCTGCATATTCTGCTGATCGGCTGAACCATGGGTTCTGATTGCCGCAAGAAACCCGGCACTCGCATAGGCGGCCGCTACCCCTCGGCTGACGAAGAGGCTTTATGGCACCATGTGGTGCGCGATACGCAGCCTTTGCGGCGCGGGCGCCAATCTGCCGCCGTCATCAAACCGTCGGCTGTAAAGCCCCATCCCCACGGCAAATCCGATGGGACTGTCCGGCACCTCCCACAAACACCTCATGTCGCGTCCGCAACCCTGCCGGCATCCGCGGGGCTGGGGTTGGATAAGCACCGCGCCCAGCGGCTCAAGCGCGGCCGTACGGCGATTGAAGGCCGGCTTGATTTGCATGGCCTGACCCTCGACCAAGCCCACGGCGCGCTCGATCAGTTTGTTGAACGCGCCGTGCGATCGGGGAAACGTTGCGTGCTGGTGATCACCGGCAAGGGAAGGCGGGCCAACTTATACGATCTGGGCTCAGACGATCGAGGTCCTGATAACCGCGGATGGGGAGATGAAGCCTATCGCGAGCCGCGTGGCGTCCTGCGCGAGGCGGTGCCGAAATGGCTGCAAGTAGGTGCGCAGCGCAACCAAATCCTGGCCATCGAGCCCGCCCGCCCGCAGCATGGCGGTGACGGTGCTTTCTACGTGCTGCTCAGGCGCAAACGCACCTAAAGAATAAATTTGGACAGGTCGGTGTCCTTGGCCAGGTCGCCAATATGCGCGCGCACGAAGGCCGCATCGATGCGCACCGTGTCCCCAGGCCGGTCGGTGGCGGTGAAACTAACTTCGTCCAGTACCCGTTCCATGACCGTGTGCAAGCGCCGCGCACCAATGTTTTCAATCACCGAGTTCAATTCGGCGGCGATGGTGGCGATCTCGTCGATGCCATCCTCGGCGAAGTCGAGGGTCACTTCTTCCGTGCCCATGAGCGCGACGTATTGCTTAATCAAGCTATGGTCGGGCTCGGTCAGTATGCGCCTGAAATCGTCCCGCGTGAGGGCTGACAATTCAACCCGGATGGGCAGCCGGCCCTGCAATTCAGGCAACAGATCCGAGGGGCGCGCCAGACTGAAGGCGCCGCTTGCAATAAACAGTACGTGGTCGGTTTTGACCGGCCCATGTTTGGTGCTGACGGTGGTGCCTTCGATCAACGGCAATAAGTCGCGCTGCACGCCTTCGCGGCTCACTTCGCCGCCACCGCGCCCATGATCCGAGCGCGCACAGATTTTATCCACTTCGTCCAGAAACACGATGCCGCTCTGCTCCACGGCGTCGATGGCCTCGGCGATAAGGTGGCCTTCTTCGAGCAGTTTGTCGCATTCTTCGGCGACCAGCACCTCGTGCGACTCGGACACTTTGATGCGCCGTGGCTTGGTGGTTTGACCCATGGCTTTGCCCAAAATGTCGCCGAGGTTAATCATGCCCATGCTGGCGCCCGGCATCCCGGGAATCTCAAACGTCGGCATCCCGCCGCCGCCGGTATCGGCCATGTTTAGTTCTATTTCCTTGTCGTCCAGGTCGCCGGTGCGCAGCATTTGGCGGAACTTCTCGCGGGTCGCCGGCCGAGCGTCATCGCCCACCAGAGCATCCAGCACCCTCTCTTCCGCCGCCATTTCGGCTTTGACCTGGACTTCTTTGCGTTTTCGCTCGCGTACCAGCAGCAGCGAGATTTCGACCAGATCCCGAATGATCTGCTCTACATCCCGGCCCACATAGCCAACCTCGGTAAACTTGGTCGCTTCAATTTTAATGAAAGGGGCATCGGCGAGCTTTGCCAGCCGGCGGGAAATTTCGGTTTTGCCGACGCCGGTCGGGCCGATCATCAAAATATTCTTGGGCAGGACTTCCTCGCGCATGTCTTCGGCCAATTGTTGTCGCCGCCACCGGTTGCGCAGGGCAATTGCGACCGCGCGCTTGGCGGCATCCTGGCCAATGATGTGGCGGTCCAATTCGGACACAATTTCGCGCGGCGTGAACGAAGACATTAGGACCCCAGAATTTCGATGGTGAGATGATCGTTGGTGTAAACGCAAATATCTGCAGCGATGGCCATGGCCCGGCGGACGGTTTCTTCGGCGTCCAAATCCAAATCTATGAGCGCGCGCGCCGCCGAGAGGGCATAGTTGCCGCCCGAGCCGATACCGATCAATCCGTCGTCGGGCTCCAATACATCGCCGTTGCCCGACATCAGCAAGGCGGTGTTTTCATCAGCCACCGCCATCAGAGCTTCCAGTCGGCGTAAGTATCGGTCCGTGCGCCAATCCTTGGCGAGCTCAACACAGGCCCGGGTGAGTTGGCGCGGGTGACGCTCCAGTTTTTCTTCCAAGCGCTCAAATAGCGTAAAGGCGTCAGCGGTCGAGCCGGCAAACCCGGCAATCACACTGCCGTCGCCCAGGGGGCGTACCTTGCGGGCGTTAGCTTTCACAATGGTGTCGCCCATAGAAACTTGGCCGTCACCGGCGATTACAGTCTTGCCGTCCTTGCGGACGCACAAGATTGTAGTGCCATGCCAAAGGGATGCATCGGTGTTCACGGGGGCGGGTCCTAACTCAGAGGGTGTCTGCTGCGAACGACGGGCAGGCGAATATCTTCAAGCATGTGGTGATTCCACTCTGGCGGTCAAGGGGTTGGTTTCATGCTTTCTGGCAATTCTGAATTTGACAGGCTGGCGATTTTGCCCGGAGCCTGCTAAAAGAACGCCGATTGAGCGCCCACGTCTTCGATCAAACACAAACTTAATGACTTGATCAGTTACCCGCGCAATGGAAGGGCCGGTCATGCGTACCGCGACGGTCACTCGGAATACCAAAGAGACGCAGATCACTGCCGCTGTCAATCTGGACGGCAGCGGGATTTATGCCGTGCAGACAGGGATCGGTTTCCTCGATCACATGCTGGAGCAACTGTCGCGTCACAGCCTCATGGATTTGGAGATTACGGCGGAAGGGGACACCCATATAGATTTTCACCACACCACCGAAGATTCGGGTATCGCCATTGGCGAAGCGGTGAGCAAGGCCGTGGGCGAGCGGCGGGGCATCGTGCGGTATGGAACGGCGACCATCCCCATGGATGAAACCTGCAGCCGGGTGGCACTCGATTTTTCGAACCGGCCTTATTTGATATGGAAAGTCGTGTTTTCAAAAGCCAAATTGGGGGAAATGGATACCGAACTGTTCAAAGAGTGGTTTCAAGCCTTTGCCCAGTCGGCGGGGGTCACGTTGCATGTGGAAAATCTGTATGGCGAGAACAACCACCACATCATCGAGTCCTGTTTTAAGGGGTTGGCGCGCAGTCTGCGGCAAGCCGTTGAGATCGACCCGCGCAAAGCAGATGACGTGCCATCGACCAAAGGCGTGTTGGGCGGCAGCCTGATTTAAAATCGAAGCGCCCATGCGTGAGACCAGCGACCAGATAATCGGCAAGACAAAGACCAGACCCTAGATATGACCACGGCAATTATTGATTACGGCTCGGGAAATTTGCGGTCGGCAGCGAAAGCCTTTGAGCGCGCCACCGCGGAGGCTGGCCTGCCCGGCCCAATCCACGTGACGTCGTCCGCAGAAGTCGTCGCCGCCGCCGACCGGATCGTTTTGCCGGGGGTGGGGGCCTTCGGCAATTGCCGGGCTGGATTGGGCGCTCTGCCCGGCATGTGGGATGCCTTGGAAGACGCGGTCATCCACAAAGGCCGGCCGTTTCTGGGAATCTGTGTCGGTATGCAGCTGATGGCGGATCGTGGCCTCGAGCATGGAGGGGCCGATGGTTTTGGCTGGATTGCCGGCGAAGTACGGCCCCTCGACCCGTCCTGCTCCCAACTCAAAGTGCCGCACATGGGATGGAATGACTTGCAAGTAAATGGCGAAGGGCAGGCCGATGACGCGGTTCACCCGGTTTTGGCAGAAATTTCTCCCGGCGACCATGTTTACTTTGTTCACAGTTTCGGGTTTGTATGCGCGCACGCAAAGCACCGGCTTGCCCACGTCGATTATGGCGGGCCCGTATCCGCAGTGATTGGCCGCGACAATATGATAGGCACCCAATTTCACCCTGAAAAAAGCCAAGCCGTAGGTTTAAAATTCATTGAAAACTTCTTGAGGTGGCGACCATGAGCAAATCGGGGGCCAACTCGCGGGCAGGAAACCGCCTGTCGGAAGAAGCCGACACCCGGATCGAGCGGCTGGAAGCCATTACCGACGCTGATCTGGAGAATTTGTGTGATGCCACCAATGAAGCCATCATTGATGGTGAGGGCTTTGGCTGGCGGACACCCCCTTCCAGGCACGTATTGGAGACCTTTTGGCGCGGGGTGCTTATGGTGCCTGAGCGCACTTTGTTCGTCGCCCGTTTGGACGGGGTGATTGTGGGCTCCATCCAATTGGTGCGCCCCCCCAATAACAATCAAGCGGGCGCCTTCGCCGCCAGCGTAGCTACCTTCTTTATTGCGCCTTGGGCGCGCGGGCATGGGTTGGCGCGCGGTTTATTGAATGAATCGATTGAAGTCGCCCGCAAGCAGGGGTTCCGGGTTTTGGATCTGGATGTGCGTGGGGATCGGTCGGCCGCGATTACACTCTTCGAAGGCGCAGGTTTCCAGCGCTGGGGGGAAAAACCCGAATATGCCATGGTCAAGCGCGCGTATGTGCATGGCTATTATTATTCGCTCACCCTCAACGGCCAGCAAAAGACCAGCAAAACGTGATCATTTACCCGGCGATCGATTTGAAGGACGGTCTGTGCGTGCGCTTGCTGAGGGGCGATCTAGAGGCAGCTACCGTGTTCAACGATGACCCTGGCAATCAGGCGGGCGCCTTCGCGGCGGCAGGCTTTGAGTGGATCCACGTTGTCGATCTAAATGGCGCGGTCGAAGGCCGACCGGTGAACAGCGAAGCAGTCGTTCAAATTATTGGCGCCACGTCGTCGCCGGTGCAGCTGGGCGGGGGCATTCGCGACGAGGTGGGCGTTGAGCGCTGGCTTGAGCAAGGGGTCTCGCGGGTCGTGCTGGGGACAATTGCGTTGCGCGATCCGGAACTGGTGAAATCTTTGTGTACCCGCTTCCCGCAGCGCATTGCCGTCGGCATCGATGCCCGTGCGGGCATGGTCGCCGTGGAAGGGTGGACAGAAACTTCGGATGTGACGGCGATAGATCTGGCGCGCCGTTTCGAAGATGCGGGCGCCGCCGCGATCATATACACGGATATTGACCGCGACGGCATGATGTCCGGGCCCAATGTGGGCGCAACCGCCAATTTGGCGCGGGCCCTGTCGACGCCGGTAATCGCGTCCGGCGGGGTCTCATGCCTTGAAGATTTGGCGGCGTTGAAGGCGATTGCGGCTGAAGGCGTCGAAGGGGTGATCGTTGGCCGCGCGCTTTATGATGGCCGGGTTGACCCCCAGGCTGCTTTGGCGCTGCTGGCGGCGTGAGGGATCGTCTGTGCTGAAAGCCCGCGTTATCCCGTGTCTTGACGTAAAAGATGGCCGCGTTGTCAAAGGGATCAATTTTGTCGATCTGCGGGACGCCGGGGATCCGGTTGAGCAGGCGCGCATTTACGATGCGGCGGGTGCGGATGAACTGTGCTTTTTGGATATCACCGCGTCCAGTGACAATCGGGACACAATATTTGACGTAGTCCGGCGCACGGCGGAGCAATGTTTTATGCCGCTCACTGTCGGCGGCGGGGTGCGTTCGGTTGATAACGTGCGGGATTTGCTGCTTTCTGGCGCCGACAAAGTTGCGATTAACACGGCGGCTGTGCACCGGCCTGAGTTGGTGCGCGAAGCCGCGGAGAAGTTTGGCTCGCAATGCATTGTCATCGCGGTGGACGCCAAATCCACGGGCCCCGGACGTTGGGAAGTTTTTACCCACGGGGGCCGTGAGCCGACCGGCATTGATGCGGTCGCTTGGGCGCGCAAAATGGAAACCTTGGGGGCGGGGGAGATTTTGCTCACATCGATGGATCGGGACGGCACCCGGCAGGGGTTTGATATTCCTGCGACCCAAACGATTGCCGATGCGCTGAGTATTCCTGTGATCGCATCAGGCGGGGTCGGAAATCTTGACCACTTGGTCGCCGGAATCCGCAAGGGTCACGCGTCGGCGGTTCTGGCGGCCTCCATATTTCACTTCGGAGAGCACACCATCGGTGACGCCAAGGCCCATATGGCGGCGGCCGGCATTCCGGTCCGCCTCTAGGCCCCCTCGGCTACAGTTCGACCCGGGCCCATTGGGGGGTGTGACACGGTTTCCCATATCTGTTACCCATGGGGAAATTCGGGCCGAGAAGCGCCGGGGATTTTTTGGACCGCTTAACCATGACAACAATGCCATGACACCGCCTGATGAAAAGTCTGCCGAGCTCGCTGCCGGTGTAATCGCACGATTGTTTGCGACGATTGAAAGCCGCCGGGGTGCCGATCCTGACGAAAGCTACGTGGCGGGTTTATTGCAAAAGGGCACGCCAAGCATCGCCCGCAAAGTTGGCGAGGAAGCCGTGGAAACCGTGGTTGCGGCACTGAGCGATGGCCGTGAAAGCCTGATATCTGAATCAGCGGACTTGTTGTTTCACTTAATGGTTCTGTGGGCGGATGCGGGCCTGAGGCCGGCCGACATTTTCCAGGAGCTCGCCCGCCGGGAAGGCACGTCAGGGATCGACGAAAAACAACATCGCAAAGGGTAGTTTTGGCCATGTCATATGATGATCAGAATATTTTTGCCAAAATTTTGCGCGGCGAGGTGCCAAGCACTTTCATCTACGAAGATGAATGGGCGGTGGCCTTCCATGACATCAATCCGCAAGCGCCGGATCACATTTTGGTTATTCCGCGCGGGCCCTACGTCAGTATGGTCGATTTCGCCATGGGCGCATCCGACGACGAGGTCACCGGCTTTTTCCGCGCCGTGGCAAAAGTCGCGACCGCCGCTGGTTTGGACGACGATGGCTACCGCATCCTCGCCAATGCCGGGCCCAATTCACACCAGGAAGTGCCACACTTGCACGTGCATATATTTGGCGGTAAGCGCTTGGGTCCAATGCTGGTCACGAATTTTAAATGACTTAAATGGGCTATTCAGTTTCCCAATTTATCCGAAATAAGTGCTTTAAGATCGGCTTCCGGCCGGGCGCCGAAATGACTGATGACTTCAGCGGCAGCGATGCTGCCCATGCGGCCACACTCGTGCAGAGTACGGCCTTGGGTCAAGCCGGATAAAAATCCAGCGGCATAGAGGTCGCCCGCGCCGGTGGTGTCGACCAGATTGGGGAGGGGTTCCGGGTCAATGATGTGTACTTCATCGCCGCTGACAATCACCGAGCCTTTATCTCCCCGGGTCAGTACAGCGACCTCGCAATGGCCGCGCACCTGCTGAAGGGCGGCATCGAAATCCGCAGTTTGATACAGTGAAGTGATCTCGACCTCATTGGCGAACAGAATGTCTATCTGATGCTGTGCGAGGTCGATGAATTCGCGCCGGTAGCGATCGACACAAAAAGCATCTGACAGTGTGAGCGCTATTTTTCGACCGGCTTCGTGGGCGACTTTCATCGCCTTGCGGAACGCGTCTTTAGCCTGCGCCAGATCCCACAAATAGCCTTCCAAGTATGTCACTTGTGCGCGCGCCACTTGGCCTTCGTCCACGTCATCGGGGCCAAGCGCCACACTTGCCCCCAGAAAAGTACTCATGGTGCGTTGTGCGTCCGGGGTTACCAATACCAAACAGCGGGCGGTGGAGACGCCCTTTTCGGCCGGCCGGGTGTCAAACTCGATCCCAATTGCCCTTAGGTCGTGGACGAACACTTGTCCCAATGGGTCGTCTCGAACCTTGCCGACAAAAGCGGCGCGCCCCCCCAAGGCGGCAATCCCGGCGACGGTATTTGCCGCCGATCCGCCCGAACATTCAATGCCCGGGCCCATCTTTTCGTAGAGAGCGGCCGCCTGACTTTCGTCGATCAACGTCATGCCTCCCTTCGGTAAATTGTGCGTGGCCAAGAACTCATCGTCTGCTTGGGCTAAGACATCGACGATGGCGTTACCGATGCCGACCACGTCCAGAGGTGCGTCCGTCATTAGATTTCCTTATTTGTTTGCTGCACGGATCCAACCTGAACCCAAGGGGACGGGGAAAGCAGGACCTAAGGCCGAGCAGTATAATTATGGCGGACGGTGGAACAAGGGGGGGCGGGTCGGGTATAACAAAGATAATATTCGAGAGGACCTATGACCCGGCCGCTAGTTCTTGCCTGCGCCCAGATGTCCGACCCGCCGTTTCGGCGAGTGTTGATTAAATCGCTCCTGCTAACCGGCGCGGTCTACGCATTGTTCGGCTTGGCGGCAAGCTATGGATTGGGGGCATTGTCTGAAGAAGGGTGGGGCTGGATTCCATGGGATTGGCTTGCCGTTGCCATCAAGTGGTTGGCGGCGGGGTCCGTAATTTTTTTGCTCATCGTTTTGTTCCCGGCGGCTGCGACGCTGTTCGTGAGTTTTTTTCTCGACGAAATCGCGGTCGCTGTCGAGCGCCGCCATTATGCGCACGACCCTCCCGGGGAAGACACGTCACTGGGGCCATCAATGTTGCTCGCGCTCCGCTACACGGGGGCGCTGATTGCGCTCAACATCGCTGTTGTGCCGCTGTACGCGTTGACATTCTGGCTGCCCTTTGTGGGAGTGTTCATATTCTATGGTTTGAACGGATATCTGCTCGGCCGGGAGTATTTCGAATTGGTCGCCCAGCGCCATAGTACCCCGATTGAAATGCGGAAACTGAGAAAAACATACCGAAGCAGTATTGTGTGGCGTGGCGTCTTCATCACGATCATGCTGATGGTACCGGGCGTGAATTTCGTTATTCCCATTCTTGCCACCGCTTGGATGGTTCATGTTTTTAAGGACTTAGACCGCAAAATGACGTCAGAACCTGCGGTCGTTTCATGACCGTACAACCTTACACTTGTGGTCTTTGCCAATCTGTTCCGGAGACAAAATATCGTTAAGTTGATGGCCTTGCCGGCAAAGAAGCCCGCTCGGTGCGCTGTGGTGGCGATGGGCGTACTGTTTTTATGGGCAACCGCATGTACCCCTCAAGCGCCGCTGCGAAACGGCCCCTCGTATGCGCCATCGTACGAATCGCAAGCGGATGTGTCTCGCGCTGTTGAGGCGACGTTGCAAAAGGACCCCATGTACGATTTGAGTTCACTTCTTGGTCTCAACGGCCAGGAGGTGGAAATCCTATTGGGCGCCGCTTCCCTAAAAAGACACGAGCCGCCAGCACAGGTATGGCAGTATCCGGAGGTCGAGTGCGTGCTTCATGTTTTTTTATACGAAGAGGATGGTGCCTATCGGGTTCAACATTATGAAGCCCGGTTTCGCGAAGGATACGACGACGCGACAGAGGCATGTCTGTCGCGCCTGGTTAGTGACCACAAAGAACCGCTAGATCGATAATCGGCATGTCCGAGTTACACCCGATCATTAGGTCAGAATTTTATCCTTAAAACGGCATAAATCGCGCACCTCGCAGACCGGACATTTCGGCTTGCGGGCAACGCAGGTATATCGGCCGTGAAGAATGAGCCAATGGTGGGCGTGCAAACGGTAAGGTTCGGGCACGTTTTTCTCGAGCTGGTTTTCGACTTCTAGCGGCGTCCTTCCCGGCGCAAGTCCGGTCCGGTTGCCCACCCGGAATACGTGGGTATCGACGGCAAAAGTGGACTCGCCAAACGCCACATTCATAACCACGTTGGCGGTTTTTCGGCCCACCCCGGGTAGAGTTTCAAGTAACGTCCGGTCCGCTGGCACAGTGCCGTCAAAATCGTCAAGCAGCTTTTGCGACAACTTGATCACATTCTTTGCTTTGGTGTTGAACAAGCCGATGGTTTTGATGTGCTGCTTAAGTTTGGCTTCGCCCAGTCTGAGCATTTGCTGGGGTGTTTTGACCTGTTTAAATAGGGCCTTTGTCGCTTTGTTGACGCCTTCGTCCGTGGCCTGGGCGGATAGCACAATGGCCACGACCAGGGTATAATGATTGACGTACCGCAGCTCGCTTTGCGGCTCTGGATCGCGTTCCTGCAAGCGCCGGAAAAATTCGGCCACATGGGGTTTCTTCATACAACTGTTTCCAGCACAGGGGTGGCGATTAGGACTCGAACCCGAGGACATCCGCCATGCTATAAAGACTCGGCGGTTTGCCGTGGGTCCAGAGTGCGGCACGCGTGGCACCACGGGCGAATATTGTCCGGTCAGTGGCCCGATGGCTGAGCTCGATGCGTTCATTGTCGGCGGCAAACATTACGGAATGATCGCCGACCACATTGCCGCCTCTCAGAACGGCAAATCCAATGTCACCCCGTTGACGTTCGCCGGGCATGCCGTCCCGACCGCGTACAGCCACTTTGTCAAGCTCGACCCCGCGGCCTTCGGCGGCAGCCCGACCGAGGGCGAGGGCGGTCCCCGACGGGGCGTCCACCTTATACCGATGGTGCATCTCGATAATTTCGATGTCGAAATCCGGGTCCAGAATGTGCGCCACCTGGCGGGTTAATTGAACCAGCAAATTGACCCCGAGGCTCATGTTGGCGGCCTGCATGATTGGCGTGTTTTGGGCCGCGGTTTCGAGCGCCGCTATATGCCTTGCCTCCAGCCCCGTGGTCCCGATCACCAATGCCGTCCGGCTCGCGGCAGCCATTTCCGCATGGGCAACTGTCGTTGTCGAGGTGGTAAAATCGAGCACGACGTCAGCATCGATAAATAAACTTTCCGAATTGCCAGTAACTGTATAGCCAAGCAATTCGAGCCCGGCGATGTCGCCCAAGTCGCGCCCGACAGCCGCACTGTCCGGCCGCTCAGAGCCTCCCACTAAGATGCAATTTGGGGTGTTTATTACCTCGCGGATGAGCGCCAAGCCCATTCGCCCGGCACAGCCAACGATGCCTATTCTTACGTCTGACATATTAGTGGATCTCCCCAATACTGACGGCGGTCAAATCCTAACCTACACGCAGGACGATTGGGATTATTCCTTTAGGTCTCCCCAGAGATCTTTCACCCTAGTGAAAAAGCCTTCCGACTCGGGGCTGGTGCCACCGTCTTCCGCTTGAAAGTCTTCGAGCAATTCTTTCTGCCGCTTACTGAGGTTCACCGGCGTTTCGACTTCGGCTTGAATGAGCATATCGCCGAACCGCTCGCCGCCCTGGAGCACCGGCATGCCCTTGCCCTTCAGTCGAAACTGGCGGCCGTTTTGAGTGCCGACGGGAATGTTGACGCGCGCCCGGCTGCCGCCCACGGTTGGCACGTCGATTTGACCGCCCAGGGTCGCGGTGGTCATGGGGATCGGCACTCGGCAATAAATATTAATCCCGTCGCGCTGAAATAAGTGATGGGGTGAGATCGACAGAAAGATGTATAGGTCACCGGCTTGACCGCCGTTTAGGCCGGCCTCTCCCTCGCCGGACAGGCGTATGCGCGTGCCATCTTCAACGCCGCGGGGGATGGTGACCGATAACGATTTTTCCTTTTGTATGCGGCCACCGCCCCGGCACCTGGGGCACGGCTCTTTGATGGCGCGCCCGACGCCATTGCAGGTGGGGCAGGTGCGCTCGACGGTGAAAAACCCCTGTTGCGCGCGCACGCTACCGTGGCCGGAACAGGTGGAGCATGTGGTCGGTCGGGTGCCGGCTTTAGCCCCTGAGCCGCCGCAATCGTCGCAAACGACGGAAGTTGGGATGACGAGTGACGCTTGCTTGCCGCTGAAGGCATCGGCTAACGACACTTCCATGTCATAACGTAAATCAGCGCCCCGCGTGTGCCGCTCGCCACCCCGGCGGGTGCCCACGAAGTCACCGAACAGATCATCGAACACGTCGGCGAAACTGGATGAAAACCCGCCTCCGGGGTGCACGCCGCCGTTCTCGAACGCCGCGTGGCCGTACTGATCATAAGCAGCGCGTTTCTGCGGGTCCTTCAAGACCTCGTAGGATTCGGATATTTCCTTAAACCGATGTTCTGCATCGGCATTACCTGGGTTGCGATCTGGGTGATATTGCTTCGCGAGCTTGCGGTAAGCCGACTTCAATTGGTCAGACGTTGCGTCGCGGTCCACCGAGAGGAGG
>JAPYRI010000072.1 GCA_029941135.1 Alphaproteobacteria bacterium | reverse complement strand
CGCGCCACGCTCTTTAAATGAGCCGGTGTATTGTAAGTTCTCAAACTTGATCCATATTTTAGCGCCGGTGAGGGCAGACAGTGTTTTTGAGTGAGCACAAGGTGTGCGTTCGATCACCCCTTCCAGAAGACGAGCCGCGTCTTGAATTGTGTTGAGAGAGACGGTCATTCCATTCAATCCAATTCGGTTCGCTGAGGGCGCAAGATCAGTGTCCCCATGGCGTGCGCCAGTATTTGTTGCCGATCGGTTGTCATGGATAGGTACGTTCCGTCTCGCCATGGATCGACAAAATTATTGTAATGCGGGGACAATCGGTTGCCGGACTGGCCAGTGGAATGAATGAACAGAGATTTGTCCGGATCAGCAAGATCGTAAATCGCCCGCATACTGGCTGAATGAGTGTTGTGAAAGGGCTCTTGGCTGCGTATGCGATAAACCCCTGCGTTTACCGTGTAGCTGCCGCCCGGAGAGGGGATTGCCAAGTCAAAAAGCTTTGACAACCAAGGGTGTTTGCCAAAGGGCCGATGAGCACTGTACGCCATATGAGCCTGGCCCCATTGCCACTTGTTCATGTCGGCACCGTAACGTGTACGGAGCTCAACCAGGGCTTTATCGAGGGCGGCAGTCGATTGATCCGCGCAAGATTCGACCGGGTCACTATTCTGATCATCACACCACCGGCTTTGACCGTCCGTTCCCGACAGAACGTTATGGATGAACTGGGGCCGCATTTTCCACATATCAGGAAACAAGTCCTTTAACTCGTCTGCGTAAATGAGGCGTGTGAGTTCTCGGTACCAAGCGGCAAATAGAAGCGGCTCGGCCCGATCCACGGACATCTGGCGATCCCATTCCTCTAACTGGCCGCGCACGGTATATGTGTCCGAGCCGGGCGCAAACCGGTCCTCAGTCAAACTCAACATCAGCGGCAGTACGTCACCCGCAACGACCGACGTCACATCAGACTGAACCGTCTTGAAACTGTCGACGGAGTGCAGCTTGGTTTCACCCAACAATTGACGGATACGGCGCGCGCGATACGGTTTTGCCCAGCCGCGAGTTATGAAATGGGGATAGTCGTCGGGCACAATTTTTTGATTGGCGGTAACGATCACCCCACCCCCCGGGTTGTAGCGTTGGGGCAGGTCTTCAAAGGGAATAAATCCAATCCAGTCGTACACCTGTTCCCATCCGGGGGCGGGTGCGAGGCCGCTCAACCGGTTTGTTTTGTGCCGAATGGGCACCTTGCCGGGCGCGTAATAGCCGATGTTCCCATCAACATCTGCGTAGACAATATTCTGTTGGGGCAAATGATAGTCGCGCAACCCATTCACGAACTCATCCCAGTTTTCGGCACGCATCATGTTGGCGGCAGAGGACAGCGTGCGGTCGCCGGGCAATAGCGCGGTCCAAGTCAGGGCCATGACCATGCCGGGGGGCAAACCCAATTCGGCCGCGTCGGAGATCACTGGACCGTGTCGGCTTTCCCGCACTGTAATTTGCACGTCGGCGCCATCTTTAACGCGGATAATTTCTTGTCGCTGCGAAAATCGGCGCAGTCCGGTCGGAGTCAGATAAAAATCAGGTTTTGCGGCGTCGATTTTTTCGAGATACAAATCCTGTACGTCGGGGGCAGTGTTGGTGAAACCCCAAGCAATTTGATTGTTACGTCCCAGTACAACCGCCGGGACACCCGGCAGGGTAGCGCCAATCACGTCATGCCCGGCCACCGAAAGATGGGCGAAATACCAGACTGACGGGGCCGATAATCCTAGGTGGGGGTCATTCGCGAGTAAGGGCTTGCCCGAGAGGGTGCGACCGCCATCAACCACCCAATTATTGGAGCCGATGCCTGGCGGCGGCGTCTCGGGAAGTGCCTGTGCGAGGCGGGTCACATCGGCTGCCTGGTACAATTTTGCTAGTTTGGGTAGATCGTCGATGAGGTGAGGCGCATCGCCCGGATAAGGCGGCATAAATTCGGAAATCTGGTGTGCAGACAATTGCCTTGAAAGGCGCGCACGCGCAAGCTCCTCATGGAAATTGTTGCCCAAGTCCCAGGCCATCATTTTCATCCACACCAAACTGTCCTCGGCGCGCCATGGCTCGGGTTTATGGTCGAGAATGAGAAACTCCAGTGGCAAGGGGCCCGTATGGGTGTCCAAATACGCGTTCACGCCGGCGCTGTAAGCGTCCAGTGGGGCACGCTCGGCCGGTTCATAAGCGCCCAATGTCTGTTCAGCGACTCGATAAACACCGAGCGTGCGCAAGAATTTATCGGTGCTGAGCGCCGCCGGGCCGAGTATTTCCGATAATCGGCCAGCACCTGTGCGCCGGTTCATTTCCATTTGCCACAAGCGGTCCTGGGCATGGACAAATCCCAAGCCGAACAATGCATCGGCGTCGGTTGCCGCAGAAATATGGGGAATACCGTGCCGGTCTCGGACAATTTCAATATCCCTGGTGATACCGGTTACGTGAATCTGACCGTCGACCAAGGGGAGTGAGCCGAGCAGCCAAATAAAACTACCGGCCCCTCCCAGGCCAATCAGCACGATCAGGCCAAGTATCACTACAAGTATATGTTTTGTAAAACGTTTCACCGATCTGCTCGCCGAAATAATTGTCCTTTGAACGGGCGGTTATGCAAGGACACAATACCCTGAATTCCAGAGTATAAAGCAACGAAAGCCCGGCAATAAGCTTGGGAAAACAGCCTTCGTTCTGATCGCGCTACATTGACAGGTTCATCTCCTCCCGGTACCCTTTGTCCGAACGAGAGTTCAGTAGAGAATATCAACTTATGAGTGTCGGAAGCGCCCAGACCACGACCCGCAATATTATATTGCGAGAAACTGCGACCCTGTTTGCCATGGATGGGTATGCCGGTGTCTCCATGCGTGATATTGCCAATGCGGCGGGCATAACGCCGGCAGCGCTGTACCACCATTTCCGCGACAAGTCAGAGCTTTACCGGGCCACCATGGCCTACGCATTCGGCAGTAAAATGTCGGACCTGCCGAGCATCGTACTTGGCGAAGCGCCAATCGAAGAACGCTTTACAGGGTTCGTCCTGTGGTTTTGCAGGTTGATGGCAACGGACGTCATTTATGCCCGGCTCATGCAGCGGGAAATGCTCGACGGTGACGATGATCGATTGTATTTTTTGACCGAGGAAGTTTTCCGCGAACCTTTTAAGCAGACAATGGTCATGATGGAAGAGATTGCGCCTAAAGGCGATGCCCATCAATTGTCGATGTTTGTATTTGGATTGATCTTTGGGTATTTCGCGTTTTCGCCCACGCGCCGATTACAAACGGGGTTTCGGCCGGAACACGATGATCCGGAAAAAGTCGCACGTGATGTATCTCAATTGGTATTGCACGGGTTGAAAGCGTTCGCTGGTATGGAGGCTGCAGCTCAGTAATCTTATTACTTTCAAAAGGGGGACCGAGACAATGACACAGAATATTCAATTCGATTTTTCCGCAAATCCGTCCGGCTTACTGGGTGTAGACGATCACTCGCTTTATGATACCCGCATGAAAGTTGCGCGGCTGGGTCATGAACTTGGGTATCAGGCGGTATGGGTTGCCGAACATCACTTCACTAATTATTACGCGACCCCCAGTCCGCTAATGGCGTTGGCTCAGATTGCAGGCGAATGTCCGGGAATTGGTCTCGGGACTTGCGTTCTGGTGCTCCCTTGGTATCAGCCCCTGCGCTTGGCGAGCGACATCGCCATGTTGTCCAACATGACTGACGGTCATCTTTATATGGGTGTGGGCCGGGGAACAGCACCTATGGAGCACGAAGCCTACGGTGTCCCCATGGAGGATGCTCAAGGATGGTTCGATGATGCCCTTGCGATCATGCGCAAAGCGCTCGACGGCGGACGTTTCACATATCAGGGTAAGCATTGGAGTGTCGAACGCGAGGTCGAACTGCGGCCGCGTCCGCGGAAAGACAACATCACCCTTTATGGGCCCTATGCCAATCCGAGCAGTGCCCGGAAATATGCCGAAATGGGCCTTCCGGTACTGAATGCCGGTTATCCCGAAGCTGCCGCTCAGGCAGCGAATATCAAGGAATGGGAGAAAGTGACCGCCGAAATAGGCGGCGACCTCAGTGCCGATCGCATTAACTGGGTACCGACGCTTATCGCTGAAACCGACGAGGAAGCCTTTGCGCTTGCGCGCGAGACAATGTCGCGGTTTTTCGAGCTTCAATCCAGCCATTACACGGTGGACAGCACGCGTTTCGAAAACATTAAGGGTTACGAATCCTGGGGCGCATTATTTGCCAATCTGAAGTCATTGAGCGACCCTGAAGTCCTCGATGGCGTAATGGATTTTCTGTTTGTTGGATCGCCAAGCACGGTTATCGAAAAGATTGAGCGCCACATCGAGATGGGTTACAACCATTTCGCCGTGCACGCTGATTTATACGGTCTGCCGTTTGAGCGCATTGAACAATCAATGACCATGTTTGCGAAAGAGATCGCGCCGCATTTTTCGACCGGATTCGGTGAAAAGAAACAAGCCGCTGAGTAGTTTGAAGGTTTAACCGTTTTTGAGGCGCTTGGCGGCATCAAGGGCAAAATAACTGAGAATGCCGTCGGCGCCCGCACGCTTAAAACCGAGCAAACTTTCCATCATGACCCGCTCGCCATCCAGCCATCCGTTTTGCGCAGCGGCCTGCAGCATGGCGTACTCACCGCTGACTTGGTAAACGAAGGTCGGCATGGCGAAAGTGTCTTTCACCCGGCGGAGCACGTCCAGATAGGGCATGCCCGGCTTGACCATCACCATGTCAGCGCCTTCCTCGATGTCTAGCGCCACTTCGCGCAAGGCTTCGTCAGTGTTGGCAGGATTCATCTGATAGGTTCGTTTGTCGCCGGTGCCGAGTACACTGGTTGAGCCGATGGCGTCTCGAAATGGTCCATAGAACACGGATGCGTATTTAGCTGAATAGGCCATGATCTGCGCGTTAGCATCCCCGCTGGCTTCGAAGGCTTTGCGCATGGCACCGATACGCCCGTCCATCATGTCGGAAGGTGCCAGAATGTCGCAACCGGCTTCCCGTTGCATCAGCGCCTGGCGCACCAACAAGTCGACGGTCTCGTCGTTGGCGACATAGCCATCCCGCACCAGACCGTCCTGACCGTGGCTGGTGTAAGGGTCGAGCGCAACGTCGCACATGATTCCAATGTCAAGATCAGCGTCGCGGATGGCGCGCACTGTCCGGCAAACCAAATTGTCCGGATTTAACGCTTCAGTTGCCTCATCCGAGCGCAAGTCTGTTCCGGTTTGTGGAAACAGGGCGATCACCGGAATGCCCAGCTCGGCGGCCTCGGCGGCGGCGGCCACCGCGTGGTCTACGGTCAACCGATCGACACCGGGCATGGAAACGACCGGCGTTCTCGTATTTTCGCCTTCTTGAACGAAAATCGGCCACAGCAGATCGTCCACCGTCAGATTATTTTCAGCCACCAACCGGCGAGACCAATCGTGGCGCCTATTGCGCCTGGGTCGTACGGTTGGGAAGCCGCTCGAGCGACGCGTGTCCGGCGGCTGTTTACTGTTTGTCATACGTGCGAATTTCCGAATTGCCCGAGAACAGGAGTTAACCTTATCATCGTGATCTAACCTGACAAAATTGTATGAAGAACAAGTTTCCAAGCGCTAGCCATTCACAACACACCTGAGCAAACGGTAGGTTTTAAATCATGGCGATCAAATTGTTCGAACTTGTTGAGGGGAACGCTTGTCGTCCCAGTCCCTATTGCTGGCGATCTCGTATGGCGCTCGCCCATAAGGGACTGGAGACCGAGTTCATTCCTGTCGGCTTTACAGAAAAAGACACATTGGCCTTCAGCGGTCAGTCATTGGTCCCGGTGCTAGTGGACGGGGAAACGGCGATCACTGATTCGTGGCATATAGCCTGTTATTTGGACGAGGCCTATCCAGATCGGCCGTCCTTGTTTGGCGGGGATATTGGCTAGGCGACGGCGCGTGGAATCAACGCCTGGGCTGAGCAAACACTATTGTTTGGATTGTTTCCTATGGTCGTGCTCGATCTCTTCAACCAGACCAAAGAATCTGATCGGATATATTTTCGCGAAAGTCGTGAGGCGGCTTTCGGGGATACTTTGGAGAGTGTGCAGGCGGGTCGCGACCTTATGCTGCCCATATTCCGGATCAGCCTGGACCCATTGCGATCGGCGCTAGAAGACCGCACCATGGAACCAGGCGATTTTCGCGAACAAGCGGGCTTAGCAGTGGTGAAGGGTGATGCAACCCCGTTTCTTGGGGGGGGGCGTCTTCATCGTATGTTGATTACATTGTATTCGGGTCCTTCCAGTCTGAACGGATCATCAGTAATTTTGAGCTTCTCGAAGCTGATGATCCTCTATGGGACTGGCGGGAGCGCATGCTCGATCTTTACAATGATTACGCCCGTAACGCCGATTGCGCGATGGCTTAGGTCAAAGCGAAATGATAAATCGTAGAAAACAGCCGAATTGCAACGATTAACCCTATGCGGTGGGTTTCGTTGTATTATATGTAGCGAGAAGAAATTGTGGCCGAGGAGCCATTGTCACCCTGAAGAGACAATTTCAGAAAGTATTAATTTCTGAAAGCAGGCTTTTTGGCGGGCCAAACGATGTCTGAGCCCAGGCTGATATTGGGAATGTTAGGAGAAAAACTTTGTCGGAAGTCTTAAGCCAACCACCGCTGCGTGCCGGTATTGAAGGTGACGCCAAGCGCAAGGTGCGCTTTGTCACCGCGGCCGCCTTGTTTGATGGCCATGATGCTGCAATCAACATCATGCGCCGCATCCTCCAATCCCAAGGCGCCGAGGTTATTCATCTGGGTCACAACCGGTCGGTCGAGGATGTGGTTTCGGCGGCCATCCAGGAAGATGTTCATGGCATTGCGGTGAGCTCGTACCAAGGCGGGCATGTCGAGTATTTCAAGTACATGGTTGATATGCTGCGCGAGCGCGGCGCCGGCCACATAAAAGTGTTTGGCGGCGGCGGTGGTGTGATTGTTGCTGAGGAAATAGAAGTTCTGCAGGCCCACGGTGTAGAGCGCATTTATTCGCCCCATGATGGTCAAAATTTGGGTCTGGACGGCATGATTGCCGACATGATCAAGCGCGCGAATTTTGAGCCTGCGCAGCATATGCCGGAAAATTTGGATGGTTTGGTGAACGGCATGCAGACCGAGATCACCCGCGTTATTACCGGCTTTGAAGAAGACACACTCGATGGTGCGCTGCGAAATGAGATATCCAAGCTGGCGGCATTACGCCGGGTACCGGTGCTGGGAATCACGGGTACCGGTGGCGCGGGTAAGTCATCACTGACCGACGAATTGATTCGCCGTTTTCTCATGGACAAAGACGATCTTGCGGTGGCTTTGATCGCTGTTGATCCTTCCAAACGGAAAAGTGGCGGGGCGCTGCTGGGCGACCGCATCAGGATGAACGCCAATCAAGGCGGGCAAGTATTTATGCGCTCGCTGGCGACTCGCGAGGCGGGCAGTGAAATTGCGAAGAGTGTTCCGCACGCAATCGAGGTTTGCAAAGCGGCGCGCTTCGACTTGATCATTATTGAAACATCGGGCATCGGCCAAGGCGATGCAGCAATTGTACCCTATGTTGATGTATCACTTTATGTGATGACACCGGAGTTTGGAGCTGCGTCTCAGCTCGAGAAAATCGACATGCTGGATTTCGCCGATTTGATCGCGGTCAACAAGTTTGATCGCCGGGGCGCGGAAGACGCCATGCGCGACGTGCGCAAACAGTTTCAACGGGGTCACGAGCAATTTGGCACACCGCTTGACGAAATGCCGGTGTTTGGAACCATTGCTTCCCGATTTAACGATGATGGGGTAACGGCCCTATACGCCGAACTGTTAAAATTGTTTTCCGGGTTGGGAACTTCCGAATGGAAATCCAAGCTGGATATACCCATGGAAAAGTCATCGTCTACCCGACGCGCGATTGTGCCTCCCGAACGCCAGCGCAGCTTGGCCGAAGTGGCAGAAACAGTTCGTGGCCACCATGCCAAGGCCGAGGCGCAGGCGGTGATCGCCCGCGAGCGGCAGCAACTTCGCGCGTCCAAGGCCATGCTGACGGCCGAGGGTGACAACGCAAGTGATGAAACATTGGAGCGTTTGATTTCGACGCGGGATGAAGCATTGACCCCCGAAAGCAACAGACTGTTGAATCAATGGCCCGCCCTCCGGGACAGCTATAAGGGCGATGTGTTTGTGAGCAAAGTGCGCGACCGGGAAATTCGCACTGAGCTCACTACCACCAGTTTGTCAGGTAATCGCATACCCAAAGTGGCGGTGCCGGATTATGCGGACGAAGGTGAGCTATTGAAATGGTTGCTCATGGAAAACGTGCCAGGACGGTTCCCGTTCACTGCTGGCGTGTTCCCGTTCAAGCGCGAAGACGAAGACCCAACTCGCATGTTTGCCGGCGAGGGTGATGCCCTTCGCACCAATGAACGTTTCAAAATGTTGTCCAAGGACAGCAAGTCGAAGCGATTGTCGACGGCATTTGATTCTGTGACCCTTTATGGCTGTGACCCGCACGAACGTCCCGACATTTATGGCAAAATCGGAAACTCGGGCGTATCGATTGCAACCCTGGAGGATATGAAAATTCTCTATGGCGGGTTTGATTTATGCCATCCGTTGACATCTGTCTCGATGACCATCAATGGGCCCGCTCCGACCATTTTGGCCATGTACTTGAACACAGCGGTCGATCAGCAGATTGATAAATTTAATGAGGAACATGGTCGCGAGCCCAACGAGCAAGAGCGCGCCGATCTGGTTGACTGGACCCATCGCAATGTGCGCGGCACCGTCCAGGCGGATATTTTGAAAGAGGATCAAGGTCAGAATACCTGCATTTTCTCGACCGAATTTGCCCTGACCATGATGGGTGACATTCAGCAGTATTTTGTTGATCACGCGGTGCGTAATTTCTACTCAGTGTCGATTTCCGGCTATCACATCGCCGAGGCAGGAGCTAATCCTATATCACAATTGGCCTTTACCATGGCGAACGGATTGACCTATATCGAAGCCTATTTGGCGCGCGGTATGAGCATTGACGATTTTGCCCCCAATCTGTCTTTCTTCTTCTCGAATGGTATGGACCCGGAATACACGGTGATGGGTCGCGTGGCGCGGCGTATCTGGGCAACTGCGATGCGCGATAAATATGGCGCGAACGAACGTAGCCAAAAACTCAAATACCATATTCAAACATCAGGCCGGTCACTGCACGCACAAGAAGTCGATTTCAACGACATCCGAACGACATTGCAGGCCCTCATTGCGCTCTATGACAATTGCAACAGCCTGCACACCAACGCCCACGACGAAGCGTTCACCACGCCGACGGCCGATTCGGTACGGCGGGCTCTGGCCATTCAAATGGTCATCAATCGGGAATGGGGATTGTCCAAAAACGAAAATCCCAACCAAGGCGCCTTTATCATCGACGATCTGACAGATTTGGTGGAAGAGGCCGTGCTGCAAGAGTTCGAGCGCATTTCCGAACGCGGCGGTGTGCTCGGCGCCATGGAGACCGGGTATCAGCGGGGCAAAATTCAAGACGAATCACTTTACTACGAAACCCTGAAGCATGATGGCACATTGCCCATCATCGGAGTTAACACGTTCCTCAATCCAGCGGGTTCAGGGGGAGATCCGACACCTGAGCTTCAACGCTCTTCGACTGAAGAAAAGGGCAATCAAATCAAGCGATTGCGAAAGTTTCAGTCAGCTAACAGCGATCGATCAGCTGCGGTGTTGACGCGTTTACAGGAAACCGCGCGTGCCGGGGGCAACACTTTTGAAGTCCTACTGGAAGCCGTGCGCTCCTGCTCACTGGGTCAAATCAGCGATGCGTTATTTGATGTGGGTGGTCAGTATCGCCGTAATATGTAAGTCGAGCGGGCACTCTTTAAATTTATTTGGCGAAATCAAGGCATTCAGTGATGGCGGTACCGATAATTCAACAGAGTAGGCTTTTGGCCATCAAGCGGTGTGCGCTTTTGTTTCTGACTGGGCGTGTTTAAAGTAATAGATCGTGGCTGATATATCCTCAAATATTCAGGGTTTAACGGAGTTTAAACCCCCGGAGATGCAATATTTCTACACCGATTCTTGTGGGCGAAATATAGCGGTAGCGAGGTGACGAGCATGGACTATCAGCGCATCTTTGGTGATGCAGTAAACAAGCTTAAGGCGGAAGGCCGGTACCGGGTTTTCATCGATATTGCCCGGAGGCGCGGTGAATTCCCGCTGGCCACGCGGTATATGAAAGACGGCACCCAGGAAATTGTCGTGTGGTGCAGTAATGACTATTTGGGCATGGGTCAAAGCCCCATCGTCATAAGTGCTATGGAAGATGCCCTCGACCGAGTCGGTGCCGGAGCAGGCGGGACCCGGAACATAAGTGGCACAACCCATTATCACGTGCTGTTGGAACAAGAACTAGCGGAATGGCACGGCAAGGAAGCGGCTTTGCTGTTTACGTCGGGCTATGTGTCCAACGAAGCGGCCCTCAGCACCATCGCGCATTTGTTGCCCGAGTGCATTATTTTCTCGGATGAATTGAATCATGCGTCGATGATTGAAGGCATTCGGCGCAGTCGCTGTGAAAAGAAGATTTTTCGCCACAATGACGCCGAACATCTGGAAGAACTGCTGAGAACGTCCGATCCTAGTCGGCCGAAAATGATCGCATTCGAATCGGTCTATTCCATGGACGGTGATGTGGCGCCAATCGCGGCGTTTTGCGATTTGGCAGATAAATATAATGCGTTGACCTATTTGGATGAGGTCCACGCAGTAGGCCTCTACGGCCCGCGGGGTGGCGGTATCGCTGATCGTGAAGGATTGTCCCACCGGCTCGACATCATCGAAGGGACTCTTGGTAAAGCCATCGGCGTCATGGGCGGCTATATAACGGGTACAACTGACTTGGTCGATTCGATCCGCAGTTACGCGCCTGGATTTATTTTCACCACATCATTGTCGCCCGTGCTGGCGGCCGGTGCCCTAGCCAGTGTTCGCCACTTGAAGAACGACGGATCGGCGCAGCGGGCACGCCACCAGGAGCAGGCCGGCAAAATGAAGAAAATGCTTATAAATGCGGGCTTGCCGGTGATGATCTCTGAAACCCATATTGTCCCCGTGCATGTGGGGGACCCGGTACTATGTAAGCAGGTGTCGGATGAATTGCTGGACACTCACGGAATTTATGTTCAGCCGATAAATTATCCGACAGTACCGCGGGGAACCGAACGTTTGCGCTTCACTCCCGGCCCCTTGCATACCGATGCCATGTTGGAAGACTTGATCGAGTCACTCAATTTGGTTTGGGAGCACTTTAGCCTGCGCCGCGCCGCTGCCTGACTGACATCAGTGATTTGAACTGTTACGCTGGCCTTTAAGGCTGGGGTGTCAGCCAATCACTCAGTTTGCGAGGGCGAATTGCGACAGCTTTCCGATCAAGGTGTGCTTTTGGAATTCCGGCCCGTGGGGAACTCGGTCAAAGTATCCGCGATTGGCCAGAACACCGGTACGGAAGTGTCGATCGTCGGCCCGCACAATGCCGCAGAGTCAGACCTTCGCGAGGCTGTCATTCGGAAACTTAAGTATGTTTTGGAAAAGAAACGCTAGCTGCGCAATCCGCAAGCCGCTGTCTATTTTTTCTTACTCTTTTTAATTCGACCGCTGCTTTTTTGATCCAGTCCGATCTTGCGAACGAACTCGGACCGCTGGGCGGAATAATTAGGGGCCACTATGGGAAAATCTGGTGGCAAGCCCCATTTGACCCGATATTCATCTGGCGACAAATTATAGCGCGTTCGCAAATGCCGTTTTAACATCTTCAATTTACGGCCATCTTCCAGACACACAATGTATTCGGCGGTTATCGAACGACCTACGGGCACCGCGGGCTTTTGATTTTTATCCGCGGCATTTGTGTCTGATGACTGAAGTTTCACAAGTGTTTTATGCACTAATGTGATGGCTTCTGACAGTTGATCGACAGGAATCGTATCGAAACTTACGTAAGCTGCGACGATTTTACTTGCCATTCGAAGAGCATTGTCGATTGCCGGTGTTGGTTCGGCATTGCTTGTCATAAATTGAACTCGCCATTAGTTTTAGAAGTTCGTATCAGTACATGTAGAATACATATAGTCGAAAATAAATTTGCGTAAAACAGTTAATAAAGAATAAGAATTAAGAAAATCTAATCATAGTTATTGGCACGGTACGGTGAAGAGATTGTATTCGTTTGGTCTAATATCACCCTAAATGTCATGGTTTTACTCAATTCGGTTAGATTTCACAGGCGAATACAGATTTTTAATCCCTGGAGACTTGAGAAAAAAATGACCACGAGCAATGACAGGGGAAAATCTAATTCGATACTTAGTGTCGTAGTGGCACGCGACAGCGACATGTGGTATTAAAATTGGAGTTCATGGCGGTAAGATGGTGAAATAGACTATCATCACTCTTTGTCGTCGTTGTCGCTTTCGTATTCCTTTGACCTCAAGTATTGGCGGCCATTTCATGTCAGAGCGTTCTGCTTCCGCAGGCGAAATTGATGTAAGTAATTCGGTAGTGGCGATGGCATGCGATCATGCCGGTGTTGAATTGAAGGAAATTCTGAAAGCGGAATTGGAGAAGTCCGGGCACTCAATCATCGACCTTGGAACCACGGGGCCGGATCCGGTGGATTATCCTGATTTTGGCCGCGCCATGGCGGATGCTCTGAGGGAAGGGCGAGCTGCGCGCGGAATCGTGATTTGTGGTTCGGGTATTGGTATTTCGATTGCGGCAAACAGGCATGCGCATGTTCGCGCTGCACTATGTGTCGATGGAACCATGGCAAGATTGGCCCGGCTCCATAATGACGCCAACGTGCTTGCACTTGGTTCTCGTGTGACAGGTGTCGAGGCGGCTAAGGATTGCGTGAAGCAGTTTTTGGCAACCCCGTTTGAAGGGGGTCGGCACGCCGGCAGAGTAGCTAAACTTTCCACAATGTAGGGTGCTGAAAATCATCAGTTCCGTATGAAAGGCCGCAATTTATGACATCGACCCAGGCAACTGCTCGCTCGACTTTAGCGGCCGAATATTTTGCGGACGAACTGGCCGTACGCGACCCCGAGATCGCC
>JAPYRI010000071.1 GCA_029941135.1 Alphaproteobacteria bacterium | reverse complement strand
CAGTTACTCTGTGCCGAGCTTGGTACCAGGCCGCGAATATTTTTTGCGTGTTTATTAGAGGAATGGCCGCTGCGAGAAAGATAAGTAAAAGTGATTCAACCCGATTGTCATTCCAAATACCCCAATTTCCGTACACACCGACAACGCTAAGACTGCCCGCGATCACTAAACTGAGTGGGACGGTAAATATCAAAACCGAAACTACAAATCCGCCTCCGGCCAAAACCCCTGTTTCTATGTTGCGTCGAGACAGGCGGTACAGAATAGTTTGGTCAAGCCCTGCTAATCCAAATATCGCCGCCAATTGGATCAATGCCAACCCGGGCGCGTAAACGCCGTACAATTCTTTGCCCAATATTTGATTCAGGAGCCAGACAATAGAAAACACTGAAAACAACGACACGCCCTTGGCAATGACAACAGCGATACCGCTTGATACATAATCTTGTATTTTTTGGTTCAATGAGTAGGTTTTCTATCCAGAGAGGTGTTAGAAAATTGGGTGTGTTGAGACTTTTGGGGCCTAGGGCCCCGGAAAAAATTCTGATATGCGTCCGGTCAAAGCATATGCTGCTAATCCGCACCATTCCCTAATTGATGCATTCAGATTGAGAAATCTAAACGCTACGTCAAATATGGGTGCACTCGCCGAAAAATCTGTCGGGTAAGGAATAACCAACCATCCGGTCTGGCGAGCGACCCCAACCGAACGTGGCATATGGGATGCACTGGTTATTAAAATCCACTTATCGCCTGGCAATGGGTTGGCTAGTTGATGGGCAAACCGGATTGTTTCGTGGGTGTTACGCCCCCTGTGGTCGTATTGGATGCGATCATTATCAAAACCAACTTCGTTTGCAAACATTTTCACCGTATCTGAAACTAAGTATCCGTCCTGCCGAATCTCGCCGGCAGCTACTACCATGCGGGCGCCCGGATTTTGTCTTCCCAGGCGGACAAAGGCAACCAGTCTACCTGGTTGATTGGTGATCGAAGCAATCCCATGAATGTGCGAGAGTTCAGGGTGCCAATTCGCACCGAGAAGCAGAATCCCAGTCACATTTTTAATGTCACCAGGAACTGGAAACCGGCTTTCCAATGAAGATAACATAACGCTATTGACTGGAGATAACGTGAGTACAAGTGTTAACGCCAGCACAATGCAAAACACCCGTCTTGATATGCGCCAATACCGTGTGAACGAAAGCATTAAATAAAGAACGGTCACAACCAAAAAGAGATTTAGTGGTGCGACAATGAACCAGAATATTTTTGAGAAAACGTAGAACATCTGCTGGGTTGTTACTATTTAACGAGAGTAATTTAGCCTGTTGAATTAAACACTATTTTGGTGAACTAGCAATCGATACCAAAACAAGGGTTTTGAATGGTGAAATCAAGAAGGAATTGTGACACTTGGTCATATGTCTCATAAACTCGTTCAACAAACGGCATGTAATTATGACGGTCAACATCAAATATCGGGTCTAATGTTCCTCCAAATGAAGGATTTTTCTTTCGGCAAGCCCTCCGTCGGAACGATCAATACTTTCTCAAGCACAACCGCTTATTAACAAGCTTCTGGCATAGTTGGCGCTATAAAAGGGGGCACAAAAGTCCCACATTGACGGGCACTACCAGCTATTCTCGCTCCAACGAGATTAAATCTAATTCCGGAACCGCCTAGCGAGATACTTGGTCACGGTCATTAATTTGATCGAGTGTTGGCCCGAGGCTTGTTATGGCAACAGCGGCAATGATCTGTTCGTGTTCGCCAATGGCGATGGCGATGACATCATCATGGACTTCACCGCAGGCGCGGGCACCCATGATGTGCTGGATATTGCGGCGTTCAATTTCGCCGACTTCAACGCCGTGCTGACCGCCTCAACCCAAGTCAACGACGGCGTGGTCATCGCCCTCGATGCCGACGACAGCGTCACTCTCCTTGGGGTCCAGCTCAGTAACCTCCACCAGGGCGACTTTCTGCTGGTGTAGTTTTGAGGCCTAACTCTTCGAATCCAGAGTTTCACACAAATGACATTTGTCAGTTTCGTAAAGCTACTAGCAAGGTTTAATCGCGTATTTATAAAGGACTATTCATCGACTTAATCGACATATCCTGGCAAATGGCTAATATAAGGCCAAGGTACTGAGCGGGAGGATTTGTATTTTTCCGTCAAGCTTGGGCGCGAGAAAAATATAAAAAGCGGGGCCATTAAGTGAGTAGTGTCGCGGATTTCATTAAAGACTCTGGCCGTCAAGCCGATTTGGGTGGACTTGCCCGGGCAATTCGTCGCCATGCGGTCATGATGACCAATAAGGGCGGTAGTTCCCATGTGGGTTCTGTGTTGTCTATGGCCGATATTCTTGCCGTGTTGTATGGCAATATTCTAACACTTGACCCGAGTAAGCCGGATTGGGACGGACGTGATCGTTTTATCTTGAGCAAAGGTCACGCCGGTGCGGGTGTGTATGCAGCGCTCGCAGAAACCGGGTTTTTCGATATTGAATATTTGGATCAGCATTGTGCCGATGGCTCGAGATTGTCAGGTCACGTATCCCACAAGGGCGTGCCCGGGGTTGAGTTTTCGACCGGCTCATTGGGCCATGGTCTGGGGGTTGGCGCCGGCATGGCCTATGCCGCGCATTTGGATGGTAAATCCCATCGAGTATTTACTGTACTGAGCGACGGTGAGTGTGACGAGGGGTCGGTTTGGGAAGCGGCAATGTTCGCGGCGCACCACAAGTTGGATCAGCTGGTTGCCATCATTGATTACAATAAAATTCAGAGCCTCGGCTCTGTATCAGAAACGCTCGGCTTAGAGCCCTTTGCCGACAAATGGAAAAGTTTTGGGTGGTCCGTTGTGGAAGTCGATGGACACAATCATGAGGCGCTCATTAGGGCGCTGGAAAGTCTTCCCTTTACTGACGGAAAACCGAGCTGCCTGATTGCCCACACGGTGAAGGGGAAGGGCGTGTCATTTATGGAAAACTCCGTTCTCTGGCATTACCGGTCACCGCAAGGCGAAGAATACGAACAAGCTCTCGGGGAGTTGTCTGACAACCATGCGTGACAGCGTTATTCAACGCTTGGCAGAGTTGGCCGTTAAAGAACCCCGGATATTTCTCATCACCGGGGATCTCGGCTTTGGTGTATTGACCGACTTCGCCGAACGTTTCCCAAATCAATTTTTGAACGCAGGTGTGGCCGAGCAGAACATGACATCAGTTGCCGCCGGTCTGGCGCTTGAAGGCCGTATCGTGTTCACATATTCAATCGGTAATTTTCCAACCCTCAGGTGTCTTGAACAACTCAGAAACGATGTCTGTTATCACGACGCAAACGTGAACGTGATCGCCATTGGGGGCGGTTTTTCTTATGGCCCTCTGGGTATGTCCCATCACGCGACAGAAGATATCGGCATCTTGCGGACCTTGCCTAATCTCAAAGTAGCGGTGCCCTCAGACCCATGGCAGGCAGCTTTGGTTTTGGATCAAATCGTCGCAAGTCCTGGCCCCAGTTACCTGCGTTTGGACAAATCGGCGGCGGGCATAACGGAAGGCAGAGGGGCGCAATTCCGCTTCGGCGTGGCGCAAAAAGTAAGAGAAGGGGATCACGTCACCATAATAGCGGCAGGAGGCATTTTGGGTGAAGTGATGTCGGCTGCGGATGAACTTTCGGCCCAAGGTTTAGATTGCCGCGTCATTGACATGTGCAGCATTAAGCCCCTTGACGAAAACATCGTGATTGAAGCCGCGCAAGAAACCGGCGGAATTGTGACCGTCGAAGAACACAACGTGATTGGCGGACTAGGAAGTGCTGTTGCTGAGGTGTGTTTGGAGCAGGGCGTCCAGCCAAAAATATTTCGTCGGATCGGCATGAAAGATATTTATTCAGAATTGGTGGGCAGCCAGACTTATTTGAGATCCCGATACGGCATGGACCAAATCGCCATCGTTGAAACTGTCGTGTCGGCCTTGAAGGTGGCTTGACCCCTTCAAGGGCTGCGACGTCTAGCGGCAATTGCCAAGAAGTTACTGGTTCTTGGAAACAGCTTTGCAACCAGTGTTGCAAATTTTCCGGCGGGGCCGCGTGGATATACGGACCACAGTTCTGATCCGGCTACCGACAATCCCGCCTTGCGGCAGTAATATTCAACTTCTTCCAGACCAAATTCTCTCACGTGATTGTGACCATCACCGACTTTCTCGAAATAGTCAGCGAGCGGTGTTTTTCCGGTGAGCAATCTTAAGCGAGTTGTCAGACGGCATACATTCGGTGTGGTGAGGATGAGGAGTCCTTCCGGAGATAGTAGTTCTTTAATATCGGCGAGAACATCAATCGGCCAGCGGTTTAAATGCTCTATGACTTCGCAAAAATACAAAGTGTCTACTTTCCCACGGTATTGATCGGGGATCGGTCCGGCGTTCAGGTCGAATTCAGCCAAGGCGATGCCTTGGTCTTCGAGAATTCGATTGCCGCTTGCGCCGAATAGGCCAAACGCGATTGTGTTCTTCGCCGCGACGTTCTCCGATAAAATCAGCAGTCCAGGGCCGATTTCACCGACCATAAGTTCAGTCTCTAAGATTTGATGTTTCGATGCGAACGACAAGGTTCGGGCAACTCTTGCGGCCGTGCCCGGCAGATAGTCGTTTTCGGGCGCCAATTTTTCCGCCAAATCGCGAAGTTCTGCGGCCTTTTTTGCCCAGCCTATATTTGACATCGTGATCCCAATCCCATTCCGTGTATTTAGGGAAATGTAGAGAAGGTGATGGCCTCCCTTCATTCAGGGTTTACCTGCTTTGCTCTGATCCCACAACACTTCCCCCATGTTCCGGCGGCACTTGGCTCTTGCGACGATAAATGTAAGGCCTTCGCCCGGCTTTTGCGCGCCGAATCATCGGCATTGCCGGCCGAATAAGTTGGCCATCCCTGGGTCTCAGGTCATACCGAGCGCCTGATCGAGGTCGGCAATGATGTCGTCAACGCTTTCTATTCCGATCGAGAGCCGCACCACATCAGGCCCTGCGCCGGCTGCGATCTGTTGCTCCTCGGTCAATTGCCGGTGGGTCGTGGACGACGGGTGAATGATCAGACTGCGGGTGTCGCCGATGTTGGCCAAGTGGGAGAACATGTTGACGTTTTCGACCACGGTCACGCCCGCGTCATAACCGCCTTTGACCCCTACGGTGAAAACACTGCCGGCGCCTTTTGGCAGATATTTCTGCGCCAGCTCGTGAAACGGATCATCTTTAAGGCCAGCGTAAGAAACCCAGGTGACTTTAGGGTGATCTTTCAGATGCTCGGCGAGAGTCTGGGCATTCGCGCAGTGGCGCTCCATGCGTAGCGCGAGCGTCTCAATTCCGGTCATGATCAAGAACGAATTAAACGGCGAAATAGACGGCCCCAAGTCGCGGAGCGACAAGGTGCGCGCGGCCATGCCGAACGCCAAGTCGCCAAAGGTCTCGTGAAAAGTGATGCCGTGATAGGCGTCGTTTGGCTGGCTGAGTGACGGATAGTTATCGTTTGCACTCCAATCAAATTTACCAGAATCAACGATGACCCCACCCATGGAATTGCCATGACCGCCGAGAAATTTGGTCGCTGAGTGGATGACAATATCGGCACCCCAATCGATCGGCTTGCACAAGTAGGGAGTGGCCAGCGTATTGTCGACAATCAGTGGAATACCAGCCTCATTGGCAATCGCCGCAATGGTCTCCAGGTCACACACGACCCCACCGGGATTGGCCAGGCTCTCGATGAATATCGCCCGTACTTTGGGAGTTATTGCCTTGCGGATGTTTTCCGGATCCACTGGATCGGCGAAGTGAACCTTCCAGCTCATTTTTTTAAACGCGTGGGCGAACTGGGTGATCGATCCGCCGTACAATCTGTTCGACGCGACAAACTCGTCACCCGTTTCCATAAAAGTGTGAAAGGCGATCATTTGCGCCGCGTGCCCGCTGGCAACTGCAAGGCCAGTGCGTCCGCCTTCCAATGTCGCGACCCGTTCTTCCAAAACCGACGTGGTGGGATTGGTGAGGCGCGAGTACAGGTTGCCGAAAACTTCGAGATTGAAGAGGGACGCCGCATGATCCGCATCATCGAAAACATAGGCCGTGGTCTGAAAAATGGGAGGTGCCCGCGCTCCGGTGGTCGGGTCAGGCGCGGCGCCCGCATGAATAGAGAGAGTTTCGAACCCTGGGTTATTGAGGTTACTCACGGGCCAATCCTCCGCACGCGTTTACTCGAGATGACGCCCGTATTTACCCCCAGCCAGCCAATTTCACCCGATAGGCGTCCATATTCGATTTTTGGGCACCGGTTCATGACGACTTTTAGGCCTCCATCTTCGGCCACATTTAAGGCCTTCTCGCTCACGATGCCCAATTGCATCCACAACACTTTTGCGCCCAAGCGTACAGCGTCTTCGGCCAGCGCCGGGATCGCGTCGGCACTTCGGAAACAATCCACCATGTCTATTTTTTCGGGGACATCATCCAGGGTGGCATACACGGTTTCACCCAGTATCTTATTACCCGCTTGCCCGGGGTTCACTGGAATGACCCGGTACCGTTTGGCCTGCAAGTATTTCATGGCGAAATAACTCGGCCGGCTTTGGTTTGCGCTAGCGCCCACCATGGCGATGATGCGGGTGTCATCCAAAATGCCCTTGATGTAGTCGTCAGAATACTTTTCGTGATCCATGGGTTGTGTCCGTTGCCGTATGAATAAAATAGTACCACATTGGTAAACTTATGAAATTATGCACTTTTTGGGTGTTGACAGGGCAAATCTTTATGACATACTCCGCCGCCTTCCTGAGGGCGAAATATGGCCTCATCAGGTAGTTCCGCGTGTTTCGTAGCACCTAGTTCAGATGCACCGCAACACTGTATAGACGAGGCTAACCATGAAGACCTATTCAGCAACCCCGTCCGACGTGGATAAAAAGTGGCTGGTGATTGACGCCGATGGTGTCGTCCTCGGCCGGCTTGCCGCGATTGTGGCCACTCGCCTACGGGGCAAGCACAAACCCATGTTCACCCCGCATATCGATTGTGGCGACCACATTGTCATCACCAACGCCGACAAGGTCAAATTGACCGGTAACAAGTTGAAGAAAAAAATTTACTACCGGCACACCGGCTATCCGGGAGGGATAAAAGAACGGACTGCAGGCCAGATTATGGCAGGCGCTCATCCTGAAAGGGTGATCCTGAAAGCGGTTGAAAGGATGATGCCGCGCGGCAGTATGGGAAGACAACAGTTTAAAAACCTCCGTGTTTATGCTGGGCCCGAGCACCCCCACGAAGCGCAGGCGCCGCAAAAATTGGATGTCTCTGCGATGAATCCGAAGAATAAGAGGAGTGCCTTAAATGGCGGATGACGGTAACACGGTCGGCAATTTGCAGGACCTCAAAAAACTCACTGAGGCCGCACCTAAGGAAGCGACTGAGGACGCTCCTTCAACCCCAGAAGAAACACCTGTCGAGACCATCATCTCTGATGTGGTTGAGCCGCAGATCGATGACCTGGGGCGGTCTTATGCGACTGGGAAGCGTAAAGATGCAGTGGCGCGTGTTTGGCTGAAACCCGGTGCAGGGAAAATCACTGTAAACGGACGCGAACTTGAACGGTATTTTGCCAGACCCACCCTTCGCATGCTCCTCAATCAACCGTTTGTGACCGCCGAGCGCGCGGGGCAATACGACGTTATCTGCACCGTGAAAGGGGGAGGATTATCTGGCCAGGCGGGTGCTGTTCGCCATGGCATTAGTAAAGCATTGACATATTACGAACCCAGTTTGCGACCGATATTGAAATCGGGCGGATTCCTCACGCGTGATAGCCGTGTTGTTGAACGTAAAAAGTACGGCAAGGCTAAGGCCCGACGAAGCTTCCAGTTCTCCAAGCGGTAAAACAGATCAGAATTCTGAGCGAAATCAGGGCCGGTCTGCAACCGACCCTTTTTTTGTGTCCGGGTGCGTTATGATCATGGCCGCGTCTGATTGGCGGAAAAGCAACGGCAATGAATACACGGAATGAGAAAGACCAACTTAAATACGATCCGGCGACCCATTTTGGATTCGGTGACAATTGGCAGACCTTCAGTCAATTGATCACGGAAGCCAAAATCGATCAAGCGGTGGCCGACATGAAGCGCATACTGGGAACTGAAGATTTGGCGCGGCAATCGTTCGTCGATGTTGGCTGTGGATCGGGACTGCATTCTCTGGTCGCATTGCGCTTAAGCGCAACCTCGGTAACTGGTTTCGACATGGACTTAGAAAGCGTCGAAACGGCCCGCCAAGTATTGTCGAAATATGCACCCGACCGGGATTGGCAGGTCGAAAAAAGAAATGTGTTTGAAACTTTTGACGATGATCAGCGAAAATACGATGTCGTCTACAGTTGGGGGGTACTTCATCACACCGGCGCCATGTGGCAAGGGATTGAAAAAACCATGGCCTTGGTTGCGGATGGGGGTCGGTTTGCCATAGCAATATACCGTAAGACCCCATGCTGTAATGGCTGGCGGCGTTTCAAGCGTGTTTATGCCGGGCTGCCAGCAGGCTTACAAATATTCTTAAGGTGGCCCTATATCTTTTTGTTTTGTTTGGCTCTTTTGGCAACGGGCCGAAATCCTTTCGCTTATATTTGCAACTACGAGAACAATCGGGGCATGAATTATTTTACCGACGTTCATGACTGGTTGGGGGGCTTCCCTTATGAATCCGCTTCTCCCGATGAACTGAAGATGTTTTTTGAAACGCGCGGCTACGAGACCGTATCGGAGTTCACCAAACCGACCCGATTATGGGGAGTGTTTGGTACTGGATGTAATGAGTTTTTGTTTCGGCGGGTTGGATCCAGTCCAAGTTAACATGTCAGTTTAGATTAGTGCAGCGAGGGGCAAATAGTGACCACTCGCGAATAAAGGAGGCCAGATCGATGGCGGAGTTGGTAAAAACGAGGATCGCAATTCTTGGCGCAAGTGGCTACACCGGCGGCGAGCTGATCCGCCTACTTGCCCGTCACCCTTACGTGGAAATGGTTGTTCTCACTGCCGACCGTCATGCGAGCCAATCCCTAAGCCAGGTTTTTCCGCACCTTGGAAATCTTGACCTGCCGGTATTGATGAAAATCGAAGAAGTGGAATGGGCGGGTCTGGATATTGATGTCGTATTCTGCGGACTACCCCATGGCACAACCCAAGAAGTCGTCAAGGGTTTGCTGCATTCTACCGGGCATACCGTGGTCGACGAAGTGATGCACGAGGGCCGGGATGATCTGGTATCTGGTCTGAAGAAAAACGTAAAAGTTATTGATTTATCAGCTGATTTCAGACTTGAAGATGTCGATGACTATGCGCAGTGGTATGGCCATGAGCATTACGCGCCACAGCTTCAGGCAGAAGCGGTTTACGGCTTGACGGAGCTCAATCGCGAAAATATTCGTGACGCCCGATTGGTCGCCTGCCCGGGATGCTATCCGACGGTGCCGCTGCTCGCTCTCTCGCCCTTATTGAGTGACGGCATGATCGATCCGCAGGGCATCATCATTGATGCGAAATCCGGGGTTACCGGTGCCGGGCGGGCGGCCAAGCAAGCCATGTTGTTTGGCGAGGTTGCCGAGGGAGCGCACCCTTATGGTCTCGACGGCCATCGGCACACGCCTGAAATGGAGCAAGAGCTGTCGAAGGCGGCCGGCGAGTCTATTACTGTAAGCTTTAACCCCCATTTACTGCCAATGAACCGGGGTATACTTGCGACCATGTATGTCACGTTAGCCGAAGGCACGACCGCCAACGATTTGCGCGACACCTTGGTCCGGCGATACGACGACGAGCCCTTTGTTCGGGTTACCGAAGAGGGCATAGGGCCATCTACTCGCGACGTGCGGGGATCGAACCAGTGCCTGTTGGGCGTGTTCGAAGATCGTTTGCCTGGCCGGGCGATTGTGATCGGAGCAATCGATAATCTGGTCAAAGGATCATCCGGGCAGGCGGTGCAAAATATGAATATTATGCTCGGCTTTCCCGAATTTTTGAGCCTTGAGCAGGAGCCCCTGTTCCCATGATTGTCTAATTCAGTGAGTGGATGTTTACCATGAGTCGAGGATTAATCCTGCCATTTGAAGACCTGCGGCCGCGATTGGCAGACGGGGTATTTGTCGGCGCCGGCGCCGAGGTGATCGGTGACGTGGAAATCGGTGCCGATTCCAGCATTTGGTATAATTGTGTCCTGCGCGGTGACGTAAATTTTATCCGCATTGGGGCAGGAACAAACATTCAGGATGGGACCGTCGTACATGTCAGCCGCCGCACCCATGGCACGACTATTGGCAATAATGTGACCGTGGGTCACATGGCGCTTGTACATGGCTGTGTGCTTGAAGACCGTTGCTTTATCGGCATGCGGACGACCGTGATGGATGGCTGTATTGTTGAAGAAGAGGCGATGTTGGCGGCGGGGGCGCTACTCACACCAGGAAAACGCGTGCCGAAGGGACAATTGTGGGCGGGCGCACCGGCCAAGTACAAGCGCGATATTACGCCAGAAGAACGTGCGTATTTTGATGAAACTGCAAGCCATTACGCCAATCTGGCGCAGAAGCATGCGGCCAGTCAGGCCGCGGGCAAATAATAAACGATTGGTGCCTGTATTAAGCGCCGGGCATGGTGACATAGGTCCCAGGCGCATCTTCGATCGGTTCGAGTGCGCCATCACCGGGCGTGCGAGCGGCGACTTGGGGACCAGATTTTTTCGCTAGCCATTTGTGCCAATCGGGCCACCAAGATCCCGGGTGTTCGGTCGCACCATCAAACCATTCGTCAAATGTTTCGGCGTCGTTATCATTTGTCCAGTGCTGGTATTTTCCGGCTTCTGGCGGATTGATGACACCAGCTATATGGCCGGAGCCCGCGACCATAAAGCGCACCGGCCCCGTGTATATCTGGGTCGCCTTGAAGACCGATTTTGAGGGCGAAATATGATCTTCCTTGGAAGCCTGCAGGTAAATCGGGATACCGATTTTTGATAAATCAATAGGCACGCCATTTAGGGTGATTCCGCCGGGCTCCGAGAGGCGGTTGTGCTGATACATTTCGCGCAAATAGAAACTATGAACGGCACGCGGTAAATTAGTACTGTCCGAATTCCAATACAGAAGATCGAATGGGAAAGGATCCTTACCCAGCAAGTAGTTGTTGACCACAAATGACCAAATGAGATCATTTGAGCGCAACATATTGAAAGTCTCCGCCATGCGGGACGATTCTAGAACACCGGTTTCCTCCATCATACTTTCGATCTGTTGCAATTGGTCTTCGTCGATAAATACTGAGAGCTCGCCAGGTTCAGAAAAATCGATCTGGGACGCAAAGAATGTGGCGGCTTTGATCCGGTCGTCCCCTTTTTCCGCCATGTAGGCCAATGTGGCCGACATCAAAGTGCCCCCTATGCAATAGCCAATGGCTGTAACATCACGCTCGCCCGTCGCTTGCTCAATGGCATCCAGCGCATCGAGGATGCCTTTGTTCATATAATCTTCAAAACCGGCCTCCGCCAAATCAGCGCCGGGGTTAATCCACGAAATCACAAATACGGTGTATCCCTTGGCAACAGCCCATTTGATGAAGGAATTATCTTGCCGTAGATCCAAAATATAAAATTTATTGATCCACGGCGGCGCAATTAGTAATGGCCGTTTGAAGACTTTATCGGTGGTTGGCGTGTATTGAATGAGCTGCATCAGCTCGTTTTGAAAAACCACTTTTCCCGGCGTAGTGGCGATATTTCCGCCAACTTTAAACGCCGACATGTCGGTCATCTTGATGTTGAGTCGTCCCTTGCCACGCTCCAAATCATCAAGCATGTTTTTGAGGCCATTCGCCAAGTTTTCGCCGCCGGATTCTATGGTTGCTTTGAGAACTTGGGGGTTGGTCAACACAAAATTTGTGGGTGCCATGGCGTCTACGAACTGGTGCGTAAAGAAATCGACTTTTTTAGCGATTTTTTCGTCTAGGCCCTCGACATCGCCCACAGTCTTTTGAATCCATCTCGCGGTCAGCAAATACGACTGTTTAACAAAATCAAAAATCTGATTTTCATCCCATTGCGCATCCTTGAAGCGCCGATCGCCGGCGTCCGGTTCAGTTGTCGGCTCCACTTTTTGGCCCACAAAACGCATGGCTGTTCGCTGCCAAAGTTGAAGATGGTCAGACCATAATGACATCTGAGCCTCAGCTAATTTGGTCGGATCAGTCATTATTTTGGCGGTCATTTCTAAGAATGCAGCGCTTAAATTCTGGGGATCAGGGTTGTCCGGACCATCGGAATCAGCCTGACGCTTCAAAAACTCGACGACCAGGTCTTGGCTGCGTGATGCAACTTCAGACATGTTCTTCGAAAACTCAGTGATATCAGGGATATTTGCGTTCCAGGTAGGTTGATCGGACATGTTTCTGTCTCTATCCTTCTGCCCGCGTGGCTACAAAAAATATATGTCCGGTATCCGACCAGTGACAAGTCTATTCCCATTGTCGCAGATATCATATGTAAGCTGTGATGGAGCGTGCTGCAACCGGTCTGGAACAGGGCACAGTTAGTTTATGACGGATGAACAGGACTTAATCGCGACAACGCAGTGGATGAGGAATACTGAGATGACGGTTCTAAATAGGCCAAATCATAGGCACGTCGAAACGTATCAAGACGAATTACCAAAAATGCCCTCATGGCGCGCCGGTGTTGTAACACTCATGGCCTTTGCCTTTCTATCCGGCTGCGCCCAAGGCCGAGGTGATTGGCCAACGCTTTCGTCGGCGCTCGGGTGGGGCGGAGACAGTGTGCCGGCACCGGAAGTCGAAGTTGTTGCCCCTGCGTCGGCACCCGTACGCTCTGTTGCATTACAGGGCGCGCCGAATATGATGGCTTGGACACCGCCCCCGGCACCGCCCCTAACCATGCAAACAATTCAAACCATTCAATCCATTGCACCGCCGCCCATTCCACTGACACCCGTATCAACGAACTATTCCTATGGCAGCGGCAATGATCTGGTGGCGCAAGCATTTTCGGATGGAATTGCGGCGACTTCTCCGTCAGTTTTGACAGCGCCCGCTGGTCTGCAATTTGCGTCGGCGGCGGCGCAACCGCTGTCAGAAGATTTGTCGGGCATTGTTCCCCGTGTCGTTCTTGACACACATAACCAGTCGTTGTCGGAAAGCGGGCCGGATGGTTCCCAGTCTGCAATGACTATGGCTGATAG
>JAPYRI010000070.1 GCA_029941135.1 Alphaproteobacteria bacterium | reverse complement strand
GGTTGGCGCCGGCGTGGTCGCCAGCGTCATCGAGTAATTTAGAATTAATTTGGGTTAAGATAACATAATAAACAGTTGTTTTAGCTGTGCTTTAAGTTGGAGAAAATAATACTACGTCGGCGGGGTGGAGTTTAGGAGTGTAGCTCAATTGGCAGAGCACCGGTCTCCAAAACCGGGGGTTGTGGGTTCGAGTCCCTCCACTCCTGCCAAAATAGGCACTCGCAGGTTAGAATGAGTGGGAACTGAAATCGCAGGGTTCAGTTCCCGTTAAAAGGAATACGCCGAAGGTCAGCAGACCAAGGCTCGATTTGGACGGAAAAGAATGGCAAAAACCAGCCCTGGACAATTTGTCAGGGAAGTCAGGCAGGAGACCTCCAAGGTCACTTGGCCGTCTCGCAAGGAGGCGACCATCTCGACCGTTATGGTGGTGATCATGGTGATCCTCGCTTCATTGTTTTTCCTCGCCGTCGATCAAGTGCTGTCGCTAGGTGTGCGGGCAATTCTCGGGCTGGGAGGCTGAACCGTGGAAAACTCGCGTTGGTACATTATTCACGCGTATTCCGGCTTTGAAAACAAAGTTGCTCAACAAATCCAGGAACAGGCCGAGCGCCAGGAAATGGAAGAATTATTTGAACAAGTGTTTGTGCCGACCGAGGAAGTGATTGAAATTCGGCGTGGTCAAAAAGTGTCGTCGGACCGCAAATTTTTCCCGGGTTATGTGCTCGCAAAAATGGTGATGACCGATGAGAGCTACCATTTGGTCAAGAATTTGCCTAAGGTCACCGGCTTTCTGGGATCCGGCTCCAAACCGTCGCCGATTACGGAGACCGAAGCGGCACGCATACTGCACCAAGTCGAAGAAGGGGTTGAACGGCCGAAGTCATTGATTACGTTTGAGATCGGTGAACAAGTCCGGGTTTGCGATGGACCCTTTGCGTCCTTTAATGGCTTGGTTGAAGAAGTGGATGAAGAACGCACACGCCTAAAAGTCGCGGTCTCGATATTTGGTCGCGCCACACCAGTTGAGTTGGAATACGAGCAGGTAGAGAAAGTTTGAGTTGAGTTGAATTGTTAAGTGTGGGAGGCCAGCCATGGCCGGACCACGCACCTTAAAGAACACCGGTTGCACTTGCAGCTGGACCCATCGATAGGGGAAGGAAATGGCTAAAAAGATTACCGGCTATATCAAATTGCATGTACCGGCCGGAGCAGCGAACCCGTCGCCGCCGATTGGGCCCGCGCTTGGTCAGGCCGGCTTAAATATTATGGAATTCTGCAAGACGTTTAACGCTGAAACCCAGGGTATGGAAAGGGGCATGCCGATCCCGACCGTTATATCGGTCTATGCGGATCGTTCATTCTCTTTCATTACTAAAACCCCGCCTGCATCGTACTTTTTAAAGAAAGCGGCGCGCTTGGATAAAGCGTCTGGGTCGCCGGGCCGGGATGTGGCAGGCAGTGTCACCATGGCCCAAGTGCGCGAGATCGCAGAAAAGAAAATGGCTGACCTGAACGCCAATGATCTCGATGCAGCGGCCAAAATGATCGCGGGATCCGCTCGATCCATGGGTCTTGAGGTGAGAGGGTAAAATCATGGTGCAAAAAGGAAAAAGATACAAAAAAGCCATAGCGGATATCGACGCTAATCAAAACTACGCGGTGGCGGATGCGGTTAAATTTGTCAAAGCCGGTGCGACGTCGAAATTCGATGAAACTGTCGAGATAGCCATAAATTTAAATGTTGATCCCCGTCACTCCGACCAAATGGTACGGGGCATGGTTCAGCTTCCCCATGGGACCGGCAAAACGATCCGGGTCGCAGTTTTTGCCAAAGGCGATAAGGCCGACGAAGCGAAAGAAGCCGGTGCAGATTTGGTAGGCGCGGACGATTTGGCAGAGGCTATTCAGGGTGGCACCATTGATTTTGACCGCTGTATCGCCACACCGGACATGATGGCCGTGGTGGGCAAATTGGGCAAGGTATTGGGGCCACGTGGTCTGATGCCGAACCCTAAGTTGGGCACGGTCACGCAAGATGTTGCCGAGGCCGTGCGCAGCGCCAAGGGCGGACAAGTGGAGTTTCGGGTAGAGAAGTCCGGGATTATCCATGCTGGTGTAGGTAAAGCGAGTTTCGACGAAAGTGCACTGATTGAAAACGTAAAGGCCTTTGCGGACGCCATATCAAAAGCTAAACCTATCGGCGTTAAAGGATCTTATTTCAAAAAAATGGCAATAAGCTCGACCATGGGGCCAGGCGTTAAAATTCAAGTTTCGAGCGCCCTTGGCGGCTAAATGAGGGAAACAAAGTATTACCGCGCCGGTGTGGCGGGGAAGAACCGGAAGTCGATGCAGGTCTGTTAGCTGCGTTCGATTTCTGAACTGTCCGAGACTGCGGGGGCCATGCGTGGCTTAAACTTCCCGCATAGACAGGGTTGACGAGGAATTTACCGGCAACGGTATTTCCGAGATTTGATCCCTGGGGCAGACGAGCCGAATTCGGTCGTCTTGAATGACCGGGTTTTAACGTAGAAAGCGGAACAGAAGCATGTGCTACTGCTTCCATTTAATCGGAGACGAGAAGTGGACCGAGCCCAAAAAGAAGTAATTGTCGCGGCTCTGAAGGATATCTTCATCGACACAAACTCGATTGTGGTCACACAGTTTAGCGGGTTGAGCTCAAGCGAGGTCACTGACCTTCGCGCGAAGATGAGAGACGCGGGTGCGACTTTCCGAGTGACGAAAAACAGGCTGGCCCGGCTTGCTCTGAAGGACACGTACCGAACGACAATCGAAGATCTTTTCAATGGGCCAACGGCTATCGCCTATTCACAAGATCCTGTTGCCGCCGCCAAAGCCACGGTGGATTTTGGCAAAAAGAACGACAAACTTACCGTTCTTGGTGGTGTCATGGGAGAGCTGGTATTGGACGAGGCGGGCATCAAGGCGCTCGCTAAGTTGCCGTCTCTCGATAAATTGCGTGGCAAACTGGTCGGTATGATTTCGACGCCGGCAACGCGGATTGCGGTCGTAATGGCTGCGCCCGCGGGTCAATTGGCGCGAGTTTTCGGGGCTTACGGGTCCAAGGATGAGAGTGAGGCGGCCTAGGCCGTCCCGTTTCCCAATAGGGATCTAATTAAGGAGAAAATGAGAAATGGCTGATCTAGAAAAAATTGCCGAAGACTTATCGGCATTGACTGTCATCGAAGCGTCCGAATTATCAAAGATGCTCGAAGAAAAATGGGGTGTGTCAGCAGCTGCACCCGTAGCTGCGGCGGCGGCAGGCCCGGCGGCAGGAGCCGAAGAGGTTGAAGAGAAAACCGAATTTGATGTTGTCCTTGCCAGCTTCGGTGAGAAAAAGATTAACGTGATCAAGGAAGTACGGGCGGTCACCGGTCTTGGCCTCAAGGAAGCGAAAGATTTGGTCGAAAGTGCACCAAAAGCAATTAAGGAAGGCGTGCCGAAAGATGAAGCCGACGAGATCAAGGTAAAACTCGAAGGCGCTGGCGCGACGGTCGAGATCAAATAACTCGACCGACTGACTTCGGGACCGGAATAGGCGGCAATTACGAGCTGCCTACCGGGACCTGAAGAACATTCATAATGTTACCGCAGTGGCGGTGGCAATTGGTGATTTTAGGTGACGCAGGAAATTGGCATGACACTGTCCTTTACGGGTCGCAAAAAAATTCGCAAGTCTTATGGCCTTGGAGCTGAAACGGTTCCAATGCCTAATTTGATCGAAGTACAAAAGCGTTCATACGCGGCATTTCTGCAATCGGATGTGCCGGCTGAAGAGCGCAAAAGTACGGGTCTTGAGGGCGTTTTCCGGTCGGTATTTCCGATCCAGAATTTTTCCGAATCCGCTTCGCTGGAATACGTCAAATATCAGTTCGACCCGCCCAAGTATGACGTAGAAGAATGCCAGCAACGGGGTATGACGTATGCGGCTCCCTTGCGCGCGACACTGCGCCTGATTGTCTTTGAAGTTGATCCCGATACGCAAGCAAAGTCGGTTTTGGATATCAAAGAGCAGGATGTCTACATGGGCGACATGCCGATGATGACTGACAATGGCACGTTCGTGGTCAACGGAACTGAGCGCGTGATTGTGAGCCAAATGCACCGATCGCCAGGTGTGTTCTTTGATCATGATCGGGGTAAGACCCACTCGTCGGGCAAGTTGCTGTTTGCCGCGCATGTCATACCTTATCGTGGTTCGTGGTTGGATTTTGAGTTTGATGCCAAGGATTTGGTCAATGTCCGGATTGACCGGCGGCGCAAATTACCGGCTTCCACGTTGTTGTATGCCTTGGGCATGACAGAAGAAGAAATTCTTGATTGCTTCTATCGTACGGTTGATTACAAGCGCGACAAGAAGGCCTGGCGTACGATTTATGATGCCGAGCGCATGCGTGGGCAAAAACCGCGACACGATTTAGTCAATGCCAAAACCGGCAAGACCGTGGTTGAAGCCGGTACTAAGATTTCGCCTCGCATGGCTAAAAAGTTAGGCGAAGATGGTCTTCAGGAACTATTAGTGACGGCCGACGATCTCTATGGCCACTATGCCGCCATTGATATGATCGATGAGAAAACCGGCGAAATTTTTATCGAAGCCGGCGGGGAACTAACTGAAGAAAATATGGCTTTGATCGCGGCCGCCGGATTTAAAAAACTGTCCGTTCTTGATATCGATGGTATTTCGGTGGGCGCGCATGTTCGAAATACCCTGGCCGCCGATAAACACCCTGGATATGAACAAGCCCTGGTTGAGATTTATCGGGTTATGCGTCCAGGAGAACCGCCGACCCAGGAAACTGCGGAAGCCCTATTTCATGGTTTGTTTTTTGACTCCGAGCGCTACGACCTTTCTGCGGTCGGTCGGGTAAAAATGAATGCGCGCCTGGATTTGGGTGGCGACGATTCTGTCCGGGTCCTGACCAAGAGCGATATTCTGACGGTCATGCGGACATTGGTCGAACTGAAAGACGGACGCGGTGAAGTCGACGATATTGATCACTTGGGCAACCGGCGCGTTCGTTCGGTTGGCGAACTGATGGAAAATCAATATCGGATCGGGTTATTGCGAATGGAGCGGGCGATCCGCGAACGAATGAGCTCGGTCGAAATTGATACAGTTATGCCGCATGACTTGATTAATGCGAAACCTGCGGCAGCGGCAGTGCGCGAATTTTTTGGTTCGTCGCAACTCAGCCAATTTATGGATCAAACCAATCCTCTGAGTGAGATCACGCACAAACGGCGACTATCGGCGCTTGGGCCGGGTGGTCTGACCCGCGAGCGTGCGGGCTTTGAAGTACGTGATGTACACCCCACGCACTATGGACGGATTTGCCCGATCGAGACGCCTGAAGGCCCGAATATTGGCCTCATCAACAGTTTGGCGACATACGCTAGGGTCAATAAATATGGCTTTATCGAAACTCCCTATCAGCGGATCTTAAATGGCAAGCAAACCGACAAAGTGGTTTACATGTCGGCTATGGAAGAAGGCCGCTACACCATCGCCCAAGCGAACGAGGAAGTGGACAGCAAGGGCAATTTTACCGCCGAATTGGTAAGTTGTCGGAAAAACAGTGACTTTGTCATGGCACCGCCTGAAGGCATTGAATTCATGGACGTGTCACCCAAGCAAGTGGTGTCGGTTGCGGCGTCTTTAATTCCCTTCCTTGAGAACGATGACGCCAACCGGGCCCTGATGGGTTCCAACATGATGCGTCAAGCTGTGCCCTTGGTACAGGCTGAGGCTCCGTTGGTCGGTACGGGTATGGAAGAAGTCGTCGCGCGGGATTCTGGTGTGACCATTATCGCTCGCCGGACTGGGGTGGTCGATCAGGTGGATGCGACACGCATCGTGGTCCGCGCCATGAACGAAGAGGAAGTGGCGGAAGCCGGGGTGGATATTTATAATCTACTCAAATTCCAAAGATCAAATCAAAACACCTGTATCAATCAACGCCCTTTGGTGAAGGTTGGTGATCGCGTAGTGCAAGGCGACATAATTGCCGACGGCCCATCCACGCAGTTGGGTGAGCTGGCTCTTGGCCGCAATGTGTTGGTCGCGTTCATGCCTTGGAACGGCTACAACTTCGAAGATTCGATCCTGATTTCCGAACGGATCGTCCGTGATGATGTGTTCACGTCCATTCATATCGAGGAATTCGAGATGATGGCCCGGGACACCAAATTGGGCCCAGAAGACATCACCCGCGACATTCCGAATGTTGGTGAAGAAGCCCTCAAAAACTTGGATGAGGCCGGCATTGTCTATATTGGTGCCGAAGTTCATCCGGGTGAGATTCTGGTCGGCAAAATTACCCCCAAGGGTGAATCGCCGATGACACCGGAAGAAAAACTTCTGCGCGCGATTTTCGGCGAAAAAGCATCGGACGTTCGCGATACTTCTTTGCGGCTGCCCCCTGGGGTCAGTGGCACGGTTGTCGAAGTGCGGGTGTTTAATCGGCATGGTGTCGATAAAGATGAACGGGCACTGGCGATTGAACACGAAGAGATCGAACGTCTCGCTAAGGACCGGGAAGATGAACAAGCAATTATCGACCGCAACACTTATGCACGCTTGCGTGATTTATTGACCGGCAAGATCGCTACCCGGGGTCCTTCGGGCATTACGGCTGGGGCAAAAATCTCTGGGGCCACACTCGACGGCATGAGGCGAGGTGCTTGGTGGCAAATAGCCCTCAAAACCGAAAAAGCAATGGCGGACGTGGAAACCCTCAACCGGCAATACGAAGAGGCTAAACAAGAACTGCAAGCACGATTCGAAAATAAGGTTGATAAACTGCAGCGCGGTGACGAGCTTATGCCGGGTGTACTCAAAATGGTCAAAGTGTTTGTCGCGGTGAAGCGCAAGCTGCAACCCGGCGACAAGATGGCTGGCCGACACGGTAACAAGGGTGTGATTTCGAAAATCGCGCCGATGGAAGACATGCCGTATCTGGAAGACGGTCAACCGATCGACATCGTCCTCAATCCCTTGGGCGTGCCCTCGCGTATGAACGTGGGTCAGATTCTTGAAACCCATTTAGGATGGGCTTCGGCGGGATTAGGTAAACAGATCGGGCAGCTCCTTGATGTCTACCACCGGGAAAATGAAACCAAACAGGGATCAACCAAAGACTTGGTCAGTAAACTCAAGGACGTATACGGGAACAAAATCTATAAGGAAACGGTAGCCGACCTTAATGATGATCAATTAGTCGAACTGAGCACTAACATTCGCAAAGGTGTCCCCATTGCAACCCCGGTTTTTGATGGGGCGCATGAGGAACAGATTGTCGAAATGCTGGAGCAGGCCGGGCTTGATTCGTCAGGCCAGGTGACCTTAATTGATGGCCGCACGGGTGAGCAGTTCAAGCGGTCAGTGACCGTCGGTTACATATATATGTTGAAATTGCACCACCTGGTAGATGACAAAATCCATGCGCGGTCGATTGGGCCTTACAGTTTGGTGACCCAGCAACCACTAGGTGGTAAAGCACAATTCGGCGGTCAAAGGTTCGGTGAAATGGAAGTATGGGCCCTGCAAGCGTATGGCGCGGCTTACACTTTGCAGGAAATGTTGACCGTCAAGTCGGATGATGTCCAGGGCCGGACCAAAGTTTATGAATCGATCGTCCGTGGCGATGACAACTTTGAAGCCGGTATTCCGGAATCTTTCAATGTGTTGTTGAAAGAAATGCGGTCTCTAGGTCTGAACATTGAATTGACCACCAGCTAAAATGCAGCCCGAAACTTGCACACCGCACTTGATTGCATGTGAGCATCGTGCGTCTCCCAATTTAAGTTCCACCGACGGATACCGCCGGTGCGGCAAGGAGCATAAGTAAATGAACCAGGAATTGATGAACGTCTTCAGCCCGACGCCTGCGGCGCAAGCATTTAATCAAATCCAAATTTCGATCGCTAGTCCCGAACGCATCCGGTCCTGGTCCTTTGGCGAGATAAAAAAGCCTGAGACGATCAATTACCGGACCTTCAAGCCGGAAAGGGATGGCCTTTTCTGCGCCCGTATTTTTGGGCCGGTCAAGGATTACGAATGTTTGTGCGGCAAGTACAAACGGATGAAATATCGCGGTATCACCTGTGAAAAGTGCGGCGTTGAAGTGACGCTGAGCAAAGTTCGGCGCGAGCGCATGGGGCACATTGAGCTGGCGTCGCCGGTAGCGCACATTTGGTTCCTCAAGTCTCTGCCGTCCAGGATCGGGCTTGTACTCGACATGACGTTGAAGGCTTTGGAGCGGATACTGTACTTCGAAAACTATGTCGTGGTTGAGCCAGGCCTGTCGCCGTTAAAGCAGTATCAGTTGCTGTCTGAAGAAGAATTCATGAGCGCTCAGGATGAATATGGCGAAGATGCGTTCACGGCCGGCATTGGCGCGGAAGCGATCAGGCTGTTGCTGACGGCAGTAGATCTCGAAGGCGAGCGGGATAAATTGCGCCAGGAATTGGAGGAAACAACTTCGGAATTGAAGCCGAAGAAAATTGTTAAGCGTCTCAAAGTTGTCGAAAGTTTCATTCACTCCGGCAACAGTCCTGAATGGATGATCCTGACCGTGCTTCCGGTTATTCCGCCCGAACTTCGGCCCCTGGTGCCATTGGACGGCGGTCGCTTTGCAACCTCGGATTTGAACGATTTATATCGCCGGGTGATCAACCGCAACAACCGTTTGAAACGCTTAATCGAATTGCGCGCTCCGGATATTATTGTCCGCAACGAAAAACGTATGTTGCAGGAATCCGTTGATGCCTTGTTTGACAATGGCCGCCGCGGCCGGGTGATTACCGGGGCAAATAAGCGACCGTTGAAATCTTTGTCGGACATGCTGAAGGGCAAGCAAGGACGTTTCCGGCAAAACCTGCTGGGCAAGCGGGTCGATTACTCGGGCCGCTCAGTGATTGTGGTTGGTCCTGAACTGCTGCTGCATCAGTGCGGATTGCCAAAGAAAATGGCGCTTGAACTGTTCAAGCCGTTTATTTACGCCATACTGGACCAGCGCGGCATCGCCAACACCATCAAAATGGCAAAGAAGATTGTCGAGAAGGAACGCGCCGAAGTCTGGGATATATTGGAAGAGGTGATCCGCGAGCATCCGGTATTGCTCAACCGGGCTCCGACACTTCACCGTTTGGGCATTCAGGCGTTCGAGCCGGTACTCATTGAGGGCAAGGCAATTCAGCTACACCCATTGGTGTGTGCAGCATTTAACGCTGACTTTGATGGCGATCAGATGGCGGTTCACGTGCCGCTTTCGCTGGAAGCGCAATTGGAAGCCCGTGTTCTGATGATGTCGACCAACAACGTCCTCAGCCCCGCCAGCGGCAAGCCGATTATCGTCCCGTCGCAAGACATTATTCTGGGCCTTTTTTATCTTAGTCATGAGAAAGAGGGCGAGCCCGGCGAAGGCATGGCCTTTACAGATACAGCCGAAATTTTTCATGCCTTGGAAGCCGGAGTGATAACCCACCACACCAAGATTTCTGGGCGCCTGGACTTGGTCGATGAAAACGGCGATCTGGTAACCCGGCGCATCGAGACAACACCTGGCCGGATGATCTTGGCCGAAGTATTGCCAAGACATCAGATGGTACCGTTCGAATTGATCAATCGATTGTTGACGAAGAAAGAAATCAGTCAAGTGATCGACGTTGTTTACCGGCACTGTGGCCAGAAAGAAACCGTCATTTTTGCCGACAAAATTATGAAGCTTGGCTTTACCTACGCCTGCCGTGCGGGCATTTCCTTCGGTAAAGATGACATGCTAATTCCCAGCACAAAGATAGATTTGGTTGAGCAGACTCGGGAACAGGCGAAGGAATACGAGCAACAATACAACGATGGGTTGATTACCCAGGGCGAAAAATACAACAAGGTAATCGATGCCTGGGCGAAATGTACGGATAAGGTCGCGGACGACATGATGCGAGGATTGTCCGAACCCGAGATCGACGAGGAAACCGGTCGCCTGCGCGACGTCAATTCAATCTACATGATGGCGCACTCAGGGGCGCGGGGATCACCGGCCCAAATGAAACAATTGGCCGGAATGCGCGGCCTGATGGCTAAACCGTCGGGTGAGATCATTGAGACTCCGATCATATCCAACTTTAAGGAAGGCCTGAGCGTTCTTGAATATTTCAACTCAACCCACGGCGCGCGCAAGGGACTAGCGGATACGGCGTTGAAGACCGCGAATTCCGGTTACCTAACGCGCCGTTTAGTGGACGTCGCGCAAGACTGCATTGTTGTTGAATACGACTGCGGGACTTCACTTGGCATTACCGTGGCGGAAGTGGTCGAAGGCGGTGAGGTTATTGCACCTCTCAGTGAACGTATTCTCGGTCGCACGGTTTGCGAAGATGTGATCGACCCCAAGGATAAGGATGTTGTTGTCAAAGCTAACAATCAAGTCAATGAAGATGTTCTTGATCGGCTCGACAGCCTGGGTCTCAAAGGTGTGACCATCCGCTCGGTGCTCACGTGCGAGTCCACGGGTGGCATTTGTGCTTCTTGTTATGGCCGTGATCTGGCCCGCGGTACATCCGTGAATGTTGGAGAAGCCGTGGGTGTTATTGCGGCGCAATCCATCGGCGAACCTGGCACCCAATTGACCATGCGGACATTCCACATCGGGGGCACGGCCCAATTCGCCGAGCAATCGAGTGTCGAGGCCAATCACGACGGTTCGATTAAAATCCACAATCGTAATGTCGTGGAAGACTCGAAAAAGCAACTGGTTGTCCTCAGCCGAAACTGTGAAGTGGTGCTGATCGACAAAAATGATCGCGAACGCGCCCGTCATAAACTGCCTTATGGCTCACGGTTGTTGGTCAATGACGGCCAGGAAGTCGAACGTGGCGAAAAGTTGGCGGACTGGGATCCCTATACCATTCCGATCGTTACCGAGCGTGAAGGTGTGGTCAATTACATGGATCTCATCGAAGGTGTCTCCATGCGCGAAGTCATGGACGAAGCGACAGGCATCGCGCAACGGGTCGTTATCGATTGGCGCAATCAACCAAATTCAGCCGAAATTCGGCCTCGGATTACATTGCGCGATTCAAAAGGTGAAGTAGTGCTGCAGAATAACGGCCTGGAAGCCCGTTATTTCCTTTCGGTCGATGCGATTTTATCGGTCGACGAGGGAACAGAAGTTCATGCCGGTGACGTACTTGCGCGTATTCCGCGGGAATCAGCAAAAACCCGCGATATCACGGGTGGTCTGCCGCGTGTGGCAGAACTTTTTGAAGCCCGGCGTCCGAAAGAGCATGCGATCATCGCCGAGAAAGACGGCTATGTCGCGTTTGGCAAGGATTACAAAAATAAACGCCGGATTATCATCCGGCCGACCGAAGATACTGCCGATGACGTGGAAGCCGTCGAGTATCTGATTCCCAAGGGAAAGCACATAAGCGTTCAGGAAGGCGATTTCGTCCAACGTGGTGATTACATCCTTGACGGGCATCCGGCGCCCCATGATATCTTGAGCGTTATGGGAGTTGAGGCGCTGGCGGCTTACCTAGTTCATGAAATTCAGGAGGTCTACCGACTGCAAGGCGTACGGATCAATGATAAGCACATTGAAGTGATCGTCCGTCAAATGCTCCAAAAAGTCGAAGTAACGGACGGTGGTGATACGGTTTTACTGAAAGGTGAGCAAGTCGACCGGGTCGAATATGATGCCCTTAATGAAAAAGCAGAGGCGGAGGGGCTGACCTTGGCCAAAGCCTTCCCTGTACTTCAAGGAATTACCAAGGCATCACTACAAACCTCGTCGTTTATTTCAGCGGCCTCGTTCCAGGAGACCACAAGGGTTTTGACGGAAGCGGCAGTTGCCGGCCGGACCGACGGACTGGTGGGATTGAAAGAAAATGTCATCGTTGGCCGGTTGATACCGGCCGGTACCGGCGCTATCGTGCGCAAGATGCGGGAGATAGCCGGGGAGCAGGATCGCGAGGCTATTGAAGCTGCTGAGAAAGAGGTAGCCGAGAGGGAGGCTGCCACTGAAGCTGAAGCGAAGAGCGCCGCCGAAGATTTTCCGCCAACCGACTCGGAGACGACGACGGAAAGCACGGAAGCACCGGTCTAATGGCTTTTGGACAGGCTTAATTGACCATGATTGGCCCCTTCGGGATGGTGTTCCCGGTGGGGCCGCCTCATTTCTGTAAAATTGTTTGTGTTTCAGTGAATTAGCCCTTGTTTTCAGCTTGACGGCTGAATGGTGCGAAACTAATATGCGCGCACTTTCGGGCTAGGTCGTAGGCCATCATGCGTGTTGGACTAAACACTTGCCCGGGGAAAGATTAGAAAAGTTGTAAGCCACACTTGGCGTAACGGTACTGACGGTAGCTGCGCTCGCTTCCGAATGAAGTAACAGCGCGCACTTTTATTGTCGCGACTGAAGAAGAGGTTCAAACTCTAAATGCCGACGATCAACCAGCTTGTACGTAAACCGCGCAAGCGTCCTGTGACCCGCAATAAAGTCCCCGCTATGGAGGCCTGCCCTCAGAAGCGTGGAGTTTGCACCCGGGTTTATACAACGACGCCGAAGAAGCCGAACTCGGCTTTGCGGAAAGTGGCCCGTGTTCGACTGACCAATGGCTACGAGGTCACCAGCTACATTCCTGGTGAAGGACATAACCTGCAGGAACACTCGGTCGTTATGATTAGGGGAGGGCGTGTGAAAGACCTTCCCGGCGTCCGTTATCATATTATTCGCGGTATTCTTGATACCCAAGGCGTGAAGGATCGACGTCAACGTCGGTCCAAATACGGCGCCAAACGTCCAAAATAGGAAATAGCCGGAATGTCACGCCGCCACGCAGCCGAAAAACGACCGGTAACACCGGATGCCAAGTTTGGCGATCCCGTACTTGCCAAATTCGTCAATGTTCTCATGATTGATGGCAAGAAATCGGTCGCCGAAGGCATCGTTTATGGTGCTTTTGATATCATTCAAGAAAAAACCGGGCAGGAACCATTAAAGGTATTTCACGAAGCCCTGGACAACGTGAAGCCATCAGTCGAAGTTCGTTCGCGCCGGGTGGGCGGTGCGACATATCAGGTGCCAATTGAAGTGCGTTCATCACGGTCCCAAGCACTCGCCTTGCGTTGGTTGATAGGAATTGCCCGGGGGCGGTCGGAAAACACCATGACCGGTCGGTTGTCAGCTGAATTGTTGGATGCGGCGAGTAACCGCGGCGCCACGGTAAAAAAACGCGAAGACACTCATAAGATGGCAGAAGCCAATAAGGCCTTTTCCCATTATCGCTGGTAATACTTAGGATTAGAAAGGCGCCCGCAGGCGTTTGGCGGAACGGAGATCAATCGACATGGCGAAGCAAAAATTTGAGCGGACAAAGCCGCACTGCAACATTGGGA
>JAPYRI010000069.1 GCA_029941135.1 Alphaproteobacteria bacterium | reverse complement strand
GGGATACGAACTGTTGTTTAAGTGAAATTGACCTACATTCTGGCAACACAGGCGCCCCAGGTGAATCCGCCGCCCATGGCTTCCATCAAAACCAGATTGCCAAGCTTGATCCGACCGTCTTTAACCCCTTGGGTCAATGCCAAGGGCACCGAAGCCGCCGATGTATTAGCATGTTGATCCACCGTTACAATTACTTTTTCCGGCGACAATCCCAGTTTGCGGGCTGTCCCATCGAGAATTCGTTTATTTGCCTGATGGGGGATCAGCCAATCCAAGTCATCCGTGGAAAGATCGTTCGCTTCCAGGGCTTCCCTGACCACGGCACTAAGATTGGTCACCGCATGCCGGAAGACCTCCTTGCCCTCCATGCGTAAAAATCCGGTGCTTTGAGTGGATGACGGGCCACCGTCCACATACAGTAATTTTTGATGGCGGCCATCTGAATGCAAATGGGTCGACAATATCCCTTGGTCGTCAGAAGTACCTTCTCCCTCAATCGCTTTCACAATAACCGCACCAGCGCCGTCGCCAAACAATACGCACGTATTTCTATCTTCCCAATCCAGGATGCGGGAAAAGGTTTCCGCACCAATAACGGCAGCACACTTAGACTGGCCGGTTTTGATAAAATTGTCGGCGACAGCAAGCGCAAAGACGAAACCCGAACATACCGCCTGGACATCAAAAGCCGCGCCGTGGGTGATACCTAGACCGGCTTGTACCGCGGTTGCAGTTGACGGAAACGTCTGATCAGGCGTCGCGGTTGCCAAAACGATTAAGTCTATTTCATCAGCGTCCATTTGTGCTGCAGCCAGGGCTTCCCGGGTTGCCGCCAGTGCCAGATCAGAGGTGCACTCCCCTTCGGCAGCAATATGTCGTTTCTGAATACCGGTCCTGCTGACGATCCAGTCGTCATCGGTATCCACTGTTAGCGCTAGTTCTTTGTTGGTTAGCACTCTTTTCGGCAAATATGAGCCGCAGCCCACAATGGCCGACCGCGTGACTGTCACTCCCCGGCCCCCTGTCTCGCCGATTCTGCCACAGGCTCTTCACCAATTTTCATCAGATCCTCCTGAATACGGCGGGGCAAGTCTACGCTTGCCATTCGCACAGCTAAAGCGACTGCACTCGCAAATCCTTTGCCGTCGGATCCGCCATGGCTTTTCACGACCAATCCATTTAATCCGAGGAAAACACCCCCATTTTGCTCCTGCGGATCCAAACGCTCGCGGACAGAGGCCAGTGCTCTACGGCAAAGTAAATAGCCGAGTTTGGAAATAATTGTGCTTCTAAAAGCTTGGGCCAGAAATTCGCCAAACATACGGGCGGTGCCTTCTGCAGTCTTGATCGCGATATTACCCGTGAAACCGTCGGTTACAATAACGTCTATTTCACCTTTAACAATGTCGTTGCCCTCAACAAATCCACCAAAATTTATGGTTGAATTCATATCTCTGAGCCGTTCGCTCGCACTTCTCACAGCACCATGACCTTTAAGCTCTTCAACTCCGATGTTCAGCAAACCTACCACTGGCTGAGTTCGGCCCAAAGCGGCGCGCGCGAATTCGGAACCCATAATCGCAAATTGGACCAAATTCTCGGCGTCGCATTCGACATTTGCGCCCAAATCGAGCATGACAATATCTTCTTTGACCGTCGGAAATGTAGAGGCTAATGCCGGCCGATTAATGCCGGCCATTGTCTTCAGCATAAATTTTGCCATTGCCATCAGAGCGCCGGTGTTGCCACTCGAAACGGCAACAGATGCCTCACCGGAGCGCACGGCTTCTATCGCCAGGCCCATGCTTGAGCCTCTGCCTCGGCGCATTGCCTGACTTGGTTTATCGTCTGAATTCACGACTTCATCGGTATGTCGTACTTCGGAAACGGCCTGCAACTCAGGTAGCCTACCGAGCTGTGGATCCAATAACGCCCTGTCCCCGAAGAAAATAAATTGCACATTAGGATACTTTTTTCGTGCAATTTCGGCACCTTGAACAACCGCATCGGGCGCATTGTCCCCGCCCATGCCGTCAAGCGCTATGATCAGTTGGTCCGTCAAAACGGAAACTCAGATATCACGTTAGCCGATCAAACAACACCGGTAGGCTCGGTGACTTCACGACCTGCATAAAATCCGCAGGCATCACAGATATGATGCGGACGCTTCAATTCACCGCAATTTGGACACTCATTGTGCGCCATCGATTTCATACTATCGTGACTCCGCCGCATGCCGCGCCGTGATTTAGATATTTTAGACTTAGGTACCGCCATAACCGCTGTTCCTCAATTTTTATTGCCAGTGGACCGTTTGTTGATCCATAGACAGACCCTCTTTTAACTTCCCGATTGCCAGGATTTCAATGCCGCAAACGGATTTACGCGTTCATTTCCGCCATTTGCCACGACGAGTTTATCTTCCTTGCCAAAACCAAACTCGACCCCAGGCAGCCTCGGATAAGGATTTAATGCCAAGGCAAATTGTTGTGCGATTGCGTCACCAACATCTATCCCAAAATCCATAAGTATCTCAGGAAAATCGTCACCTTCCGCGTCGATAAATAATTCTGCACCGGCCATTTCTGCGGGGCTTTCGATCCGATCCTCGGGTAAATACATGTTGGTGAAAGTTTGTTGAACCCGGCTCCGAACCGGTTCAAGTGTCACGACGCAGGACTGTATCACATTTGCTGCGAAAGTCACCCGCAGTACAAAACCATCCCTATCGGCCGTACGCTGCAACCACGCCGTCGCATCCCAATCTTCGATCGCCAGCAAACCAAAGAATTCGCATAAGGCTTTTTGTTCTTTCGCGTCGAGTGAAAAGTCGAATTTATGTTCTTGGTCATCAAACTTTTCAATCTCAATAACTCGGCTCAGAATGGGCTTATCAGGACCGGCATCTGGTGATATATTTTCAGTCATTGTTTGCTTTTCGAATACTGGAAAACACGGGCGAAGCGCTGGACCCCCATGGACATTGCGCGGCGCGCACCATATGCGCCTCAGCCGCCTGGGTCAACGGGCCTGAACGACTTTCAAATTCAGCAGCATAGGCCCAATTCCAAACCAATAAACCGCCGCCAAGTTCAAATATTAGGAACTATTTTCCCGAATAACGGGCTCAACATCGTTAAACACCAATTGCCCGCGCATAAGCGTATCCAGTTCCACCGCTTGCAGCGCACTTCGCTGAGCACGCACATAGCCATCTAACGCTTCGAGGACGCCAGGGCTGGGCTCCTTATGGGCAAAAATATTTCGCGCGAACGCGGCCTGCAATGCCTCGTCTTTTGATTTCAGGCCCGTCTCATAAGCAGTAGCGCGTCCGTAAAAGGATTCGACCATGCGCTTAACGCGCTTTCCCACACCAATGTCGCCAATCCCCAGTTCGCGCAGGGCGCTGTCCATGTCGCCGAACCAGACATCGAATACTTGTTGCGACAGTTCCCGCGTTTTGCCTATTTCCGCGTTTAAGCGGCTAATTAGTAAAAAAGCGTGCAAGACCACTAATTCGAAGCGCCCCTCAGGTGTGTCCGGAATTCCCATTTCCTGATAAAAAACTGGCCGCCGCGCTTGCTGAACCAGGGCAACGTAGAGATCATGCGCTTCCCGCTCGAACGGAGGACGGCGGAACAAGTGTTTCAGCATATTGAGATTTCCTGACAACAAGTATTGGCGATAATTCCGCTAAATCGCGCCCTAATGATGCCGATGAAAGTGCAAACATTGCGTAGCAAGACCGGTTATGACACTTTAACGCATTACATAATCTAACCGGGAAAATAGCTCCAGTAATCTCAGCTTTCAAATTTACGGGCTCAAGGATGATACAAATACCGTCTAAAAAATCCAGGAAACCGTCACGATGGCACACATGCAGAGGTTTCCTGGCCGTCAGCCTATCTGTAGTGGCCCTTTCGGCATGTACTGCGACTATAGAGAGCCGGGGATATATCCCGGACGAAACGCTGTTATCTGAAATATTACCCGGCGTCGACAATCAAGAGTCGGTGAGGCAGACTCTCGGATATCCTACCAGCACTGCCACATTCGATGGTTTCACTTGGTATTACATCAGCCGTCGAAGCGAAAATTTTTTGTTTTTCGATGAACAACTTGTGGATCAGTCCGTGGTCGAAATCCATTTCGATCTACAAGGCCTGGTGACTACCATTGATACAATTGGCGTTGATAAAGCTCGTGTTCTGGCTGTCAATGAACGGGAAACCGAAACTGGCGGGCGTAAATTGAGTTTCTTCGAACAAGTATTTGGCAATATGGGGAGATTCGGCAACCGCGGCATCGGTTACGGCGACCCCTTCGAGAACACCGGTATTTAGCGATCCTAGCCGATCGGCACAAAAAAGCCCCGCAGATTGTCCTGCGGGGCTTTTCGTATTGACGAGCGTGCTAAGCGGCTAGTGAGCCAAGACCGCCAGCAGCAGTAACGCAACAATGTTCGTGATCTTGATCATCGGATTAACCGCTGGTCCAGCGGTATCCTTGTAAGGATCACCGACAGTGTCACCGGTTACAGCTGCTTTATGCGCTTCGGAACCCTTGCCATCAAAATTACCGTCTTCAATATATTTCTTGGCATTGTCCCAAGCGCCGCCACCGACGGTCATGGACACCGCCACATAGAGGCCGGTCACGATTACGCCCACCAGCATTGCGCCAAGCGCCGAGAAGGCCTCAGAAACACCTACAGTCCAAGCAACCACATAGTACATAACAATGGGCGCCAGAACCGGTAGCATCGAAGGAATAATCATTTCCTTAATCGCCGCCTTGGTCAGTAAATCGACAGCCCGACTGTAGTCTGGTTTCCCAATACCTTCCATGATGCCGGGGATTTCCTTGAACTGACGGCGCACTTCGATCACGACCGATGCCGCTGCCCGACCAACCGCGGTCATACCCATGGAGGCAAACAAATAGGGCAGCATGCCACCGATAAACAGACCTATAATTACATAAGGGTTGCTAAGCGAGAAATCGGCGGTAATACCTGCAAAATTCTCATTTACCTCTGCCAAGTGCTTTAAGTCGGCGGTATAGGCCGCAAACAACACCAGAGCTGCAAGCCCAGCCGATCCGATGGCATACCCCTTGGTCACTGCCTTAGTGGTATTGCCCACTGCGTCTAACGCATCAGTCGTTTTACGTACGTTCTCAGGCAGATCAGCCATTTCGGCAATACCACCCGCGTTATCGGTCACCGGCCCATAAGCGTCTAGGGCCACAACCATACCCGCCAAAGCAAGCATTGCGGTCACCGCGATAGCGATACCAAATAAGCCCGCCAATTGGTAGGTCACCCCGATGGCAACGCAGATGATAATGGCGGGTACTGCCGTCGCCTGCATAGAAATTGCCAATCCCTGGATGATGTTAGTCGCAGCTCCCGTCGTCGAGGCCGACGCGATCGACCGCACAGGGTGGTATTCAGTTGAGGTATAATATTCGGTGATCCAAATGAGCAGGCCGGTAACTGTCAGACCCACGAGACCGCAATAATACAAGGAACGGCCACTAAATTCCTGTCCATCAACTGACATCGTGGTTGAAAACCCGATTACATATTCGGTGACCGGCCACATAATCGCGGCTGACAAAACAGACGACACGATAAAGCTTTTATAGAGTGCGCCCATAATGTTGCCAGAAGCACCAAGCCGGGCAAAGAAGGTGCCAATGACCGACGTTATAATGCAGGCGCCACCGACTGCCAGGGGGTATAGCATCAGCTTCGCGATCAATTCGTCGTTACCGACAAAGTAGATCGAGGCCAGGACCATGGTGGCGACCATGGTCACCACATAAGTCTCAAACAAATCCGCCGCCATGCCCGCGCAGTCACCAACATTGTCGCCAACGTTATCGGCAATCGTTGCCGGATTGCGCGGATCATCTTCGGGAATTCCTGCCTCAACCTTACCCACCAGATCAGCGCCAACATCGGCACCCTTGGTGAAAATACCGCCGCCGAGCCGGGCAAATATCGAGATGAGCGACCCACCAAAACCTAAGGCCACCAGGGGGTCAACCAGGCCCCGACCCTCGGCGCCAGTGCCTTGCAAATACATGTAGTAGCCGGTAACCGACAGCAGGGCCAATCCAACCACCAGCAGGCCCGTAACCGCGCCTGCCTTAAAAGCAATGTTCAAGCCGCTCTTCAAGCTGATGCTTGCGGCGTGGGCGACGCGCACATTGGCTCTGACCGACACATTCATGCCAATAAAACCGGTGGCCCCTGAAAGAATTGCGCCAATAGCAAAGCCAACCCCGGTGTTAACCTCCAGCAACCAGATCAGAAGACCAAAAATAGCAATGCCGACAACGCCGATCGCTCGGTATTGCCGATTAAGATAGGCGCTGGCGCCCTCTTGCACCGCCCTCGAGATTTCTCTCATGCGCTCGTTGCCAGTTTCCGCCGAAAGGACGGATCGGCTCGCATAAATACCGTAGAGGAGGGCGAACACGCCACAAAACACTACGTACCACAACTCAATAGATAGACCGTCGGACATGGTCGGTTCCCCCATTTGGAGACTGCTCGGTTAGAGCGAGTTAAATTTACAAGGCGTGGCCAAACAAAATGGCCCGCCGGAAAGCAGGCTGGTCTCCCAGAAAGCCGCGCGGAAAATGCCAGAGATGTCGGTCTAACGCAACCGATCAGTCGTTTTGATGAATAAATAACTGCGAAAAACAGTTAATTTACACGCGGTGGACCGAACCAGACCCGCCCGGATATCGCATTCATCACGTAAATACCGTGCACGGACGTCGCCCCTAACAGCTTTTTGGCCCGAAGCAAGAGGCGTTTCTTGAGGAGTGGAATGTTGATCCGATTTGGCGCATCGGGCCGGGCTAACATATATCGGTTCAGTTCATCCAGAACCACTTCCCTTAATTTTATTTTTCTCCTGATAATATGCTGCCATCGGTCAGCTTTGACGATCAAGGCAAATTTATAGAAGACATGGAGAATGAGCTTGCCGCGATAAAATTGAGGGGCAATCAGTATATCCGTGTATACAACCGCCGTTCCCTCCCCAAATACATCTAAAGATTCGATCACCATTTTGATCGCACCATGATCGGCGGCGTCCCCGACTCGCGGAAACGAAAGGACCAGACAAATGAGCAATAAGCCGGCCCAAAACCGATTTCGACGATTATATTTTATTTTTGCACCAACGACTTCATCTACACTAGAAATGGCATTTTATCGTGCTGACCATACGATGCTGGCACCTAGAAATGGCTGTATCCTGACCGCTCAAGCTTAATTGTCTGCCCCCCAGCATCAACGACTTGTACACCCTCTGTGTTAACAATCTGACCGATCTCGGCAATGGCGACGCCACACTTTTTTCCCAAATCCGACACCCGCGCATGATCATCGGGATCAATGGTAAACAACAGCTCATAATCATCGCCACCGGACAGAAGCCCCGACGTCAAGCCAGGCCCTTCGATCGCCTCAATCGCGAGAGCAGCAGAGGATAAAGGGACCTGATCGGCGTGCACAATGGCCCCCGTGCGCGAAGCCGCACAAATGTGACCCAAATCGGCAACCAATCCGTCGGAAATATCCGCAACTCCCCGCGCAATGCCGCGCAAGCTTATGCCTAATGAAATCCTGGGCTCTGGAATCCGCAATCGTTCGATCAAATACATTCGGTGCTCGACTGAAATTCCAGGCCACATACCGTGCCCCACTTCCAATCCCAGATAGCCGTCACCGATGGTTCCAGAAACCATCACTTTGTCGCCCGGCTGTGCATTCGATCTTTTCAATGCTTGTCCCGTGGGCACGTCACCAAAGGCGGTAAGCGACAAAGTGAGCGGACCCGAAGTTTGAACCGTATCCCCGCCGATTAAAGATAAATCGAAAATAGTTTGGTCTTGGTCAAGGCCGCGGCAAAATAAGCGTATCCATTCTATGTCAATATCCGGAGGCGCCGCGAATCCGAGCGTATACCCAATTGCCTCGGCACCCATGGCCGCCAAATCCGACAGATTGACGCGCAGGAGTTTGCGCGCAACGGCATCGGCTGGGTCATCTTTGGCGAAATGTATTCCCGCAACCATCAAATCTTTTGTGATCACCAGATCCCGGTCGGGCCGTGGCCGTATGATTGCGCCATCGTCCAATAGGCCTAGCGCCCCTGGGAATTTAGCCGCCAGGGGACCAAACAATTCAGCGATTAGATCAAACTCACCTCGCATGGCTTCCATTCTCGCAGGCTGGCATGCACTTTAAGTTGTGGCTTCTTTGCCTCCGGGAGTCGAGCCGCCATGCCGGACGCTCTTCCCCAAGCGGTCCAAAACCCCATTAACGAAACCAGGTTCCTTTTCGCTAAAAAACGCATGCGCAACGTCGACATACTCGTCGATAATAACCTTTGTCGGCACGTCCGGACGCGCGACCAGTTCATAAGTTCCAGCCCGAAGCACCGCGCGCATGAGCCTTTCTAATCGGTCCAGAGACCAGTTAGATGACAATGCATGCGCAATTAATTTGTCGATCTCTTGGAGCCGCCTCTCGGTTCCAATCACAAGGTCACTGAAAAAATCGGTATCGGCGGCGATGTATACATCGCCCTCGATTTCCGTTCCAAGCCGGTGAGTAACAAATTCGCGCACTACTTCACGCGACGCGCCCCCGCTGATTTGAATCTGATAAAGGGCTTGAACCGCCGCCAGTCGCGCAGCGCTACGGGCTCTACCGGCCGGGCGCCCCCCCCTTTTCTGGCAAGTTTTGGTCGGGTCAGTGCTCATGATTCTACCGGTTTCAAAGCATTACCCAATTCGTGACATTGCTGAATTCAAGACATTACCCAAATTATGAAAGGCCAAAATGGGATTTGAGTTCGATCATGCGAAGCGCGGCAGTAGTCACGACGCCACCTTTATTACCGTCGTCGACGGAAGCCCGCGCCCAGGCTTGGTCGCGATTTTCAACTGTCAGAATGCCATAGCCGATTGCAGCGCCATAGCGGAGTATCAAATCCTGGAGCCCGCGTGCACTTTCGCCACATACATAATCATAATGGGTCGTTTCGCCGCGAATAACACATCCTAATGCCACATACCCATCGAAGGGCTTACGGCCGCCAATGCCGGCGCCCCGGATGGCGAGATCAATTGCCGCCGGGACTTCAAACGCGCCCGGCACCTCAACTCGCTCATAGGTTCCACCCACGGCTTCAATGCGCGCGATGGCGCCACGCACCAGCTCATCGGCGATATCTTCATAAAACCGCGCTTCGACAATCAATAAATGAGGGCTACTTGTCATGGGTCATCCGAATCAATACCGGTCATTCAGGGCCTTCTGCCCCACAACCCTTAGTCCATAACCCTCAAGGCCGACAATGTTGCGCTTGTGATTAGACAGCAGAATCATCTCCCGGACCCCAAGGTCAACCAAAATTTGGGCACCAATTCCATAGTGCCGCAAATCCGTTTCTTCACTCTTGAGGCGGCCCTGTTTCTTGTCAACTTGCCGCGAAACCCATTCGGGGTGGTGCTCGCGTATGACAATAATCACCCCCCTTCCATCTTCGCCAATCTGTTGAATGGCCGAATCTAAAGCGGTTTGATCGGTACCATCACACCCCCGCAGCACATCTTCAAATACGTTCCACGAATGCATGCGTACGAGCACCGGCGCGTCGGTGGTGATGTCGCCCTTTACGAAGGCAGCATATTCCACTTCTTCAACTTCATTGTTGTAGACGTGCATGGTGAAATCGCCGCCTAAGCCGCTTTTCATAGGCGCGTCAACTGATTTCTTGATGAGGCGGTCGTGGCCCATCCGGTAAGCAATGAGATCGGCGATGGTCGCGACTTTCAGACCATGGACTTTCGCGAACTCGACCAACTCCGGCAAGCGCGCCATGGTCCCGTCATCGTTCATAATCTCGCATATTACGCCTGCCGGTATTAATCCCGCCAAGCGGGCTACATCCACGGCAGCTTCGGTGTGCCCGGCGCGGACCAGCACCCCGCCATTGCGGGCGATCAGTGGAAACACATGACCCGGAGTGCGGATATCTTCGGCACCATTTTTGGGATCGATCGCAGCGGCAATGGTGGTTGCCCGGTCAGCAGCCGAGATCCCCGTGGTGACGCCTTCCGCGGCTTCAATGGAAACTGTAAATGCGGTTTGAAAACGAGATTGATTGTCCCGGTTCATTAACGGTAGTTCGAGCTCGTTCACACGATCTGAGGTAAGCGACAAACAAATCAACCCACGCCCGAAGCGGGCCATAAAATTCACTTCTTCCGGGCCAGCCATTTCTGCCGGAATGACCAGATCGCCTTCGTTCTCTCGATCTTCTTCGTCAACTAATATGAACATGCGGCCATTGCGCGCGTCCTCAAGGACTTCTTCGATCGAGGAAAGGTACTTACGGTAAGGCATATCAATCAATTTCGTTTAAGCGGGCCACATAACGGGCAAGAATGTCGATTTCCATATTGGTCTTGTCTCCGATGGCCGCCGAACCGAACGTGGTCAATTTCTGCGTGTGAGGAATGATGTTGACGCCAAAACGGGTATCATCGACTTCGTTGACGGTCAACGACACCCCGTTAAGCGCAATCGAGCCTTTGGAGGCCACATAACGTTTTAAAGTGTCCGGCACCTCGAAAACAAAACGCAATGAATCGCCGTCGGATCTGATGCCGACGATTTCTGCAAGGGCGTCCACATGACCGCTTACGATATGACCCCCTAATTCGTCGCCTATTCTCAACGAGTGTTCCAAATTAACCCGAGTACCCTCCTGCCAATCACCCAAATTGGAGCAAGATATGGTTTCAGCGGAGGCATCCACGGCAAACCAATCGCCGGTTTTCGAGTCCTTCCCTTTGTCGACGACCGTGAGGCATACGCCTGAGCAGGAAATTGAGGCGCCAATATCGATCGCATTTACGTCATAGGATGTACCGAGGACAAAACGGGTGTCGCCCAGCTCTTCGGCATTCAAGACTTTGCCGATATCGGTGATCATTCCTGTAAACATGTCTCTATTTAAGCCTGAACCGCGTAAATTTCCAGTATATCCTCTCCTACGGTTTGGCAATCGATCCGGCGAAATTGGGGCGCGTCAGTCAAAGAACCAATGCCCAGAGCCGCAGCCGCAGGTATACCGTCACCTCCAATTACCTTAGGAGCATGGAACCAGGCCATGCGATCCACCAACCGTGCCGCTAACATTGACGAAATAAGCCGCCCTCCGCCTTCGACCAAGACGCTTTGCAAACCACGCGATCCGAGCGCCGTCACGGCAGTCGCCATATCAAGCCGCCCATCCTTGTTGGGCCCCACTTCTATGACTTCTACACCAACATCAGCGAACGCACGTTTACGTTCATTGGCGGTGGTGTCGAGCGCAATCACCCAGGTCGAAGTTTTTTGCACACCAGCCACCAGTTTAGCGGTCAGAGGTGTTCGCAATCGACTGTCGGCGATAATTCGAATCGGGGATCGGTCAGCCAGCCCAGGTAGGCGACAGAATAATTCGGGATCATCCGCCACCACAGTTCCTACCCCAACCATAATTCCATCATGGCTGGCGCGCATTAAATGAGCCCGCGCCCGCGCCGTGGCACCGGTAATCCATTTGCTGCGACCGTTATGGAGGGCAATCTTGCCGTCCAGGCTGGTTGCCACTTTGACAGTGATCAGGGGGCGCCCATCCGCGACCCGCATTAGATATCCGGCCAAATGAACCGCACCCTCGATCGCGCCAACACCTGTCACGACTTCTATGCCGGCGCTTTCGAGCATCCGGATGCCCGCGCCGTTCACCCGTACGTCGGGGTCGGGCACGGCGATGACCACCCGGCCAACACCAGCATTAATCAGTGCTGCCGCGCAGGGAGGGGTTTTGCCGTGATGGGCACAGGGCTCAAGCGTGACGTAAACAGTAGCACCACGCGCCAGTTCCCCTGCCCGGCGCAAAGCTTCGGTTTCGGCGTGGGGACGACCGCCACTTTGAGTCCAGCCACGTCCGACAATGCGGCCAACAGAGCCCAAATCCCGGCGATACAATAGGCAACCAACCGCCGGATTTGGCGAGGTCGCTCCCAATCCCCGCACCGCCATTCCAAGCGCAATAGACATCAGTTCGGAATCGTCCAAGGGTTGAGGTTTTTCGATTCTCCCGAAGGGATCAGAGCCCATGCGACTAAACTTTCGAGGAAACTTCCAAGTTGCCGATAAAGTCTTCGAAATCCTTCGCCTCGCGGAAATTGCGATAGACCGAGGCGAACCTCACAAAGGCAACCTGATCCAAACTGGATAGGCCTTCCATCACCAATTGGCCGATTACATCTGCTGGCACTTCCGATTCGCCCATACTCTCCAAGCGCCGTACAATCCCGCTTATCATTCTCTCAACCCGTTCCGGTTCGACCGGACGTTTCCGAAGTGCGATATTCAGTGACCGGGCCAGCTTGTCGCGCTCGAACGGCTCGCGGCGATTGTTCTTTTTGAGCACCGTTAACTCGCGCAATTGAACGCGTTCGAAAGTGGTGAAACGCGCGCCGCAGCCAGTACAAAATCGACGCCGTCGGATCGCCGAATCATCTTCGGTAGGCCGCGAGTCTTTTACCTGTGTGTCGTTGTTGCCGCAGAATGGACAACGCATAACCGTCTCCCTTTAAACTTCAACTTTATTTGCAAGTCTTGTGATTTGCCCGTGGTATCCCTTAGATAACAAGTGTCTCTAATCTAAATTAACCGCGACCCTTTAATTATAAATTGGGAAACGATCGCACAGCTCCAACACGCGACTACGAACCGATTCTTCAACCACGCCATTGCCATCTGGTCCGTTCGTTGCCAAGCCGTCGAGCACTTCGAGAATGTAGTCTCCGACCAATCGCATCTCGGCCACACCGAAGCCGCGAGTGGTAACAGCCGGACTGCCCAGTCTAAGACCCGAAGTGACCATGGGTTTTTCAGGGTCAAATGGTATTGCGTTTTTGTTGCAAGTTATATTGGCATTTTCGAGAGCATGTTCAGCTACCTTGCCAGTCAACTGCCGTGGACGCATATCAAGCAATACCAAATGCGTGTCTGTTCCCCCCGAGACCAAATCCAAACCGCCGCTTTTCAACTGCTCGCCCAGAGCCTTCGCATTGTCCAATACAGCACGTGCGTAGGCCTTAAACTCGGGTTGCAATACTTCTCCAAAAGCCACCGCCTTGGCCGCAATAATATGCATCAAAGGCCCGCCCTGGAGACCCGGAAAAATGGCTGAATTGATTTTCTTTGCGATATCACCATCGTTGGTCAGGATCATCCCTCCGCGAGGACCGCGCAAAGTTTTGTGAGTGGTTGTCGTGGCCACGTGGGCATGGGGGAATGGACTCGGGTGCACGCCGGCCGCGACAAGCCCGGCAAAGTGCGCCATATCGACCATTAAATATGCGCCGACTTCATCGGCTATACTGCGGAAGCGCTCAAAATCGATAATCCGGGCGTACGCTGAGCCTCCGGCAATAATAATTTTTGGTTTGTTTTCGCGGGCGAGTTTTTCAACTTCATCATAATCGATGAGGCAGTCTTCGCGCCGAACTCCGTAGGAAACGGCATTAAACCACTTGCCGGACTGGTTGGGCGCCGCGCCGTGGGTGAGATGGCCGCCTGCCGACAATGCCATGCCTAAAATAGCGTCGCCTGGCTTGGCCAAAGCCATCATCACGCCTTGATTGGCTTGCGAGCCAGAGTGGGGCTGAACGTTGGCAAATCCACAGTCGAATATTTGTTTTGCCCGATCTATAGCCATTGCTTCGACGACATCCACATGAACGCAGCCACCGTAATAACGCCGCCCAGGATATCCTTCCGCATACTTGTTTGTCAGCACCGAACCGGCTGCCTCTAGTACGGCCCTACTGACTATATTTTCAGACGCAATCAACTCGAT
>JAPYRI010000068.1 GCA_029941135.1 Alphaproteobacteria bacterium | reverse complement strand
GACTGCCATTAATGGTGATCCGACCAAAGGCGGCAGTGGCACCAGCGCACCAGCCGTCGTTAAAGATAAAGTCTTGGTTGGTATATCTGGCGGCGAATATGGCGTGCGCGGCAGCTTGACCGCCTACGACATCAAAACCGGCAAGCTCGTCTGGCGCGCCTATTCCATGGGTCCGGACAGCGACATTTTGGTCGATCCTGAGAAAACAACGCACCTCGGCAAACCGGTGGGCAAAGATTCTGGCCTCAACACTTGGAAAGGGGATCAGTGGAAAATCGGCGGGGGCACCACTTGGGGCTGGTACGCCTATGACCCGGAACTCGATCTCGTTTACTATGGCACCGGCAACCCGAGCACTTGGAATCCGGCACAACGGCCCGGCGATAACCGCTGGTCGATGGCAATATTCGCCCGCGACCCTGACGACGGCATGGCCAAATGGGTCTACCAAATGACACCCCATGACGAATGGGACTACGACGGGATTAATGAAATGATCCTGGCCGAACATGAAATCGACGGCAAACAGCGCAAAACTCTGGTCCACTTCGACCGCAACGGTTTCGGCTATACCATTGACCGCGTGACCGGCGAGTTATTGGTGGCCGAAAAGTTTGACCCTGTGGTCAACTGGGCAACCCACGTGGACATGGAAACCGGACGGCCACAAGTAGTCCTTAAATATTCAACCGAGCACAATGGGACGGATGTAAATTCGGAAGGCATTTGCCCAACCGCCTTGGGATCCAAAGATCAGCAACCGGCGTCTTACTCGCCTCGCACCGGACTGTATTACGTGCCAACCAACCATGTGTGTATGGACTACGAACCTTACCGGGTTTCATATACTGCAGGGCAGCCTTACATTGGTGCGACCCTGTCCATGTTCCCGCCTGAAGGCGATTCCCATATGGGCAATTTCATCGCCTGGGACGCGGTTAAAGGCAAAATTGTCTGGTCCATAGACGAAATGTTTTCGGTATGGTCCGGCGCCCTCGCGACGGCGGGTGACGTCGTGTTTTACGGCACTTTGGAAGGGTATTTAAAGGCCGTGGACGCGAAGACCGGCAAAGAACTTTACAAGTTCAAGACCCCATCGGGAATCATCGGCAACGTCACCACCTACGCTCGGGGCGGCAAACAATACATAGCCATTCTGTCAGGCGTCGGCGGTTGGGCAGGTATTGGGCTGGCCGCGGGTTTAACCGAGCCTACCGCCGGTCTTGGTGCCGTAGGCGGCTATGCCGCTCTCCATAACTACACGGCACTTGGCGGGCAATTGACAGTTTTCGAACTGCAGTAAGCATTGCCGATATTCTGGATTTTTCGGCACCGTGCCTTAATTGTGCGGTGCCGATTTTCCGGACACCTTCTTAGTCCATGAGGCTTTCCATGGTGAAAACCCTGCCAATATTTCTTTGGCTATTCCTGATCTCGCTGAGCCCAATTGCGTCTGCTGAAGAGGGCCGACTCATTACTGAGGAGGACGGAAAATATTTAGATACCAATGACATCCCGACGTACAAGATCACAGCGGATGGCACCGTTGATTGGTACACCTACAACGGATTTCGCCGGTATCATTCGGAATGCCATGTGTGTCACGGCCCGGATGGTTTGGGCAGTTCGTTCGCACCGGCACTCGCATCCTCAATGAAGGACTATTCATACGACGATTTCATGAGCATTGTGGTGAACGGCCGCGAACGGGTGACCGCGTCCGAGCAGCAGAAAATGCCAGCGTTTGGCCAAAACCCTAATGTCATGTGCTACTTGGATGATATCTATGTGTATTTGATGGCCCGGTCCGATGACGCTGTCGGTCGCGGTCGGCCGCGAAAAAAAGTGCCCAAATCAGATGCCGCCAAGGAAGATGAAAATGCCTGCTTCGGCGATTAAATTCGTCCTCGAACAGTTGAGATTTTTTTCGCTGTTAGGGGCGGTATTGGGATTCGCGACAACCGCCTTGGCAGAAGAAAACACGAGTACCCAGTCGTTGCGCATATGTGCTGATCCAGGCAATTTACCGTTCTCCCGTCAAGATGGTGAAGGCTTCGAGAATAAAGTCGCGGAGCTGCTCGGCCGCGAACTCGGCCTGCCGGTTACCTACACATGGTTCCCTCAAACCATCGGATTTATACGCAACACACTCAACGCAAAGAAATGCGACCTGATAATGGGCGCGGTCGCCGATCAGGAACCGCTTCAGAGCACCAATGCCTATTACAGCTCCGCATACACCTTGATTACTCCGGCCGGGTCTGACCTTGCTGATGTTAAAAGCCTAAGCGACCCTCGGCTAAAAGGTCGTTCGATCGGCATAATTGCTGGGACGCCACCCGCAACCATTATGGCCATGAAAGGACTGCTCGACCGGTCAAAGTCATTCCCCTTAGCCGTTGACCGACGTCACTATTCGCCAGCCGAACACATCGTTTCTGAGATCACTGGTGGCCAATTGGATGCCGGCATATTGTGGGGCCCAATTGCCGGCTACTACACACGGAAGAGCGAGGTGGACTTGATTGTCACACCGCTGCTCAGTGAAACCGCCGGGCCACAAATGGTGTTTGCCATCTCCATGGGTGTGCGCCATGGGGACAAAGGGTGGAAGGAGCGCGTAAATCAATTGATTTCCGCCCATCAGAACGAGATCGATACGATCTTAAAAGAATACGGTGTTCTACTCGTCTCCCCCGAAGCTCACAGATTATAGTACCCAACGAATTAGTTTTCAGTTTATCTTCAAAGCATTGAAGCCAGGGATGAACCCGGCTTTTGCTCATTTGGGAGGATAAAGAATATGGTCGCTTATGTTGTTGGTTACGTTACCATCACCGATCCGTCTTGGATTGAGGAGTACGGCCCCAAGGTTGAAGCGCAAGTACAGGCCCACGGCGGCAAGTATCTCGCGCGAGCGACCGAGATCGATCACTTGGAAGGCGACATAGCGGTCCCCTCCGCCGCCGTCGTTCTTGAGTTCCCGGACGCAGATTCGGCCCGCGCCTGGTACAACTCAGATGAATACGCACCGATGATCAAACTGCGGCAAAGTGGGTCGAACGGTGATTTGAAGTTGTTTGACGGACTTTGATCCAACATCTTGATCAAATAACCCGGGACTTCGTCTGCAATTGGATCGGCACCTACAGCGGTGGTGATATGGATACCTGTATGGCGTGCTATGCGGACGACATTGTATTCGAAGACCCTATTTTCGGTGAACGCGTTGAAGGCAAGCCCGCTCTGCGGAAAGCTTTCAACGCGTTCATATTTTCGGGTGTGACCAAACTCAAATATCTAGATTGGCAAGGGGGGCCTGAGGGCGGTGCGGCGCATTGGGAATGGACCGCCAATTGGGGGCCCGATCGGTTGTTTTTGGGTTTCGATGCGTCAAACAAATCTTTCACGGTTCGGGGTGTCAGTGCGCTCGGATTGCGTGGCAGTCTTATCGTCCGTCAAACCGATTTTTGGGACGCGCGCAGCGCTTTGCAGCAATTGAATGTGCTGAGTAGTTGACTTATATGGGTAAGGAAGTGCATATCCCCTACACGCCTTGCATTCGTTTGGTGTTACCTGAATGACCGGTACGCCGATTAGCTTAGTTATCCCCCGACAATGTGGACGTTAAAACTATCGCTCTGTCACATGGTGTGGCGTGTGCGATTTTAATACCCAAGTTAGAGGATACAACTATGACTACTGGCACCGTAAAATGGTTTAACCCAACCAAAGGCTTTGGATTTATTGAGCCGGAAGACGGCGGGAATGACGCTTTCGTCCACATTTCAGCGGTCGAACGCGCTGGGCTGACTACACTAAATGAAGGTCAAAAAGTCTCTTATGAGCTTCAAGCCGGTCAAAACGGCAAGTCTTCTGCCGAAAATCTTTCTATCGTCGATTAAGATAGTATCGTTCTGCCCCCGACTTTTGTTGGGGGCAGTTTAGGCCTTTGTCCATGCGATTTAAGGAAGACTAATGGCGAGAAAACCGAATTACAGTTTCGAAAGGTCCGAGCGGGCCCGCCAAAAAGCGGCCAAAAAAGCGGAACGCCTTGCCGCCAAACAGGAAAAAGCCGCAGCTAAAAAGACCCCGGAAAACGGTGAACCGTCGGTGGAACCGTCAGTGGACAGTGATAGTTCCTGAATGAAATTTTGATGTCCTGCACATCAGTGATTCGCCGGGTGGGCGACAAAAACACCCTTTAAACCATTTCAGCTACCCAGATGTACGGTCAGATTTTACCCCAACCTCTGATTTAGGTTAGTGCCCCCAGTCCGACTCGAACGGATACTCCCTTACAGAAACTAGATTTTGAGCCTCATCAAGGCAAGCGTAAGGTATTGTCATTATTCATGAATTTTACGAACTCGACTGTGTATGTGTAAGAAAGCGTGCGAGTTTTCTCTGAGATCATTGCCCGTCAAAATAAACCTGCATCGGCTCCATAACGCCCACACCGGCGATATTACGCAAAGCTTTTGGAATACCAGCAGCAGACGCGGGCATTCCCTCGTCGAGCCTTATAAAACCGATTTGAGCGAGTTCATTCAGAGCATCGCGGAGGTTGTTAGAATCAAAATTGTCGAACAAAGTGCATAGCTGCTAGTTGTCGAGGCCAACACCATTTATGTCGCTGCCAACCTGTTCGCGCAATCTTTGCGCGACAATGAATGCGTTGTCTGTAAGCACGAGATTTCCTTGCGCTCATCGCCGATCATGTGAAGTTGGTTTTCCGAATCGCCAAACGAAAAAGGTATCTTATCTGAACTTAAAGGGTTGGTACGGGCGGGGAGAATCGAACTCCCACTTCCTCACGGAAACGGGATTTTGAATCCCGCGCGTCTACCAATTCCGCCACGCCCGCTAATATTTTCAACCCCGCCCTGTTACACTTCAGCATCGCCACGAGTCGCACGCGTCTTTTGAGCCTGGCGCGTCTACCAGTTCCGCCACAGGGGCCTTGACCGCGAAGCTCGGGCATCATAGCGGAGGCGCACCGCCGGTCAATACAGGGTTGCGATGAATTTGAATTACCCGTACTGAACGGCAACCCGGCCAATTTTTTCGCGGGCGATGATCAACTTCATGATTTGAGCCGTGCCGTCGCCGATCTCAAGTCCCATCACGTCGCGCATGCGCTGCTGATGCGGCATATCCATGCTGTATCCCATATGTCCATGGGTCAGGATACAGTTGTGCAGCACGTCAACGCACGTCTTGGGTAGCCACCATTTGCACATGGCGGCTTCGCTGGTGTGCGGTTGGTTATGGTCGCGCAGCCACAGGGTTTTGTAACAAAGCAGCCGCGCCGCAGTAAGGTACGTTTCTGCCTCGGCCAAGGGGAAGGTCACGCCTTGGTATTGGGCAATGGGCCGTCCCATGGCTTCGCGCTCCGTACTGTAGGTCCACGCATCATCCAATGACGCCTGAGTCGCGCCCAGGCATTGAAAGCCGATCATCGCGCGGCTGTAATCGAAACCATGCATAATTTGGCGAAACCCCTCACCTTCTTCACCGAGCAAGCAATCCGCAGGTATGTGCACGTCATCGAAAAAAACCGAGCCGCGGCCGACGATCTTGGTGCCTAAATCGTTGTAGGCGGTGCGCGAAATGCCTTTTTCGTTGAGGTCGACAAAGAAAGCGCTGACCCCTCGGCCTTCGTCTTCGATACTGCCGGTGCGGGCGAACACCACCATTCCATCGGCTTGGGTTGAAAATGACATGGACGCCTTTTCGCCGTTCAACACGTAACCATTGCCCGACTTCTCGGCTTTCAACACCAGATTTGCCACGTCAGAGCCGCCGCGCGGTTCGGTCAATCCGATGCCGACGATTTTTTCGCCCGAAACCATTTTCGGAACCCATTCCTGAGTGAGGTCCGGGTTAGCGTGGTCGCTTAAGACGTGCCCCATCAAGGATGCCACCAATTGCACGTAACTAAAGCCAAAATCACCGTACGCAATGGCTTCGGTGAGCATACCGGCGGTGACGCAATCAAGCCCGGGGCCACCGTGTTCTTCAGCCATGTCCGGCGCAATCAGGCCGAGTTCGCCCATCTCGCGCACCAGCGCGCGGTCAAGTTGCCCATCGGCTTCGCGTTTTTGATAGTCGGGCGCGAGCTTTTCGCGCGCAAATCGTTCGGCGGTTTCTTTGATTGCCAATTGCTCATCGGTAAACGCAAAATCCATGTCGGTATTCCCCTTCGGCAAATCACGCGCCTCCACTGTAGCAGTATTGGAATGACACTGTCCCTGCGGCCCAAGCGGAGTTTGGGTTTCATTGCACTGTGCTGGTCTGGCTGGTATACGCGGTGGACGAAAAAACGAGGGAGTGCGTATGCTGCGCGGGCTTTACGGCTGGGTTATGACCCAGGCAGAAGGACGATACGCCCTTTGGGCTCTGGCGATCATATCATTCGCTGAAAGTTCGTTTTTCCCCATTCCTCCCGATGTCATGCTGATCCCCATGATCCTGGCCGCCCGCCAGCGTGCGTGGCTGATCGCGGGTGTGTGCACAGTGGCGTCGGTGGGCGGCGGATTGGCCGGCTATGCCATCGGCTATTATCTGTTCGATGCCTTGGGCCGCCCGCTGCTTGAATTTTACCATTACCTGGATCAGTTCACCCGTTTTCAGGCTCGTTACAACGAATGGGGTGCGTGGATTGTTGCCTTCTTCGGCCTGACGCCGTTTCCCTACAAGGTGATTACCATTGCGAGTGGGGTCACGGAATTGAACGTGATTACCTTTACCATCGCGTCCGCGCTGTCACGGGCCGCCCGCTTTTTTCTCGAAGCTGTGTTGTTGTGGCATTTCGGCGCGCCCATCAAAGCCTTTATCGAGCGTCGCCTGGGACTGCTAACCTTTGTTTTCTTTGCGATGCTGTTTCTCGGTTTTTTCCTGCTCAAATTCGTCATTTAACTTGGAAACATAGTGCTTGAGCACTTGATAGACCGGACGGTTCAGAACGCGCCGAAACTCGTACTCGCGGCAAGTATTGTGGCGCTCGCCAGTGCTTACGGCTCACAGATCATTGATGGTTTGCATCCCTGTGTGCTGTGCCTCTATCAGCGCGTCCCCTATGCCATTGCGATTGCCCTCGGGCTCGGCATGCTGGTACTGGAGGCCCGGGGCCGGACAGATGTGGTCCGGCTTATGTTGGCCTTGGCCGGTGTCACCTTCCTAGTGGGCAGCAGCATCGCCTTCTTTCATATGGGGATCGAGCAGCACTGGTGGCAGGGGACCGAAGAATGTGTCGGCACAACCGGCGCAACGACTTTGGCGGAACTCGAAGCCCAGATCATGGCGAGCCCTCTGACCCGTTGCGACGAGGTTTCCTGGTCCCTATTCGGCGTCTCCATGGCCGGATACAATGTGATTGCGTCGGTCGTGTTGGCTGGTTTTAGTTTCTACGCGGCGACGGCACAAAAGGGAGCGCGGTCTTCGGCATGAGCAAAACCAATAAACCGATCGAACAACGGGATGGCACCCTGCATGGAGATCTGAGCCATGATCAAATGATTGACCGCTTTATCCGCGTCGATCATGCGGGCGAATATGGCGCCGCGCGTATATACCAAGGCCAGCTTGCGGTGCTGGGCGCAAAACCGATTGCTGGCCAAATTCGCCAAATGGCAGCGAAGGAACAGGCACATTTGGAACGATTTGACGCCCTGATTGCAGAGCGTCGGGTGCGCCCGACCGTGCTCACGCCTTTATGGGACGTGGCCGGGTTTGCCTTGGGGACCGCAACAGCACTCATGGGCGAAAAAGCCGCCATGGCGTGCACGGCGGCAATTGAAGAAGTGATCACCGAGCATTATGACCGCCAAGCCGAGCAACTGGGCGACGATGAATCCGCCTTACGGGATGTGATCACAGAATTTCGCGACGACGAAGAGAAGCACCGGTTGACTGCATTGGCGCAGGGAGCCGAAAGCGCACCCGGCTACGCGGTAATGTCCGAGGTCATAAAACGCGGATCGCGATTGGCGATCTGGTTATCTGAACGTCTGTAGCGGGAAGTAATTTCGATTATTACGGTTCCAGTTCGCTGTCCCAGTAGAGAAAATCACGCCAACTGTCATGCAAGTAGTTGGGCGGAAAGCGCCGGCCGTTTGAATTCAATTGCCGGGTGGTTGGCCGGTAAGGCTTCACGCTCGGATACATATGGCAATACTGCGGTAAACGGCCGCCCTTACGAATATTGCATGTCGCGCACGCTGTTGTGACATTTCGCCATGTGGTTTTGCCCCCGAGGGACTGCGGAGTCACATGGTCGAAAGTCAGATCCCGGCCAGAGCCACAGTACTGGCAGGAAAATTCATCCCGTAAGAACAAATTGAATCGGGTAAAGGCTGGAAACAATGCCGGTTTTATATAGTTTTTAAGAGATACGACACTCGGCACCCGCATACTGAAGCCAGGGGAATGAACTTTACGATCGTATTCTGAAACTATATTCACCCGCGACAAGAATACGGCTTTGATCGCATTTTGCCAAGACCAGAGCGACAGGGGGTAATAGCTGAGCGGCTGAAAATCCGCGTTCAGCACCAGGGCAGGACAGTTTTCCAGCGGCATATTCACGTCCGCTCTCTCCTCCTAAGGGCAACTTCGTGTTTCAACCACACCGGATCGGAATAAGTGACGAAGACACCCAATACATATCCTAGTTGGCAATGTAAAAACAGCATCCAGTATATGACACCTTCGTGACCACTTGATTTGGGGCTACTTGGCGTTTGATGCGGACGCAAAGGCGTCGCGTAAAAATGCCGCTCCAAGTTCCATTCCGTCCGGCGCCACCCCATGCCGAATTCCGTCCGACACGTGAGTTTTAACTTTAATCCCAACGCCTTCCAAAGCTGTGCAGGCATGATCCAGGGCGCTCACTGGAATAACTTCATCGTCGGATCCGTGAATTAACAGCACGGGCGGTTTTACCGTCACTTCATCAGCCAAATAACCGGTGCCGGTCAACATACCGGAAAACCCGACAATCGCTGCGGGTGAATGCGCGCGGCGCAGGCCCACGTGCAAACTCAACATGGTGCCTTGACTGAAGCCAACCAAAGCCAGCTTGGTTTCCGGCAGCCCATATCGGTCCAACTCTTGAGCGATGAACTTGTTAAGGACGGGCGCGGCTTGGCGCACACCTTCACGCCGTTCTTCGGCCCCTTGATTGGTCAAAGGAAACCATTGGCGGCCAAATGGCGACATGGCACAGGGCTCGGGCCCATTTGGCGCCACAAACGCCACATTAGGCATGGCTTGCGCCCAAGGTCCGGCGAGGCCGATTAAATCGTTTCCATCGGCCCCATAACCGTGAACCAAGACAATCAAGTGCTCTGGCGCGGCCCCAGACTGCGGTTCGACCCTTGGGCCGGATAGTTTCGGTATCTCTTCATCCGTGGTTGCAGACATCCTTAATACCCTCTTTTTGCATTACCCTGGCGCCGATACTGTCGTGAAATTCTTCTATACGCCAGCCCTGACGTGCGGGGTTATGGTTGGCAGCCGACTGGACGTTCGGCTATCCTGTGGCCAATATCGCTGCCGCTGGCCGGCCGAAAAACGAGGGGAGAGAATTATGGGAACCACGCATCAGGTATCAGGAGGTGGCGGCACCGCAATTTCCGTCTACGAGTGCGGCAATCCGGATGGTCAAGCCATCTTCCTCATCCACGGATTTGCTCAAAGCTGTTTGTCGTGGAAGTGCCAGTTTGACAGTGCGCTCGCCGACGAGTTTCGAATTGTTGCCATGGACCTGCGCGGTCACGGCATGTCCGAGAAACCGCAAGGGCTCGAGCACTACAGCGACGGACAATGCTGGTCGGATGATGTGGAGGCGGTCATCGGCCAATTGAAATTGGAAAAACCTGTTTTGGCGGGCTGGTCCTATGGTGGCTTCGTCGTCAGTGACTACATTAAACGAAATAGTGACGGCGCCATTGGCGCGATCAATTTTGTTGGCGCAGCCGGCACTATTGGCACCGATGATGCCAGCCGATTGATTGGTCCCGGCATCATGGATTTGGTCCCGGGTCTCATGTGCGAGGAGCTGGCAGAGAACATTGCCGCAACCCGGCAGTTCATCCTGAACTGCACGATCAAACCGCCGAGCGATGAGGAACTCGAAATGACGCTGGCCTACAACATGATGACGCCGCCCAGAGTACGCACTTGGATGTTTTCACGGGAAGAACACTTTGGCGATGCGCTCACCGGCGTCACTGTTCCCACCCTGGTGACCCACGGCACACTGGACACCGTGGTTTATCCTGACATGGCCGAGATATTTTTGGGCGCCATTCCGGGTGCACAAAAATCGTTTTACGACGGCATTGGCCATGCCCCATTCATTGAGGACCCGGAGCGCTTTAATCGGGAATTAGGTGCGCTGGCCCGCAGCGTTGTCACTAATTAGGGAAAACACACATGGGGCAGACTCATCGAGTAACCGGCGCGAACGACGTTGGTCTTTCCGTTTATGAATGCGGCAACCCGGATGGCCAGGCGATTTTATTGATTCACGGACTTTTCCAATGCTGTCTTTCCTGGAATTATCAGTTTGACAGTGCTCTCGCTGACGAATTTCGCATCGTTGCCATGGACTTGCGCGGCCATGGCATGTCCGACAAGCCGACAGACACCGAGAGCTACACGATCGGACAATATTGGGCCGATGATGTGGCCTCGGTCATTGATCAATTGGAATTGAAAAAACCAGTACTCGCTGGTTGGTCCTATGGCGGCTTGGTCATCGGCGACTATTTGCAGTGTTATGGAGACGGCAAAATTGGCGGCATCAACTTTGCGGGCGCCGCCGCAACTCTTGGCACTGAGGAAGCAAAAACCCTGATCGGCCCAAAAGTTATGGAACTAATTCCTGGCTTTATGTCCGAAGATCTGAGCGAGAGCATTGCGGCCACGCGCGATTTCGTCATCTTGTGCTCGGCTGAGCCGCCGAGCGACAAAGACCGCGAGTTAGCCCTGGCCTACAACATGATGGTGCCGCTGCAGGTAAGAAGAGATGCGTTTTCTCGGGAAGTTCATTTTGGCGAAGTGTTGAAATCGGTAACTGTACCAACGTTGGTCACCCAGGGCACCGAAGACCAGATGGCAACGCCGCCAATGGCCAAAATCTTCTTGAACTCCATTCCGCACGCCGTTGAATCTGTGTACGAAGGCGTGGGTCATGCGCCGTTCATGGAGGATGCCGAGCGCTTTAATCGGGAATTGGGCGAGTTGGCCCGGTCCGTCGCCAACAGTTAGGAACGCGCACGCACGACTTCATAGGAGTGCCAAAACAAGCGTGCCGCGACCGACCGCCAGGGCCGCCAAGGCTCTGACAGAATGTCCATTTCTTTTTCCTTGGGGCGGTCTTTGAGGTCGAACAAATCGCGCACAGAGCTTTGGAGTGCAATATCGCCCGCTGGCCAGACGTCCGGTCGACCCAACACGAACATCAAATATATTTCGGCCGTCCAGCGGCCAATACCTTTGACTTTGACAAGTTCCGTGGTGGCGTCTTCTTCGGACATGTGTTTAAGCGCGCCCAGATCAAGCCTGCCCTCGGCGATCTCGGTGGCAAGCGCCCGCGCGTATCGGGCTTTTTGCCGGCTTAGTCCAACTCCGCGCAAGGTTTCATCGTCAGCCTTCAACATATCTTCGGGCACCAATTTCACCTGATCTTCCAAGCGCCGCCATACGGCGTTTGCACTCGCAACCGATACTTGTTGTTCGATAATGATCCGCAGCAGCGAGGCGAACCCCGGCTGTCGGCGCAATAACCCTGAATCGCCTGCAGCTATACCACGCTCAGCCCACTTACCGGCAGTGCGATTAATCGGCCGCAATCGCGGGTCCCGGCGCAGCAAACTACGCAATCCCTTCGCTAGGGCTTCCGGGGTGTCAATAACGATGGGTTTCTTCATACGGATGTTGTGCTCGTTGCTGCAGTGGCGGTTGCGATGGCGCCATGATATCAGTTTAAAGGGCGGTTCTGTCTAGGCTCGGGAGAAGGACATATAGGATGGACAAGAAACTGCAAAGAACCATGATCGGCCATGGCGCTCTAGTGTTCTTGGTGGGCCTATTAGCTGGATTTCCGTTCGTCCTCTTGCTTACTGCCGATTTTCCCTTAGGAGACGTTTTGTCATTCGATGTAAACGTCCCCGGAGATGTGCGCGCATGGCGCATGGCGCACCTGGAGGGCATTTTAAATGGTATCGTCGTCATGTTGGTTGCGACGTTTATGCCTCTCCTCAACATGTCCTTAAAGTCCCAAAAGATCGTCGGTTGGGCTCTCATTATTACCGCCTGGGGAAATGTGATTGCATCAATAATAGGCCCCCTCTTCGACGTTCGTGGCCTCTTTCTGGGGGGTGACGGCGCCAATTCTATCGCCTATCTCTTGTTCTCGGTCGCGATTATCGCCGTTATTACCGCCATGGTCATGATCGCCAGAGCGGCGTTCTCGGACAAAAGTAGCGACTGAGCAGGGCTTCTCCGCAGCATGACACTCGGCCCAACCACGCGTTTCGCGCCGAGTCCCAATGGACGGCTTCACTTGGGTCACGCTTACTCAGCACTCATCAATTGGGATTTGGCGCTGAAGTCGGGCGGAAAATTTCTATTGCGCATGGAAGACATTGATAGCGGCCGCAGCCGGCCTGAATTTGAAGACGGGATTTTTGAAGACCTCAAATGGCTTGGCATCGACTGGGAAGAACCTGTCCGCCGCCAATCTGAACATTTGGATGACTACCAACGCGCTCTAGATCGTTTGAGCGAACTCGGCGTCTTGTATCCGTGCTTTTGTACGCGGAAGGATATCCTGGCTGAGGTCGGCCAAAGCAAATCGGCACCCCATGGCCCGTTTGGCGCGATCTATCCCGGGCTATGTCGCAATCTTACTGATGCAGAGCGTCACCAACGACTTGCTGGCGGAGACCACCATGCCATTCGGCTTGACGTCGAAAAAGCACTTACAATTGTTGCAGCAAAAAGCCCGTCACCGATAACGTGGCAGGAAAACCATAACGAGGCCCAAGTCACACTTTTCTGCGATCTGTCCCCATTGGGCGATGTCGTTCTGGCCCGGAAAGACATCCCAACCAGCTATCATTTGGCAGTGACCATCGACGATCATTTGCAAGGCATATCGCTCGTGGTACGCGGCCAAGATCTATTTGTTGCTACCAATATTCACCGCCTGTTGCAGGCGTTACTCAACTTGGACACGCCGCACTATTGGCACCATAAATTGATCGAAGGGCCGACAGGTGAAAAGCTATCAAAGCGGAAGCACGCACCCACACTACAGTCATTGCGCGCGGATGGAGTGACCCCGGAAGATGTGCGGCAAATGCTCGGGCTGGACTCTCTCTATGCGACGACATATTAGGCAACGACGTGAACTTCAACCAAGCCCATCACGCTATTGCCCACATAAATATTGTGGGCAGCCTTGAGGTCACTCAGCTCCAGCGCCTTCTCTTCAACTTTGTGTTTTGAGTCTGCGATCAACTCTTGCCGCAAAGTTCCAGCCAGCAGGCCACAGCTGGTCGGTGGAGTATACAGAATGCCAATCTTTTCAACGAAAAGATTGCTGATCGCGCCTTCGGGCAATTCATCGCGTTCGTTTCGACACAAAAACTCGAGATGCCCCGCCTCACGGGCCACTTCCAACTCCGCGTTATAGAACGACCGGTTGGTTGTCTTATGGCGCAGGAACAAATCATCACTACGGGTGCGGTGCTTTGAGATGGCGACAGTCTGTTGCTCCTTTGACTCAATGTGTGGCTCGGATGTGATCGACAATCGCCCACTTTCATCTAGCAACAAACGCACACGTCGCTTCGTTGTTTTGTCAATCGCCGCTAAATGCAGATCGATAAACGCGCGAACATCTCCCTCATTGAATGGAATCTGAAAGTAAAGAGCGGTTCCGCGCAGGCGATCCATGTGCGATTCCAGCAACCAAATGCCTCCTTGCGGCCGCCACAGCATGGTCTCGATCAACTGCATGGGTGGTTGTAAGTCAGTTAGAAAACGCGCCTTCAAAAGGCACTCTTCGTACTCCGATTTGGCGTCCGAATCGGCAACAATGCCGCTGCCTACACCCATTTCACCTCGGCCCGTGCTGTCCAATACCAGCGTCCGGATGGGCACATTAAAACAGTAGTCGACACCCGAGTTGTGAGCACTCTTACTCACAAAACCAACCGCGCCGGTGTAAATGCCGCGCGGCGCCGCTTCCAGGTTCCGAATGATCTCCATACTGCGGATTTTGGGCGCGCCGGTAATCGAGCCGCATGGATACATGGCGCGCAACACATCTTCGAGACGGGTTTTAGAC
>JAPYRI010000067.1 GCA_029941135.1 Alphaproteobacteria bacterium | reverse complement strand
AGTTAATACCATCCGGCAAAATGGTTGGCGGCCTCAAGATTGTGCCGCTGACCAGGGTGTAGTCCTGCCAACTTGAAATGAGCGACACCCGCGCACCCACCGGCAGCTCGGGATTGGCCGAGTCCACCACCCGCCCCACCGACAAGGCCGTCACTGGCTGGCCCAGCCCGTTCGTCGGATGCAGGTTTTTGCCCGCCTCATCCATCCAGTTGCGCATGGTCGGCGCGCATAGGAATGCCACGTTGCGAACCAGAATTTCACCCGGGTTGAGTTCCCCATTGGGGATATCTTCTTCCCGGTACTCGAAATCCTCAACACTCAACGCGCCCTGGGGCCGCCGCTTCAATAGCCACTGACGGTTTAGATTACTCACGAACTTATCCTCCTCAGCCGCCGAGCGTTTGCTGAATCGTTAGTTTGCCCAGTTGTGACATGTGCACTTCATCAGGGCCGTCGGCGAGGCGCACCACCCGCGCGTAGGAGAAGAAGTCCGGGATCGGCGTATCCTGACAAACACCCATGCCACCGTGGGCTTGCATCGCACGATCAGTCACTTCCTGGCACATGCGTGGCACAGTAATTTTGGCCATGGCGAGCGCGTCTTTCGCGGCCTTGTTGCCCTCCCGATCCAGACGATCCGCCGTCCACAAAGTGAGCAAACGGGATTGCTCAATTTCGCAGCGGGATTTAGCGATCTCTTGGCGGATGCTCGACTGATCGCTCAACTTCTTGCCGAACGCAACCCGGTCATTCACACGTTTGCACATGATGTCCAAGGACCGTTGCGCGCCACCAATCAACCGCATGCAGTGATGGATACGGCCCGGGCCAAGTCGCCCCTGTGCAATCTCAAAACCGCGCCCTTCGCCGAGAACCAAATTTGACGCCGGCACGCGTACATCGGTTAGCCGCAATTCAGCGTGGCCATGGGGCGAATGCAGATCATTCAAGACCCGCAGCGGCCGCACAATCTCGACCCCAGGGGTGCCGGCTGGAATAAGGACCTGGGACTGTTGTTCGTGCCGCCCGGCTTCCGGATTGGTCTTGCCCATCAGAATGTAGATTTTATTGCGCGGGTCGAACACGCACGAGCTCCACCACTTGCGCCCGTTGATGACATACTCGTCGCCGTCACGGACGATGGAAGTTTCGACGTTGGTAGCGTCGGAGCTCGCCACTTGTGGCTCGGTCATCAGATACGACGAGCGGATTTCGCCCGCGAGCAATGGCTCAAGCCATTGCTTCTTTTGTTCGTCATTGCCGTAGCGCGCCAGCACTTCCATATTGCCGGTATCCGGCGCACTGCAATTAAATACCTCGGCCGCCCACATGACCCGGCCCATTTGCTCGGCCACTGGGGCGTACTCAAGGTTGGTCAACCCGGCGCTGTATTCACCATACTCAACCGGCAAAAACAGGTTCCACAGACCCGCCGCTTTGGCCTTTTCCTTGAGAACTTCAATTTGTGGCGCCGGCACCCACAGGTTCGCCGGGTCGTGGTGGAAGTCGTATATCTCCATTTCAATTGGAAAGATGTGTTCGTCCATAAAGGCCGTCACTTGGTCAAGCAGTTGACGACTTTTGTCGTTGTATTCAAAATTCACGGGAGTTCCCCTTATTTGTCACACGTGTTTGATGGGTTGGCGGCAGTTATAAAGAGCGGGTTCGCCAGGGTAAAGCCAGTCGGCGCAGGTTAGCCCGGCCAGATGCCGCGCTGATGCGAACGTCGTTTTCAGCCGTCTACACTCGGCCCTCCACCACATGACGTACACCCAGCTCGCGGCCGATCTGGCGGGTGTCTATCGACTGCCCCTTGTAAACGAGGGTCGAGTTGCTTGAAGTGACAAAGAAACATGGGACGTGGCCGAGCGCCGCATTAATGTCGTTGGTCATTTCATCGGCGAAAATCTCGTTGTCCTTGTCGTCGGAAGTCGAAACAAAGAGTAAAACCGCAACCGAGCGCCTGTCGGTTTCTGGTTCAAGCGGCTTAGATATATCGGCTGTAGGGGCCGGGGCATCGGAAACTTCAACAAAGCCCGCCGACGATAGCGCCCACCGGCGGACAAGACCGCGCAGGCCCGCACCCAGGGGCGACGCAACAAAGCCCAGAATGACCACGGTCGCCGCCACCCCTGACAGCGCCGCTTCATTCTCGACGAACCACGCCATCAAGGCGTTTAACCCATCCACTTCAGCAATTCCCCCTGCCGAATATCAAGGCGGGTATTCTAGCGGCAGTCGTGGCGGAGAGGTACTCTAGATGGATCGGCAGCAATGGACTGTTGGCGATCCAAGATGGCTTTTCAAAATTCAGATCAGCCGAGACTATCGCTGTAGGCATCCAAACGCCGCTTAACCGTGTCATCGTCGGCGACCGGCAATCGTAAGATGGCCCGCGCAACACCGGCATCTTCGGCAATTTTCAGCGTATCCGCCGACTGCACCTCGTCATTGAGAAACAACAACGACACTTCCAAGTCGTCAGGGTTCCGCCCCATTTTCCGCATTTGCGCATGCACGTCTGCGATGCTCTTTTTGGTTTGCTCTATGTCAAAAGTAAGCGGCAGCCAGCCGTCGCCGTGGTTTGCCACTTGCCGCCGGCCAAAGGGTGTATCCAAAGTTCCCAACGCCACTGGCGGGCCGCCCTTTCGGAGTGGCTTCGGATATTGCCAGGTTTCCGCGAAGCTCACGAACTCTCCCTCGAAGACGGCGCACTCTTCTGTCCACAATGCCCGGACCGCACGCAACCGCTCGCGCAATTGCCGCCATCGGTCTTCAAATGCGACCCCGTGATCGCCCATCTCAGCCACGTTCCATCCGGCGCCAATACCGAAGATGAAACGGCCGTCGCTCAGCCGGTCAAGGGTTGCGATTTGTTTGGCGAGGTTAATCGGATGATGTTGATTAATAAGGCAAACACAGGTGCCAAGCCGAAGCGTCGTGGTCGCCGTCGCGGCGGCGGCAAGACTGGTGAGGGGATCCGACATATGCCGGTATTCAACCTCCAAAAATTCACCGCTTGGCTGAACTGGCATCCCGGTCTCCGGGTGTGCCTTGCCCACGGGCACCGGGATATGCGTGTGCTCGGGCAACCACAGGGACTCGAACCCGCGCGCCTCTGCTTCCCGTGCCAAGAGATCGGCACGCATGGTGTATTCCGTATTGTAGGACAGCAGTCCGAGCTTCATAGTCCCCACCGGTAATTTTGATCATCGACTTTTTGCACAAATTACCATACACAATCGGCGCCATTCATTGCCATGACGGATTGAGCGACAGAAAATGGAGCTCCATCGGGCAAAAGAGGGAATAGGATCGTGAACGCGCCATTGTCTGAAAACATGTCTGAGTCCAAGCTCAAAACTGGCTCAAAATCCCTACGCACCCCAGATGTTGTCATCATCGGCGCCGGGATGTCAGGCATCTTGTCCGCCGTGCGCCTGCACGAGGCCGGGATCGACAGCTATACCGTGTATGAAAAAGCGGCCAGCGTCGGCGGAACCTGGCGCGACAACACCTATCCCGGCTTGTCATGCGATGTGCCCGCCCACATGTACACCTATTCCTTTGAGTCTAATCCGGACTTCAGCCACCGGTTCGCCATGGGACCTGAGATCAGGCAATATTTTGAAAGAGTGGCAAAAGAATATGACGTCCTGCCCAAAGTGAAATTCAACAAAGAACTGGTCAGCGCCAAGTACGTCGATAATAAATGGCACATGAAAACCCAGGACGGCGACGAAGTGATTGCCGACATCGTCATCAGTGCCTGCGGCGTGCTTCATCACCCGTACACACCGGGCATTGAGGGTTTGGACACCTTTGCCGGCACCAAGTTTCATACCGGCCGTTGGGATCACGGTGTCGATCTCGCGGGCAAGAAGGTCGGGATCATCGGCACCGGGTCAACGTCGGTGCAAGTTATCCCGGCCATTATCGACAAGGTCGGTCACTTGTCCGTGTTTCAGCGAACGCCACAATGGATCCTGCCCCTGGCCCAAAAAACCTACAGCGACAAATCGAAAGAACGGCTGCGCCGCAACCCCAAACTCGCGGCCCGCATTCGCAATATTTATAGTTGGCTCTTCGAGAAAACATTCGCCCGGGCCGTGGTGGGTGCCAAGCTGCCGCAGATGCTCGTCGGTCTGGCCAGCCGGCATCACCTTAAAAGCAAAGTCAAAGACCCTGCGCTGCGGGCCAAACTGACGCCGGACTACCAGCCCATGTGCAAACGCATCATTATTGGGAACGGCTTTTACGAAGCAATACAGCGGCCAAAGGCCAATTTAATTACCGGTGATATCGAGCGGATCGAGCCGACCGGCGTGCGGACCAAAGACGGCGTCTTGCACCCACTCGATGTCCTTATTTTGGCCACCGGTTTTAAGGCGCATAACTTCATGCGGCCAATGGAAATGATTGGCGAAAGCGGTTTGACGATTGATCAGGCATGGGAGAAAGGCACCCAGGCCCACCGTTCAATTTCGTTACCGGGGTTTCCCAATTTTTTCATGATGATCGGACCGAACAGCCCGATCGGCAACTATTCCCTGATTTCCATCGCCGAGTTGCAGGTCAATTACATCCTGCAACTGATCGATCTGTGGCGCGATCAAACCTGCGATGCAATTGAGCCCAAACCGCAGGCGACCGAGCGCTTTAATGAGGCGATCAAAGGGGCCATGGGCGGCACGGTTTGGGTCACCGGGTGCCAAAGCTGGTATCTGGATAAAAACGGCAACCCTGCCATGTGGCCGTGGACATACGAACGCTTCACCGAGGATATGAGCCATCCGCGCTTGGACGAGTTCAACCTCAGACGAAACGGCTGTAACTCGGCCGAAGCGGAGGCGGCGAGCGTTTAGAATCCAGCCGCCGCCTCGCTCAAACATTTAGTCTCTTTACTCGGCGCTCTCCGCTTGGGGTTCGGGGTTCAGTATATCTTGAGTTTGCGTGTCGAAATCACCCGCGTCATGGCGTTCGTGAAGCTGGCTAGAGGGCTCCCCCCACGCACGATTGACCATGCGTCCGCGCTTGGCCGCCTCACGTTCGGCAATTTGGTCGGTCCAGCGAATGACGTTGGTGTAGGTGTGCGCTTCTATGAACTCAGCCGCCTCGTAGATCGTACCTTTGACCAGCGCGCCATACCAGGGCCAGATCGCCATATCGGCAATGGTATATTCGTCATCGCAAAAGTATTGATGTTTGGCCAGGTGCTGGTCGAGCACATCCAATTGACGTTTCACTTCCATGGTGAAGCGGTCGATGGGGTACTCGAACTTGGCCGGTGCATAGGCGTAGAAATGCCCGAAACCGCCCCCCAAATAAGGCGCGCTGCCCATCTGCCAAAACAGCCAGGAGAGACACTCGGCGCGGGTGCTCGGATCGGTCGGCAGAAACTCGCCGAACTTCTCGGCCAGATACAGGAGTATGGCGCCAGACTCGAACACGCGGGTGGGCGGGTTTGTGCTGTGGTCCATTAGCGCGGGGATTTTTGAATTGGGATTAGCACCCACGAACCCGCTGCTGAACTGTTGCCCCTCGCTGATATCAACCAGGTAGGCGTCATACTCGGCGCCTGTGTGGCCGAGCGCGAGTAGCTCTTCCAGCATCAGCGTCACTTTAACCCCATTGGGGGTCGCCAGAGAATACAGCTGCATGGGGTGTTTCCCCACCGCCAAATCCTCATCGAAGGTTGACCCCGCGATCGGCCGGTTGATGTTTGCGAACTTGCCGCCGCTTTCAGTGTTCCACTTCCAAACCTTAGGTGGCTCGTAGGTTGCATCGCTCATTATTCAGCTCCGTTCAAAAGGACGGGATCAAATTCATAGATCACCATGATATATTTGAACACCGGTAGCCGCAAATGGAGCAAAACAACATGGGAAGTAGGGTTTTTATCCTAACATTCAAACTGGGATTACCTTTCGCCTGTTGGCTTACCTTAGCGTTAGCGGCACCATCGGAGACGGTCGCCGAAGCGAAAGTCACACCTCTCTATGCGCACAATGATGATCTCGGCGCGATCAACAATCTCTCACGTCAGGGGGTTCTGACGGCGGCCGGTCTCATCAAAACTGGTAAGGTTTATTCACTTGCTTATGTCACAGGGCCTGATACGCCGGCTTACGGGGATCGCAGCTACCAGATTGTGACGACACCGATTTATCGTGACGGCCAAGTACATTACGGCAGTAATGAACTCGGTGGATTTGACGAGATGCTAATCAGTAACTTAGGCATCGGCACGCAAATAGATGGCTTTGCCCATGTCAACATAGCCGGTCGTCATTTTGGTGACGCCCTAACGGAACAGGTAGTGCAAGCACGCGGCGCGGTGAAATATGGCATCGCGACAGTCCCCCCGATCGTCGGGCGCGGTGTCATGCTCGATATGACCACGCTGTACCCGTCATCGATCATACCGGACAGCACACCATTTAATCGGGAAGAAATCGAACGGGTGGCACAACGTCAAAATGTGTCGATCGGGCGCGGAGACATTGTGTTGTTACACACCGGATGGGGAACTCTAATGGCCACCGAGCCCGATCGATTTTTAGCTACTCCCCCGGGACTTGGGCTTGCTGGCGCTGAATACTTATCTGATCTCGGTGTTGTCGCCATTGGGGCCGACCAATGGGTGGTTGAGGCCTTACCCGCTGAAAATCCCGAGCAATTTCTCCCGGTGCATGGCAAACTCTTGGTCGAACGGGGCGTCCACATTCTCGAAAATGTACGTAGCGACGAGCTAGCAGCCGACAAAGCCTACGAATTTTTCTTCATGCTGGCGGCACCGCGTTTCCAGGGCGCCGTTCAAACCGTCGCTCACCCAGTTGCGATCCGCTGATCTAGACCGCACGAAAGTTTACCTCAAAAAGGCACCGGCATGTCATCGCTGTCGGTGTCGATCAAGGGGATTAGCGCCCCGCGCGGCAGGGTCGCGTGGCCTTTTAGCCAGTCCTTCATCCATTGTGGATCGTCTTCACACCGCGGGTTATGCCAGGGCCTCAGCGAACGCACTATATAGGGGGTGACGTGATATGCGAGGGCCGAAACCTCGCGTACCAAACTCCAAACATTGCTTGGTTTGCGAAGCGCCTTATCTTTTTTGAGCGCCGCCCACGTGCCAATGAGACCCCATCCGAGGAGGTGGAATGAGCCGTGAAAAACGCCAATGGCGCGCGGAAAATATTGCCCCGAATAAGCCATGTACGCATCGAACGCGACAGTCTTATGTTCGGTCTCCTCGACCATGTGCATCAGCCAGAAAGATGTGACATGGGGCGATGCGCCGCGAAAAAGTTTGGTGCGCTGGTTAATTAACCAATGGGTAAAGCCATTGGTCATGGTCTCGAAGCCGGCGTTATAGGCAAGTTGTGTGCGCAGGCTCTTTTTCTTGAGCCGCTCGAAGGACGCATCCATACGCTCTTCGACGCGCGCCAACTCCGGGTATCCATTGGTCTTCAAGATTTCATTGAGGCTGCGGTGGCATTGATAGTGGCAACCCTCTTGGCCATTAAAGGCGCGCATGTCGGCGAGGATGTCGGGATCGTCAATGGTCTTCATGGCTTCTTTGTTGCTCAATATTAAATACGGCTCCAAATAAGGCATGGTAAGCGAAATACCGTTCAACATATGTGAGCGCACCGGGTTGTCGGGCACCCAAATCGGATCCAGATCGTCAGGAAATTCGAATGCAAACGCCCGAATAACAATCTGGTCGACTTCTTTCGGCTGGTACTCATATTTCCGCTGAGCCATCACGCCTCCCCGCTCAAACCTCATACGCGTTGCCGTCAATCTAACACGAACACCCGGCATTTTCGCTATGCCGAGAATAAATAAAAGAGCAGGGGAGACATAAGCGGAATTTCATAACGCCAATTGACAGGGCAATTACGGACGGCGCTATACTCGGACACTCATTTCTGAACGGCCATAAGAGGGGGAATTATTATGCCGGTAGACGACAAGCAATTGATCGAGGATACCGTGCAGGTCTACTTCGACAGCATGTATTATTCCAGCAAGGACAAGGTCAATGCTGCCTTTCACCCGAGCGCCATGATCACCGGCGTGTTTCAGGGAAGCTTCACCGAAATGACCCGGGACAGCTTTGGCGATTTCGTCGCCAGCCAGCAACCCTCCCCCAAAGACAAAGACGAAGCGGAGCGCCTCGAAATATTGAGCCTCGACATTGCCGGTGAAACTGCCGTCACGCGCGTACGCGATGATTACTTGGGATTTACGTTTGTCGATACATTATCGTTTGTCAAAATCGATGGCCGATGGTCGATTTACAACAAGCTCTACCACATTGAAGGGGACGCTGATTAACCGATGAAACCCATGGGCCTGGAAAGCGACAGCGAGACGCTTCAAAAAGCTTACGCCGAGGACGGAGTTGTCTTCATCCCCGGCGCGCTCGATGCGCGCACATTGCAATTGACCGAAACGTGTTTTAACTGGACGCTGGAAAACCCGGGTCCTGGCGCGGGACCGGTGTTACTCGGCACACCAGGGACTTTTTATCAAGATCAAGCCAACCCGGATTCGTTTCCCGCTTACCGCGAGCTTTTGTGTGACACGCCCCTTGCCGACATCCCGGCGGCCCTGTTTGGCTGCACCGACATCTGGCTCATGTACGAGCAGATCTGGTTAAAAGAAGGTGCCGCCACGCGCCGCACGCCGTGGCATCAAGACCTTCCGTATTTGCCGGCGGCGGGTGACCATCTGGCAGTTCTATGGACCTGCCTCGATGCGGTCGAAAAAGAACAATCGCTGGAGTTCGTGCGCGGCTCCCACAAGGGTCCGCTCTATAATCCGACCGCGTTCAATCCGGACGACATAGCGGCCAATTTGTTCGATGGCCCGGACTGGCCTCCCCTGCCCGACATCGATGCGGTACCCGAAGATTTTCCCATTCTGTCATGGGCCATGCAGCCGGGCGACGTCATTGTGTTTCATCCGGCCACTTTGCACGGCGGCGCCCCCACCCGCGAAGGGATTCGGCGGCGCAGCTTGTCGCTCCGATTTTTCGGCGAAGATGCTTGGTGCGCTGCACGTCCCCACGACGGCATGGCGAACGTTGATGGCCTTAAGCACGACGACGGTGGTCGCCATCCCTTGAAGAAAATAGCACTCAAGCCTACTGGAGCGCGTTTCCGGCACCCCGATTTTCCGCGTTTGCGCCCGCAGTAAGTATATCTCCGATATCGCTAACCCTTAGTTATTTAAGCTGGCGCTCGGTTCGCGCGGCCCGGGCAAGCGGCTGTCATTCATCCTGCTTAATCAATTTCTAATGAAATCCACATTAAAATAGAGGTAATATTTATTTGAACGCCGCCTGATGCGGTAGGGCGGGCAAATCCGGAAATGGACGGCCCCATTAAAACTGTCAGAAGAGTAAATTCTGGATCGCGCCCGCGAGAGATCGAACAGGCACGGGGAAAAAGCCCCGACAATATTGAGCGCAAGGTCGAGGAGCGCACCCGGGGACTCACCGCCACCATTGAGGCGTTGCTAAAAAGTGAGGGCATGTACCGTGCACTCACCGAGAACACCTCTGATCACTCTTTTGTAATCGACAGGGACGGAATATTTAAATACGCCAGCCCAGCCGTGGCAAGGGCATCCGGTTTCACCCTCGACGATTTTATCGATCATAGCTTAGAGAGATTCGTGCCGCCCGATGACCTTAAGGTGCTCCAGACGGCATTTCATGAGGCGATCGACAAGCCGGATGAAACTGTATTTGTACCGCACTTCAATGCCATCAATAAGGACGGTGGCGTTACTTACGCTGAAGCATTGGTCACCGATATGACCGCGGTCGAGGGGGTGGAAGGGATTGTCGTCCACCTGCGCGACAAGGTGTTCGAGCCGTTTGACCGGCTTAGCGCAGAATCTTCAAATGTTACCGGATCAGGGATCGGCCTCACGGTCACCAAGCAATTGATCGAGTCCATGGGTGGATCGGTCTGGTTTGAAAGTAAGGTTGGCGAGGGAACCACCTTTTGGATCAATGTGCCCATCGCCGAGTCGAAGGTCGAAGCCGATGCCGCCCTCCTACTCGTATCAGTTTCCGGGACGAGCCCGGACTAACCTGCGACGTCGAGTACAACAACCGGGATTTCGCGGTCGCCCGCGCTGACTTGATAGTCCGCATACGGTGCGTAAATCTCGACCAGCTCTTGCCATTTTGCCGCCCGCTCGTTGCCCGACGCCACCCGCGCTTTGGCTTTGCACTGCTTCGCGCCAATGTGTAGGACGCAATCCGGTTCGGCTTCCAGGTTCAAAAACCAAGCCGGATGGTCGGGCGCCCCGCCCTTCGACGCAATCACCACATAAGCACCGTCAATCTCGCGGTAGATGAGCGGCAGCGGCCGATCTTCGCCACTTTTCCGGCCCTTGCTGATCAACAGAAGCGTCGGCAACATGCCCTTGCCGCCGCCGAGGCTCGAATCCCACATATGGGCCTTTTCCGGATCCGCGAAATAGAGGTCAATATGGTCCGCAATCCAACTCGGCAGACCTTCGGGTATCCTTGTCATCGAAAAATCCTTTGTTTCATTGTTTTGCCACAGCCATAGTACCGACCGCGAGAAGAGGGCAGCTTATACCACCATGGAGCGGTTCTGTCTGGGGATGGAATAAATGGATCGCAGGCAGGACCGATAACATGCGGCGGACCAAGATGTGGCGGACAGTCGACAATCACGTGATCTGCACCGGTGTTGAGGACCTGTTCAACCCAGGGGCCGACTTCATCATCGGTGTCTAAGGGTAAGGCTTCAACGCGGGCCGGCAATTCCCCTCGCCGGGCCCAATCGGCCGCGGTTCCCTGGCTGTCGGCATCGACCACCACAACGGAGCGTTGTGCGGCAAGCTCGCACGCCAAATTGACGGCGATGGTCCTTTTTCCGACACTCCCCCTTCAGATTCATCACAGTGATAATCGAAACAAGTTTGTTAAAATCGGCCGGGCGTTGGTACTTCCCGGCTTCGAAATTCGAGCTTTTCGTTTTTGCCTGCGCTGCGATTTTCATCACGTCCAATGCTGTGCGCTGCATGATCGCATCCCCTCCAATAGCCAATACTGGAACGCCCTCCAAAAACAACACTACTGAGCAAAAATCGTGTGAAATTCGTCTCGCACCCCGTATTGGCGCGCACATAAGCCGTAGGTTTATTGTGTTAAATATCCTTTAAGTGAAGACCCGAGTTTTCGATAAATTGCCGGCCCGCACGAGAACATTCTAGCGCGTTAATATCAGTCTTCTAGAAGGGGCAGCCCGTGGTTCCACCAGGCCTGATCCGAGAACGCCCTGAGGTCCAACTCGAACGTCCAGGCAGACCGGTGCCGAGACGCCAGATGCCAGTAGGTGTCGGCGATTTTTTCCGGCAGCAGCAGTCCGTCATGCTCCAAACCGCGCTCCTGCCGGAGCTTTTGGTAGGCGTCTTCCCCGAGCATTTTGCCCAAGGTGTCGGGGGCATCGACCGCGCCATCCACAACAATGTGCGCCACGTGAACGTGCTGTGCGGCAAATTCCGCGTTTAAAGTTTGACAGAGCATGCGCCGCCCGCCCATGGCGGCCGCGTGCGAATGCTGCCCGGCATTGCCGCGAACGGCGGAGGTGGCGGAGGTCACCAACAGCGTGCCCTTCCCCCGCGCGGCCATGAGGGGGCACACGGCCGACGCCACCCGGAAGAGCGCAAAGGTCGCCATGCGCCAGCCCAGCTCGAAGGTTTTGTAACTGGTGTCGGCGAGCAAGCGGTTGCCAACCTGGGCACCCAAGTTAAACACAACGACTTCGATGGGGCCAACCTCGGATTCCACCTGCGCGACCCGCTCTTCAATGCTGCCCTCATCCACCGCGTTCATGAGAAACCCCGAGGCCGAGCCGCCTGCCGCTTCAATGTCGTCAATCAGCCGCTCCAGGCCCTGTTGGTCGCTCCGCCGGCACAGCACCGCGTGATAGCCCTCAATAGCAAAACGTTTGCCGACGGTGCCGCCGATGCCGGCGCCCGCCCCCATCACCAAGCAAACAGGTTTCATGGTTCACTCCTGGTCAAGCATTAAAGAGGCGATGCCGTTTGGCACCGCCCGTCAACTCGAAACTAAATTCAAAATGACAACGACAATATTTATGCTGCGAACGCCTCCAGCGCTTTCGAATGACTGGCGCCAACGATGATGCCGGCATCACGGGCGTGGGTGGCGTCAATCGCCTCTTGCAAGCCCGGCACCGCGGCGATGATGTCCCAGCCATAAACGGCCTGCGCCACTGGCTGCGCGTAGCAGAAGGTGTACGCGGCAACAATATCGACGGCGGTAAATTCAGACCCACAGATAAACGGATCAAACTTGCCCAATTGATTGAGCGCTGCCAGTGCATTGCCCAACACGGGCTTCACTTCGTCAAACGCTGCCCGATTACGTTCCCCCTTAAAGAACACTTCCTGATAGTGGCGGCGGGCGGACAGCTCCACATAAAAAATGAGCTCGGCCAGTAATTCGCGGGCCTTGGCGGCGGCAAACGGATCCGATGGCATCAAGGCCGGGGTCGGCTGGATTTGCTCCAAGTACCCCAGTATGGCTGGGGTCTCGGACAGGAAGCCATCGTCGGTTTCGATGCACGGCACCTTGCCCATGGGGCTTTTTGCCTTAAAGCCCGGTTCCTGACTGGGCTGCTCTTGTACAAACTCAAGGCCCTTCTCGAGAAGAGCAAAGTGAACCATTTGGGTGTAATTACTCACTGGAAAACCGTAGAGCTTGATCATGATTTGATTCTCCCTTGGGTTGGACGTATCCGATCAGTATAAAGTAAAAACCCGGCCGGGGCGGGCATTTTCCCGCGCGCCCGACACCTTCTAGACGGGCTACACATAAAGACCGACTCCCGGTGAGGACGAGAAACCAGGACCCGTTCGCCTTTGACCGGGACCCTGTGCTAGGCCGGGACCCTGTGCTAGGGAAGTCCCACAAAGTTTGGCGTAAACGAGGAAAGCTGTCTGATGGCGGTTAAAACTTTGGCCGCCCTGGTGGTGATCGCGTGTGTGCTGCCTACCTATGCACTGCCCGTGAGCGCGCTGGCCGCCAATGCGCAGGTGAGCGACACGTCGGACGTACAAAAATCCTATTTGATCGCGCTTGATCGGTTTGAGGTTCAAGCCGCCGACCAGGAGGAGACCGCCCTTTGGGATGTGGAGGCCTGGGCAGGCGGCGCGTCAAATCGGCTGTGGTTGAAGAGCGAAGGCGAATACAGTTTGACGGACAGCGCCTATGAGCAAGTGGATGTGCAAGCGCTCGTTGCCCACGCGGTATTGCCCGATTTCTTCATTCAAGCCGGCGTGCGCCGGGACATTCAGCCGACCCCCCACCGCACCCATGCGGTGCTCGGGTTTGAGGGCGACGCCGCCTATGGCTTTGAGCTCGAAGGCGCGGTATTCGTGAGCCACAAAGGGGGCGTCACCCTAAATTTTGAGATTGAAAACGAAATCCCCCTGACCGAGCACCTGCTGCTGCTGCCCCGGATCGAGATCGATCTCGCAACCGAGACCATGGGCGAATTAGAGATTGGCAAGGGCATGACCGAGTTCGAAGCCGGACTGCGTTTGCACTATGAGATCCACGATCGCTTCGCCCCCTACATCGGCGTGACCTGGACGCGGCTTATGGGCGATACCGCCGACTTCGCCCGCGATGACGACGAAGACGTGGACACCTTGGCCTTCGTCATGGGTGTCCGCATGGCCTATTAAACCGGCGACAGTATATAGCTTTTAATTATAAAACTGTATACTGTCGCCGGTTTAACTACCCGAGCACACCCATTGTGCTTTCGGCGTTGGCCACGCGGCGGCGGGAAAAGGCGCCAGTGTCCAAGACGAGCCCGGTATAGGGCAAGGGGAATTGATACGGCGTTTGGTCGTGGTCATGACCCTGCTCGCACGCGTCGATCAAATCCGCCATCAGTTGCCCGGCGATGGGGCCGTTCTTAAACTGGTTGCCGCTGGTGCCGACCGCCATATAGAAGCCATCCAGGTCCGATTTGTCGTAGATCGGCGCCCAGTCGTCGGACACGTCATAAATATCAACGACCCCCCGGGCCTGCCCCGGAATGCCCATGGCGGGCAGTCGCAGCGCCTGGCGCAGAGCTTGGCTCTGCCACACGGGCGACGGGTTCCGATCCAACGTGTCCGGGTCTCGTCCACCCACACCAGCGGATCGCACTCGGGCTCCATGCCGCCGACAAACAACGCGTCGTGCTGCTCGGTCCGGAAGTACGTGCCCACATCCGCGTCAATGACAATCAATCCCTTATGTGCGGACAATGGGTGTTCAGATAATCGCTGTTCAGACAATGCGGCGGCGGGCAAAAAGTTTTCGGGCCGGGGCAGATGACACACCTCTTGACGGAGCGCGCGGGTGTGGATGCTCATACCGCCATCGACACCGGCCATGCGGTTGAGCTCTGACGAATACGGCCCGGCCGCGTTTACCACCACCGGAGCGTCCAATTGCTTACCATCGTCCAAGGTGATGCCGGTCACGCGATGATCGCCAGTGCGAATTTCGGTGATGCGAGCATTGAACCGAAACGATGCGCCATTCGCTTCAGCCGCCTGCTGTAGATTGCGGGCGGCCAATTGCGGATCGGTTACATAGCCGCCATTGGGGTCGCCGAAGAGGGGGTCGTCGGCCTGGCGCGGCGGCGCGTAGCAACGGCGGTCGAGCGAAGGAAATTCCGCCGCCAGTTTATCCGCGCTCCACTGTTCCCACGGCACACCCAAGTCGCGCAAATGACGACAGGCGGCATCGAGGCCATCGGGTTCGCCGTTCTGCAAAACCAGTGCCGGGCATTCGACAAAATTGGCGAGCGGGTCGATGGAAGCGGGTTTGAGAAAATTCTGCCAGTCCCGCCACACGTGCAAACCTTCCCACGCCAGCGCGCAACCGTCGCGGGTCGAATAGAAGGTGCGAATGACCGCCGACGAACTGCTGGTCGAGCCATATCCGGCGGCCGGTTTGGGTGAGCCCATGGGCGATGCCCGCGCCGGTAATGCCGGTG
>JAPYRI010000066.1 GCA_029941135.1 Alphaproteobacteria bacterium | reverse complement strand
CCGCCACATAGCCCATGGTGCCGATGCGCCGCGCCATGTCGCGCAGCTCTTCGCGGATGCCCGGTGCGTCCATATAAAGCACCACCGCCGGGAACGGCCCGCCTTCCTCCGGGCGGCACACGAACATGTCCAGGGTGCCATCGGCGGTTTGGACGGTGGTTTCTTGCTCTATCATCTCGGATTCCCCTCTTTACAGCCACGAGTGTGGCTCATCGTTCAGGCACCACTAGGGCTTACGCCGGATAACCGGCGGCCTGCATTCGCAGGCTGATTTAGATTGCGGCCGAAAGATTGACGGAGATTACTCAAAGTCGCAAGTTCTAGAATCAAGCTTTGGTTCCAGGTTATGTATACGTATTTAATATCTGGTTATAATTGCCGTTAGTTTGTGATAGGTATTCATCCCTGTAGGCCGGTGTTGCGATCTGTTATATTGGTGCTATCTAATTTTATGCGAGGGAATGAGGGATGACTGAGACCACTGTAACCAGGCGTCGCCTGGTGTTGATTGGGGCGGGTTCTGCTGGGCTGTGCATGGCGATCCACCTGAAAAAGGCTGGGATCGAAGATTTCGTCATTCTCGAAAAAGGCACCGGCGTCGGCGGCACCTGGTACCACAACACCTATCCGGGCGCGGAATGCGACGTGCAATCGCACCTCTATCAGTTCTCGTTCGAACAAAAGAACGACTGGTCGCAACCCTATGCGGGCCAAAAAGAAATTCTCGGCTACCTCAATCATTGCGCCGACACATACGATGTGCGCCGCCATGTGCAGTTCGGCACCACGGTCGAAACCGCCACTTGGGACGAAGACGCGGATCTGTGGCGGATCACCACAGTTAAGGGCGAGGGCGACGTTGAGACCATTGAATGCCAGGTGTTGGTGAGCTGCCTCGGCATGTTCAACCACCTCAAGTGGCCGACCATTCCGGGGATCGAAGATTTTGGCGGCGATTTCTTTCATTCGGCGCGCTGGGACCACGACATCGACCTCAAAGACAAGCGGGTCGCGGTCATCGGCTTGGCGGCGAGCGCCATTCAGTTCACGCCCGAGATTGCCAAGGAAGTCGGCGAGCTTGTGCTCTATCAACGCACGGCCAACTGGGTGGTGCCCAAGGAAAACAAGCCCCACACCCAAGAAACTTTGGAAAAGTTTTGCACCGATCCGAGCTTGGTCACCAAGAACCGGGACGAGATTTACGATGTGTGGAACAGCCTCTGCACCTTTACCGATAAGGAATTACTGAGCCAGATTGAAGATACCGGGATGGAGAACTTAAGCCTTGTGAACGACCCGGAGTTGCGCGAGAAGCTCACCCCCCATCATCCGTTCGGCTGCAAGCGGCCGCTGTTCTCCACATTATATTATCCAATCTTCAACCAGGACAATGTGGAGCTGGTGACCGAGGACATCGACCAAGTCACGCCGACCGGGGTGGTGTCCGAGGGCAATGCCCGCGAGTTCGACGTCATCATTTACGCCACCGGCTTCCGCACCACCCGCTATTTGGCGGCGGTTGAGGTCACCGGATCGAACGGCGTGAACATCAAGGACGCGTGGGAGGATGGGCCCCAGGCCTACCTCGGCATGTCGACCACCGGGTTCCCCAATCTGTTCATGCTCTATGGCCCCAACACCAACCAAGGCTGCATCTTGCTGATGCTGGAGCGCCAGGTCGAATACATCATGCGGCAACTCGGGCGGATGGAGGACCAGAAGCTTGCCTGGATTGATATCCGTAAGGATGTTATGGACGACTTCAACGTCGCGCTGCAAGAGTCTCTGGGAAAGGTCGAAGTGTGGCAGGCCGAGTGCGGCGGTGATGACTATTACCGTGCCGGTCCCAATAAGCGCATGGTGACAAATTGGCCCGGCACCATGGACGCCTTCACCGATCACATCCGCAAAGCCGACCCGGACACCTATAATATTGAGGTGTCCCGGAAGAACACCGACGCTTGGGTATAGGGGGTTACGGGGGCGAGTGCCCCTCGACGTTCAAGCGCCCTTTCATAGCCACCCTTGTGGCTATCGAGATTACTTCGGAAACAACCTTGCGTCTTGGTAGCGCTTCATCCATTTGCGCAGCATGTCTTCTGTATCAATGCAGTCATGAAAGCCAAATTGACGTGCTTTGATAGTGCTGACCACCACAACCGGTGGCGGGCTGGTTAGCTCGGTGGCCATGCTAAAGTCGGTGAGTTCCGCCGAGTCGCCGACAAATTCGGCGATGGAGGAGGGCGCAGCCAAGTTGTACTTTTCGACAATCGCAGCCCATTCCTCCTGACGCTTGGGCAGCTCTTCGGACAGCAAGAGTTGTTTCGGAGGTCCCACTTCCATGCCGAAGCATTCAGCTAAGGTAGGCCATAGATTTGACAGCGCCATCACATCGCCGTTGGCGATGTTGAAAATCTCGCCGCCACACTCAGGTGTGGTCGCAACCCACTCCATGGCGTTGGCGAGCAATTCGGTGTCGGTCGCTTCGAATATCAATGGGGGTCCACCCGGGTAACATAGCTCGCGACCGGCTTCGCGCTCGACCGCGGCAAATACCCCCATCGCTGGAAGCACATTCAAATTGCCCTTAATCGCCTCGCCGAATACCAGTTGCGGCCGCAGGATGGTCCAGTTCCATGCTTTGCCCCGCTGTTTCTCGGACAGATAGTCCTGCTGCAGCCAATAAAAATTGTCGTGGTTATGGCGCGGCCAACGTTCACGCGCGGGCACCGGCATGGGCTCAATGTGAATACCGTAAGCCTTGGTTCCTTGCAGTAAAGTCACATGCTTTAAGCCGGTGGCCACTTTCTCGAGCGGGTCAAACAAGTTCTGGATCATGGCGAGGTTGGTCTGCATTTGCTCTTTGGCTTTCCAACCTGCAACCACATTGCCGGGTAACTCGTAAACCGCCGCATACATGACGTGTGTAATATCGGCCATAGCGCTAAACACATCAGCGCACTTGCCGGTGTCGATCAGGTCAACCGACACATGAACCGCGCTCGTCAGTCCCTCCGGCTTGCGCCGCGATACGGCCACCACGTCCCAATCGGGTGCTGCTTCGAAGTGTCGAACGGCCTCAAAGCCAACCAGGCCGGATGCTCCAACAATCAAAATTTTGTTGCTACTCAACTTGCGCACCCCATGCGGATAAAAGAATCAGGATGTGATTACGATAGAATCTAACGATTGTATCGATGCGTCAATCGATTATCTACGCTTCAACCCACGTTCCGTGAAAACTTATGGGTAAAGAGTGATCGAGCCAGGCGATCGCAACAGGACCCTGGCCAATTGTCGCCGACTCAAACACGGCAAGGCCATTTCGCCCGGAATTGCCATTAAAGACTTCGCACAATACCCACCCTTGATCTATGTCACCGCCGGGTTTTACTGCGAAAATCGGTTCGCCCACATAATGTTTGTCACCAAAATGGAAGCTTTCCTTCTCGCCGGTATTCATGTCGATGCGGGCAACACCGTCATGCCACCAACTGCCGGATTGCGATGACGATGATACGTAACCGCACTTGTGCTGCCGCGTCGCCACGCGCGGATCGATCATCGGAAATTCAAAGTGACCATCGTCGATGATCGTTTCATCAAGCGAACTTGACCCCAGATCGATGCGCCAGCGCCGCAGAGTGCCGGGGCTGTTCGCCTGCCCATCCTTACCGGACATTATTGTTTTGAACACAGCGTTTGACCCCAAAAAATGATCAGGCTCGTCATATCCGACAAAATCACAAACGATTTCTGATCCAATTTCGTATGCGTTGAGGGCGTGCCACATCCAAGAACCCGGAGCTTCGTATATACGCAATTCACCGTCCCCATTTTTGTCAATCACCATTACCAGATTACCAATGTCGCGGTCCCAAGTGAGAGCCTCGGTGAATGTCTTCATACCGGCGAGAAACCCGAGCGGCGAAAATTCGGCAGCGTGAAGATTGACGATGATGTAGTTCTCGGTCGCGAAAAAATCATGGATATAGGTTTGCCGCGGTGCTTCAACAACCCTGTTGGTTTTGAGGTCACCATGCTTGTCATGAATGATAACCCTGAGCGACATTGTTCGGCCAAAAGCTGCATGCAATAGAATCCAATCGCCACTGACCGAATCAATTTTTGTGTGCGCTTTGTAGGCAGGGTTTCGCAGTTTTGGGCCCACTTGATATTCGCCGCGCGTTTCCAGGTTGTCGGGGTCTAATTCCCAGGGCAAACCGATCTCGTCGAAAGCGAGTAGCCGTCCGTCGCGCCACACTGCCGTCACACCGGCTTGAGATTTCAACCGGGTGCCACCCAGATTTTTGAAGAGGCTACCCGGCGCTTTGGTTCCCCAGGTTTCCCTCAGAAAGCGATCTTCCGTTTCTTCCTCGACGAACTTATCTGTTCTCACGTAGCGGTTGCGAAACCGCATACCATCGCCGGTAAATTGATACGCCCGGATCATGCCATCGCCATCCAGGACATGGCCTTTACGGACTCCTGATCTTTCGAACAATCCGGGACCGTTGCGAAACAGGTTTCCAGTCAGAGCTTTCGGTAAGTCGCCTTCAATCGTCGCAAAAGTATCTACTTCTTCGCGGAAACTTTTGGCGAGGGGTGCAAACCAGGGTTCAGTCTGAGTTGACCTGCTCGCGTTCGCGGCGGTGTCCGCATTTACTGGTGTTTGCCGGTTCATCAATGGTCTCCCGGTTTTAACGTTGCAAACATGTTGACACAGTATATGTGCTGTATAAGTTGACACTGTCAACAACATATATTTGATAGCATGAAAAAATCTGAAAAGTTAAACACTTATCATCACGGCGATCTGAAGACGGCTTTGCTTGACGCGGGAGAGGAAATCCTTTCGCAAAAAGGGCCTGAAGCCATCAGTCTGCGTGAAATTGCCCGCGCGTGCGGTGTGTCGCAGACCGCGCCCTACCGTCATTTTTTGAACAAGAAAGCATTGCTGGGCGCAATCGCCATACGGGCGTTTGAAGAGTTCGGCCATACTTTACGAGTGGCGAAAGAAAGCCGATCTGATCCCAAGGCCAAGCTACATGAATTGGGGAAGGCTTATGTCGAATATGGCCTCAACCATCCCCATCGGCTGCGTCTCATGTTCGGTCGGCAGTCGGTGCTGCAGAGTAAAGACGATAACTCAATTGCGGCAAAAGGTGTCGGGTTCTCTCTACTTGAGGACACAGTCGAAGAGTTGATCCAAGGGGACGAAAAAAGACTAAAAGCAGCAACCATAGCGGCATGGTCATTGGTGCATGGATTTACCATGCTGGTTTTAAACCTTCCCAACGGAACTCTGGGGGCTTCTGATAGCGATCATGCCGACTTGTTGTACACCATGCTGGAAATGCTCCAACACGGACTGTTTGCTCTGCCTTACGCTGGTGACTCGACGGATTCTGTCACGCTGGTGACTTGATGGATTTTGTCACGCGGGTGACAATACGTGAATGGCCCGATCTGCCAACAAATCCTTGGTTTTGGCTGCGTATTCTTTCATATGAGGCGATACCGCATGGGCCATCAGCGCATCAAGGCTTTCCCATTTTTCAATCACAATTATGGCATCATCGCCGAATTTAGTTTGAAATTTGCCGACCCCTTCGGCATCGATCGCGGCCCCATACTCGATGCAACCGTCTTCTTCCAAAACCGTCAGCCGATTGGCATTAAAAGCCGCAAGAACTTCGTCCCGTTTGCCAGGCCGAGCGATGATTTTTGCGATAATGTGAACCATGGACATAGCGTTCTCCCCCTGTTGAATTTGGGCAAAGATTACCCGGCAGAAGCCTGACCCGCAATGGCGTCGGCTTTTCTGTTACCATTTGATTTAGCGCGACGCGCGCAGGCGACTAACCCGAAGGTCAGATCATGGATAAATTCATAGATACCAAAGACACGACAATCACTGGCCGGGTGGTATGCGTACCTGACAATGTACGCTATGTGGTGTTTGCCCTGTTCGGTGTTCAATCACGTGACCCGAATATGGCGGCCCCCCATGTTGCCGCGTTGCGAGATCATTTAGCGTCAGGAAATACGAGTTTTATCGAGCGCTCACACAGTGTCGATGCGAGCGGATATCATAATGATATATTTATGGCCTACTGGCTCGATATTGAGAGCTACCGGGCCTGGGCCGCGCAGCCAGAAGTGGCGGCATGGTGGGCTGGTCTGCCGCAGGATCCGGAACAAGAACTGGGTTTCTGGCGTGAAGTACTGATGCCCGACAAAGACCGGTTTCAATTCGGCGGTGCGGGCGACCGCAAGGCCGGTTCGGGCAATTTTCTCAAGCTCGCACCCTGCGACAAGTTTGGCTATTGGGGCGGCTATCGCGATCGTCTGGCGGCCTCTAAACACGATGATTTCGCCGCTGCGCGCGATGTACTGGATGCGCCGCAGGTGCGCGACACCATAGGCCGTCGCTTGTCTGTGATCACGCCGGACAATATATGTTTCATTCGCGAAGGTCAGGGCTGGGCAGACTGCGGGGCCGAGGAACGGCGTATTTGGAACGAAAAAATGGAGCCTGTGGTCACCGAGTGGGTTGGGTTCCTGGGGGACAATCCGGCCGAATCCGGTTGCATAACGATCCGCGATTGCCACGAGCAGGACGTTGATCACGGGACCCCAGTGGAGCGGCGGTCCCAGTTCGCATTTTTGTTGTCACTCGGACACATCGAGCACGCGGCGCGCACCCAGCCGACCCACCTGGCCGTGCATAGAACCTTTCTCGAAATGTTTGAGAACAAATTGTTCGAGCCCCAGATGCATGTTTGGGTCGAAGTCTTTATTCTCAAGTCTGGTGAGCTCGAAAATGAGTACGTAAATTGCCACCCGGCGACAGGCTTACTACCCTATTTCGAGCTCCGTGCCCTTTAGGCTGCCCGCTGCGCCCGATTCGACAACCCTTTCATCAAGTGCTCGGTAAAAAATCTGGCGGCAACTTCATGTGCTTCGGTCATGCCCGGGTCTAAATAGAGGCCGGTTTGATCGTACGGCAACCATTCAATGCACTTCGGATCTCTCGCACGTTTGTACAAATCCGCTACCGTGTCGGCGGGATGTATGATGTCGTAACCAGATGTGCTGACGATCATATACGGTCGGGGTGAAATCCGATCGACCATGTTTAAGGGGCTGAACTCGATGATCTTTTCGACCGATTCCAAAGTGAGTGTGTCGGACCAGGTCGGGAACAACGTTTTGGCGCCGGCGAAAAAGTCGCGAATGCCTTCGTCGCCGGGTATACCGCAAATGTCTCCCGGTGGTGCCACGACGGGCATACGATCACCGGGCTCACCGGCCAATCGTTTGGCCCGGTCGGCGTCGATGGCATCAAGCAGATGTACCCAGTCAGTACGGTTGCGCTGCAGTTTCATCCAGATATGGCCGTCAGTCACGGGGACTTGGGATACCGTCGCCTTCACACGCCGGTCCACTGCCGCCACATAGGTCGCCAGCGCGCCGGCAAAACTTGTGCCCCAAATGCCGATGCGGTCGGCGTTGACGTCATCACGGGCTTCCATATAGCTGATGGCGTTGCGGTAATCATCGACCATTTTGAGCGGAAAAAGTTGACCGCGTATCTCGCCCTCGGAATTACCAAACGTGCGGTAGTCGATCGCCAGTACGGCAAAACCCGCTTCTTGGAAATAAGTCGCTTGCGACACCAGCATTGATTTGACCAACGAAAATCCATGCCCAAGGACCAAGCCCGGCCAGCCGCCGTCTGGCGCTGCGCCTTCGGGCAAATACAAATCTGCGGCGCACTTCAAGCCGTCACTTGGATAAAAAATTTCTTCTGACATATTTTCTTCCTCCCTGAAAAATAGATAACCAAATATTAGGGGATATTCGAGCGCTCGTGAATAGGGTCGATCAATTCGTAGTCTCTTCCGCGTCAATTAAAGGGTTCGCCACAGGAAGATCAATCCAGAACGTCGAGCCTTCACCGACAATGCTTTCAAATCCGACCCTGCCTTGCATGCCCTCGATCAATTGTTTGGTGACGGTTAGGCCAATACCAGTGCCGGGAATGTCCGAAGTTTCGGCGCCCAAACGATCAAATGGTTCGAAAACTTTCCCTTGCATCTCGTCAGGAAGGCCCGCGCCATTGTCCGACGCCGTAATACGAATTTCCCGATCATCACCATTTTTGCATTCGACGATTACCTCCCCGCCGGGACGATTGTACTTGATGGCGTTCGACAGCAAATTAAGCATCGCCTCCGAAAAGCGTAAATTGTCCACTCGAATCTCTGGAAGAGCACCTTCTGGGAATCGCCTCTTGATCTCAACGCCTTCCTGATCTGCTGAGGCTTTCACCATTTTTAAACATCTATTTATCAGTATTCGGGGTTCAAATTCTTCGATGTTATAAGCCATGCGGCCGCTTTCGATCTTGGCCAAATCGAGAACTCCATTGATCAATTCCATCATGTGGTGGCCTGACCGCAATATCTCTTCGACGAAACTGGAATGAGTTTCGCTTAATGCACCAGATTTGTCCTGTTCCAATAATTGTGCAAAACCGAGAATCGCGTTCATCGGCGTCCGCAATTCATGACTCATGCTGGACAAAAACTCAGACTTTGCTTGGTTCGCCGTTTCTGCTTGCTTTTGGGCGCGGGCGAGACGGGCTTGGTTGAGGCGCAAACCATCTTGTTCAGTTTTATCGGCACGGGATCTAAAAATAAATAGAACCACCACCGATACGAAGATAGCCAGAATGACCGCCAAAATCTCAGCCCAGCGCTCGCCTGTGGCTAACGGAAAGGCGTGACCGAATATAGCTGAGTGGACACGATCTTCCAGCACCAGCTCCCAAACCGTCATGACGGCAATGATCGTCAATATTGCGATGGTTAGCGGACGACAGAAGTATGTGGTCGACGGTTCATGTCTTTATGGGATCCCGGTATCCCTTGATTGATGAATTTTTACTAGCACAATGGCCACTCTATATTGAATATAATTAACACTTTCACCGAATTTCAGTTCGTGTATGCGCTTACAATGCGCCTCATAATACCTGCACAAATCGCAGGGTTTTGGCCACTCAGCTACTGATTGTTGCGTTATCTAGCGCGGCCCGTCATCCTAATCGAGAAATAGCGTACCGGGGGGATAAAAATGAATCTGAGACCACTTGGCCGTACGGGCGTGCGGGTTCCAGCTTTATGTCTTGGCACGATGACATTTGGCGAGCAATGCGACGAAAAAACATCGTTTGCTATTCTCGACAAAGCCTATGAAGCCAGTATTGATTTTGTTGACACTGCCGACGTTTACCCGCTGGGCGGCGGCGCCGACAAAGTAGGGGACACCGAAGCGATCATCGGCCGTTGGATGAAAGATCGTGGTGTACGAGATAAAATTTTTCTCGCGACTAAATGCCGCGGCGCCATGGGACCAACCGTCAACGATCAAGGCCTCAGCCGCTACAATATTCAGCGTGCGGTCGAGAACAGCCTGCGCCGTCTTCAAACCGATGTTATCGATCTTTACCAAACCCACTTCGTTGACGCGCACACGCCCATTGATGAGACAATGGGTGCGCTCGATGATTTAGTACGAGCCGGTAAGGTCAGGTACACAGGGTGTTCCAATTATCCGGCCTGGCAGCTGGCCGAGGCCAATGGCGTTGCGGCTAAATCTGACTTCGCCCGTTATGAAACCGTGCAACCACGCTACAATATGCTGTATCGGGAAATCGAGACCGAGCTCCTGCCCTTGTGCCGGGCGTCGAAAGTCGGCGTGATTGTGTACAACCCACTTGCCGGTGGCGTGTTATCCGGCAAGTACAAAGTTGGGCAATACATCGACGAAGGCAGTCGCTTCAACTTGCCTGGGGCCGGCAAAGTTTATCAAAAGCGCTATTGGGAAGACGTTAAGTTGGGAATCGCCCGCGAGCTTGCAGACGCAGCCTCAGAAAGGGACCTGTCACCCGTGTCGGTCGCAGTTGCTTGGACTTTGGCTCAGCCCGGTATCACGTCGGCAATTATCGGTGCAACCCGTCCCGATCAGTTGGACGCAAACATAGCAGGCGTTGGATTGCAGTTGGACGACGAAATGAAAGCACTGTGCGACGGGTTCTGGTGGCGGCTCCCGCGGGTGCCGGTGATTGACGGTTATCGTTGATCGAGGGGAAAATTATGAGCGAATACGAAACGGCCCATTTGTTTAAAGAAATGATGGAACTTCTCGGCGTTGCGACGATGAATTACGTGTCCGTATTGTTCGCTTTCCTGGTGGCAAGTTATTTGGTTGCCGCTCGGCTCAATAAAGTAATGGCCGGCATCGTCGTCGGTTTGTTCTCGCTTTTCGCCCTCATTATAATCTTCACTGTCCATCGAACTATGGCCGGCGCCAGTGCTTTGATTGGCCATGCGCGTCAGGCAGCGGCCCAGGGTGATGCTTCTTTGAACTGGCATCCGATGGTGTCAGAACCGGCAAATTTTGTCGAAGTTTTCACGCCTATATACAACGCGACGTGATTGCGAATTTTGTGGCGGGTCTGGTTTTCTTTTTTCATAGCCGAAGCGGGAAAGTCTCAATTTAATTGAAAGGGAGAAATTGCAATGATGGACATTCACTATTGGCCGACGCCGAACGGCAAAAAGGTCACTATTTTGCTTGAGGAATGCGGGACTGAATACAACATGATTCCGTGTGCCATTGGGGTCGGTGACCAGTTCACCGATGAGTTTCTGGCAATTTCGCCCAACAATCGCATGCCGGCATTAGTGGATCACGATCCTTTGGGCGGTGGCGACCCGATCTCCATTTTCGAGTCCGGCTCAATGATGATGTACATCGCTGAAAAAGAAGGCAAATTTTGGCCTCAGACACCGCGTGAAAAGTATGACGTCAATCAATGGGTGATGTGGCAAATGGCCAACCAAGGCCCCAAATCAGGTGAGTGCGGACATTTCCGGCGCCTCAAAGACCGGCAAGGGGACCAAACCTATGCGCTGAATCGCTTTGGCGATGAGGTGAACCGTCTTTTCGGTGTAATGAACAATCAACTTTACGCGCATCCCTATCTTGCAGGGGACGCCTACACTATTGCCGACATGATAAGTTACCCATGGGCTGTTTTATGGGAAAGCCAAGGTCAAGACATCAACGAGTTCAAACATGTGAAGCGCTGGATCGACGAACTTGGTGAACGGCCGGCGGTGCAAAAGGGTATGGCCGTCGGCAGCGAGTTTGCCATGGATCTTGATAATATGTCCGAAGAAGAGCAGGCCAAATTGCGCAAACTGCTTTATAACCAGCGCGCGCGACCGGCGCCGGACGCGTGACGCGGCGGCAATATATCTGAGTACCAGCAGTTAGTAGGATAGGGGAGAATTATGGCGGCGTACGGCACTTTTGGCGATATCGGAGTCGAACTGGACAGTCATGTGGCAGTGGTCGAAATTCAGCGCCCGCCGCACAACTTTTTTAACATGGCGCTGATTGCGAGCATCGCCGAAGCGTTTGATGCCTTGGACGCAGACGACAATTGCCGCGTTCTAGTATTAGCTGCTCAAGGCAAATCGTTTTGTGCCGGTGCCGACTTCAATGCCAATGACCCCAACGATGGCAGTGCCGACAGCGATGGCTCCCAGCCTCTCAGAGCCGGACACTTGTATCAGCAGGCAGTGCGCCTCTTCAGCAGCAAGAAACCGATTGTCGGTGCCATTCAAGGCGCTGCCATTGGCGGGGGTTTGGGCCTCGCTCTCGTGCCCGATTTTCGCGTGACCTGTGCCGAAGCGCGCTTCAGCGCCAACTTCACGCGTCTCGGATTTCATCCTGGTTTTGGTCTTACCGAAACCCTGCCGGCTCTGATCGGTCAACAAAACGCGGCGTTGATGTTCTACACCAGCCGCCGGGTGAAAGGTGAGGAGGCCGTGCAAATGGGACTCGCCGACCTGCTGGTCGCCCAAGACGAAGTGCGTGAAAAAGCGATTGAACTCGCGGCTGAAATGGCGGCCTCGTCGCCCCTCGGCGTGATGGAAACGCGCGCAACCGTGCGGGCTGGATTGCCTGCGCGTGTATCGGCAGCGACCGACCACGAACTCGACGTGCAAGAACGGTTACGCGAAACGGAAGACTTTGCCGAAGGTGTTAAGGCGGTGTCAGAGCGCCGTATTCCTAACTTCAAGGGCCGTTGAACATCACTCTTCGTCAGCAAAAACGATTCGGCCAGACGCGTTTTGCGCCGCAATACGGGCAGCAATGTCGGCTGTGATCTGGAATTTACGCTCGTTCGGAAAGCGGTCTAAATAAAGAAGAGGGCGCATGTAGAATTCTTCAGGATTGTCGATCAGAGCCAGGGATTTGCGCGGATGAGTGCTCCAGCGCCGGCGCATAAAATCTGGGGTGAAGAATGTCATTTCATCTTCGCTCCAGCCCCTCACCTGGTGGCCGTCGTGGACACTATAGGCGGTAAGGTCAATCTTCGAATCCCAATACACCGACTGATTGTTGGTATAACCTTCGCCATCGGACAAAGCGGCATTTTCTTTTTGTCCGAACCGGACTTGGACCGTCTTTAAAATACCGTTGCTGTCATACTGCTCTATTCGTAATGGGAAGAAGTATTTTTGATCGACCCAATAGATCAGCCGGCTGACCCCGTAGTCGGGCAACCAATCCCGCTGGGGTTCGGCGACGACAACGAAGCAATCAATTCCCCCATCTTTCCGATATCCGGGATACTCGTTGCCCATCATCTTAAGGTCGGCAGTGTTGACTTCAAAAAAACTGCCATCTGGTTTTATCAAAGTCATTTTAGGCCGGTTATTTGGAAATCGAACGGTTTTGTAGATGACGTCTGCGCCAATAAAACGCCAGGTAAATTCCCAGGGTTCGCGTCCGGCCACATCGTCAAATGATTGCACACTGTTGGGAAACTGGCTTTCACGTCGGGGCGGCGGCTGGCGTCGCACCCTTCGTAGCGAAGGCGAGTAAATAAAGTAGTCAAGTTTGGTCGCCTGCTCGGGCCCGGTTCGCCGCAAATTCCACATCATCTGCTCGCCCTCGTTCTTGGGCGGGTAAGTGACATAAAAAAGCTGATCCGAATAGACGTCGCCCGGTTCGGCGTTGATCTGAAATTCGGGACCGGGTTTGCCGTTGTAACTTGCCAGCCCGGACATGGCGCCTTGGCTCATGTAGCCGGACTTGGTGATGCTACCGTACACGTCAGCCATAATGTGGGACCAACGCGCCATATGGGTAAAATTCATCAGCCTGTAGCCAATTTCTTCGGCATCGAACGGGGCGCTGAACGGATAAGGCTCTTCCGGCAGGTAGGATTTCTCCGGCGTGCGAGGCGGCACCGTGCGGATATCGATGATTTCTTTTTCTGCTGCGGTCAATTGTTCAAGCGTGCGCCACGTGCGATCAGCCGCATTTGCGGAGAGCGTGAAACCCAGTCCGCACGCAAGAAGGATCAATGCCGATATTCTAGTTCTCACCGGACCCTCCTAAGATCATTCTTTCATTAAATGCGTAGGTTTGTGAATGTCTAGAATCAAAAATCATAACTAAATTCGATTCCGATGTTGTCGTAATCGCCGTATTGCCCAAATAGATCGTCGTTGTCGCCGCCCGAATAGGTGGTGAACGTAATTTTAGATCGCATGTACTGAGACAACTCGTAGGACGCCGTGGCCCTGAATTTAGCGCCTTGAAAACCCTTGTTCGGCCAACTGAGGTAAGGTGTAACGGTTCCTGATATTTTAAGCCGATCACGGGTCGCGCGTATCGGTTTTTGCGCGAACAACACGGGCGCCAAAGCCCATTTGTCGCCGACTGCACCGCCGAACCCTGAACCCAGTCCATTGTTCCAGTTCTGTGTCATGTAGAATGACGGCTGGAAACTGACCGATAAATTGTCGGGCAGCGCGAGTTCGAGCGCGACTGCCGCTCGCAATGTATTGTGCTCACTAAGGCCCTTGTTCATGTTGCCCGCGCGCGCGTCAGCCTGACGGTTCGCGTCGGCAAATCTGACCCCGGTGGTGTACAGCGCTTCCACCCGTAAGACCATGGGAAGACTTCCAACAACAGGCACAGACGACGCGGTCCACGCGTAATCAGAAGTAAAGCCGAAATGATGGAGCCGACTAAAATTCGGCCTGAAAATCAATTGAGGGTTGGCACCACTCATGAAACTGCCGACCACGACGTTGGATGCATTGCGCTCCCAGGCGTAAAAATAAATCACGCCCCAAGTTAGTTTTCCAATGGCACTGTCTAAGCGCGCAGCGAACTGATGGTCGCCAAAATCTTGCCAATCAGGGTCGTTTTTCAACAGTAGACTGTCACCAAAGGCGTCGATTTCGCCTGCTAGGAGTGCGCTATTGGAGCGGGCCGTCTGATCGATAGGAGGCACTAGCGGCGAAAGCCAGGGAGAACCGTAAACCGGATTAATGTTCTCGGCGTGGTCTGGGATCCACAGCAGGTTGATCGACGCGTTCTCGAAATAGTAAGTGCCATTGACCATCCACAGCGGCAGCCGGCGGCGTTCGTAATCGCCGGATTCAAGTTGAACCGACTCGCGCTGATCCATGGAGTTGATGACGTCGATGAAGCGGCCATCCATTTTGCCCCAGGCGATTTGTTGTTTGCCGACCACCAAGTCCGTTTTGGGGGTCCGGTAGGAGACATAGAGCTCGCGCGCGATGCGGTCGAAATCGTCGTAATATTCAAACTCCCGATCGACCTTATCTGCAAACAATCCTTGAGCGTTTTCGATGTGATAGACCGCGTCATATTGGAAATGATTGACGCTGGTGACCGAAAGGCCTTGCGAAATTCGGTAACTGAACTCGGCCTCGAAGACGTTCTGCGCTTGCAAAAGGCGAAAATCTTTCTCACGAACGCCCGCGCCGTCGTTTTTTTGTAACAGCACACCCGACGAAAAATAGTAGGAGCCCTTGGCGGTGAGGCCCGGGACTCGGCGTACCATAGGCCGAATCAGATGGCGGCCCGCCGGATCGAAGACGGCGATCTTGCGCTGTAGGCTACCGAACGAGAAGTCTGACAATCCGTCGGCCTGTGCGGGCTCAATCACCAGCTCACCCATTGGCTGCTCTGGCAAGAAAACAGCACCCGACGTATCCTCGGCTATTATTGTCCGTGGTCCTGGTTGCAAGGGCGGGAACAAGGGTGCAACCGCGGGCGCTGCAACAATTTCATCAGGCCGCAAAGATGAAAAGGTGGGCGCTCTCGCCATCTGCGACGCAGGTGCTGCCACAATGCCGTTCCGTGCCGTTTGGAACGCTGCCCGGCTGGTCCGGCTTAGATCGAGGACGAACAGCCAGGGGTAACCATCGTCGGGGTTGAGCATGAAATTGTTCTGCACCAGTGCGGGTCCAGCTAGGTCGAGCACGACCCGATGATTGCCGGCACCTGAACTGCCGTTCCGAATGCCTTTGATCACACCTTGGCCGCGCTTGTGCAAGGAAGGCG
>JAPYRI010000065.1 GCA_029941135.1 Alphaproteobacteria bacterium | reverse complement strand
GTCCAAGGCAAAAGAAATGGGACGCTTTGTGTTTGAGTTCGAGCTTTGGTCCCTGGAAGACGGGCGCTATCCCATCAGGGCCGGCGTGGTCGATATCGGCCCTCCCATGCCGGATGCGCACATTGAGGGCTCGATCACCGAGATGAAGAAGAAGCTCGGCACCCAATTGGACTACAGCGCACCCGACGTGCCCCACGCCGCCATGACCTTGGCTTACAAGGCAGGTACGGTGCTCAGGGAATCCGGCCTCATGGCCAACATGTTCCACATGGTCGCGTCCCTAAAGCCCCACATCAACGGCGCCCGCATTCACCAGATCAATAAAATGGGTGGCGTGTCGGTCGAATGGCTCTACCAATCCGAAGTGGTACACCTCTAGGGGATCGCACCTCTCCCCCTCTTTTCGGCAGCGAAACGAAGCGTCCCTGCCTTATAGGTGGGGCCGTTGCCGTTTAGGGTGATAGAATAGAAATTTCACGTTTTGTGATTCCATAACGGTTGATATACCCGTTTCGGTTGTTATATATGCCCATATAGGTTATATTTTGGACTTATTTCAACTGATATGGGAGTATAGTAAGGTGCAAAGTCGGCTTAGCTAGAAATTGGGAATCAACGTCACGAAAAACCTCAGTAAACTGAGACTTGAGGTCCAAAAGTCAGTCAGGGACCAGCTTCACTCGTATTTTCTTCGGAGTCGGCGGCCATCACAGGCGTGATTGTTATGACGAACAAGAAATAGGCGATTATGACTACGATTTTTTTCATGGGCATCACGGTATAGGGGTGTGGTCAAGCCATCAATACAATCAAAGAATTGCGGCCTAATAATGTCAGCGGATTGAATGTTCGCCCCCGGCCGACGACCGCTTTCCCAAACGAAAGCGGCCCCGCTGGTAAGGCGGGGCCGTCGTCTTTTCGAATGATGAGTTTCCGATAAGGGAACCGAATTCGGTTTAGCGCGAGTAGTACTCGATCACCAGATTGGGCTCCATCTGCACCGGGTAGGGCACGTCGACCAATTTGGGCGTGCGGATGAAAGTGCCTTTCATGCGGTCGTGATCGACCTCCATGTAGTCGGGCACGTCGCGCTCGGGCAATTGGCTGGCTTCCAGCACCAGCGCCATGGTCTTCGATTTGTCTTTCACTTCGATGACATCGCCCTCGGACACCCGGTAGCTGGGGATATCGACTTTCTTTCCGTTGACCCGCACATGGCCGTGGCTCACGAACTGGCGGGCGGCAAACACGGTGGGCACAAACTTCATGCGGTAGACGACCGCGTCCAGGCGATGCTCCAAGAGGCCGATCAAGTTCTCGCCGGTGTCACCCCGGCGGCGCACGGCCTCGTCGTAAGTACGGCGGAACTGCTTCTCGGTGATCTCGCCGTAATAGCCCTTGAGCAACTGTTTGGCACGCAACTGAATGCCGAAGTCAGACAGCTTCTGACGGCGCCGCTGGCCATGCTGGCCGGGGCCATAATCGCGCTGATTAACCGGGCTTTTGGGCCGCCCCCACAGGTTTTCGCCGAGACGCCGGTTGATCTTGTATTTAGATTGAAGCCGCTTGGTCATTCAGCTGTCCGCTCGTCAATAATGTGTCAGAAAAGCATGGTCGGGGCGCGCGAGCGCAAACCCCGATCAGGAGGCGTAATATACTGGCACGGGCGCGCTTGTCAAACGGGAAGGTGGGCAGCGCTAAACGCTTGATCTTAGGCTTCTAATCCTGATTTTCGCCGGTTTCCCCGGATCGCCCGCGCACCAGCGCCCGGATCATGCCACGAACGGTGCGCACATCCTGCTCGGTCATGCCATAGCGCTGGAGCATATTACGCAGGTTTTGCGCCATGCTGGGGCGGCGCTCGGGCGGCCAAAAGAAGCGCCCGGCCTCCAGTTCGTCTTCCAAATGCTCGAATAGGCGCACCATCTGGTCCTTGGTGGCGGGGGGGCCATAGTCGGTGTCCGGCAGCGGAAAGGCGTCGTCCGTGCCTTCTGCGGCCGTTTGCGACCATTCGTAGGCAATGAGCAACACCGCCTGGGCCAAGTTTAAAGATGAAAACGCCGGATTGGCAGGCACGGTTAACACCGTATCGGCCAAGGCCACATCGTCGTTATGGAGCCCCGCGCGCTCCGGCCCGAACAGCAGCCCCGCCCCCTGCCCGGCTTGGGCCCATGATCGCATGCGGGTGGCGGCAGTGCGGGGGTCGACCACTTCTTTGAGGCTGTCGCGCTCACGCGCAGTAACCGCCAGTACATGGTGAAGGCCCGAGATCGCGTCTTCGGTGGTCGCAAACACGTGCGCCGCTTCCAGGACCGCATCGGCGCGGGACGCGGTCGCCTCCGCCGTCGGATTTGGCCAGCCGTCGCGAGGCTTGACCAATCGCAGGTCGGTCAGACCAAAGTTCAGCATGGCGCGGGCGGTCGCACCGATATTTTCGCCCAGTTGGGGTTTCACCAAAATAATCGCCGGGCCGCCGCGAGCCGATGGCCGGGTGCTGTCCGTGCCCGCCATTGTGTCGTCTCCGACGGACCTAAAACGCGCCCGGCGGGGCGCCGTCGCGGAAGAGCTTATAGGTGAAGCTGTCGAACAGCGCTTCAAACGCCGCATCGACAATGTTAGGCGAGACGCCAACCGTGGACCAGCGCGCGCCGGCCCCATCCATGCACTCGATCATCACCCGGGTGACCGCGCCCGTGCCCTCTTGGGTGAGGATGCGAACCTTGAAATCGACCAGCTCGATATCGGTCAAATAGTCGGTGTATTTGCCGACGTCTTTCCGGAGCGCATTGTCGAGCGCATTCACCGGACCATTGCCCTCGCCCACGGACAGGATCAACGCGCCATCCACATTCAGTTTCGTGGTGGCTTCGGAGGTGGTCACCAGTTCGCCGCGGGCATTGTGGCGGCGTTCTACCAGGGTGCGGAAGCTTTCGACGCGGAAATATTCAGGCACCCCGCCCAACGCGCGGCGCGCCAGCAACTCGAAGCTCGCCTCGGCGCCATCGTAGGACAAGCCCTGGAACTCACGTTCCTTGACGTCTTCCAACAGCCGCCCGACTTTCGCATCTTTCGGGTCCACGTCGAGCCCGATTTCGCGCAGGCGCGCCAAAATGTTGGAGCGCCCGCTTTGATCGGACACCAGAATATGACGCACGTTGCCGACCAGTTCGGGCGCGATGTGCTCGTAACTTTGAGGGTTTTTCTCGACGGCTGAGACGTGCAGCCCGCCTTTGTGCGCAAATGCCGCTGTGCCCACATAGGGCGCGTTCCTGTCAGGCGCCCGTGCGAGCAGCTCGTCCAGCAGGCGTGACACTTGCGTCAGGTGACCGAGGGACGCGTCGGTAATCCCGGTTTCGTATTTGTCGCGGTAGCCGTCTTTCAAATGCAGGGTCGGGATGATCGACGCCAAGTTGGCATTACCACAGCGCTCGCCCAGGCCGTTGAGGCTGCCTTGAATTTGCCGCGCGCCCGCGCGCACGGCGGCCAGGCTGTTGGCGGCGGCCAGATCCATATCGTTATGGGCATGAATGCCCAAGTGAACCCCCGGAACGACTTTGAGAACTTCCGTCACGATCGCTTCAATCTCTTCGGGCAGCGCGCCGCCGTTGGTGTCGCACAGCACAACCCAGCGGGCGCCGCCGTCATACGCTGCTTTGATGCTCGCCAGGGCAAAATCAGGGTTCGATTTATAGCCGTCAAAAAAATGCTCGGCGTCGAACATAGCCTCGCGCTTGTGCTTGATGACGGCCTCCACGCTGTCGCGAATGAGATCGAGATTCTCGTCGAGGCTCAAACCCAGCATCTCGACCGCGTGAAAATCCCAGGTCTTGCCAACCAGCACCACGGCGTCCGACTGGCCATCGAACAATGCCGCCAGGCCAGGATCGTTCTCGGCGCTGCGCCCGACCCGCTTGGTCATGCCGAAAGCCGCCAAGCGCGCATGCTTAAATTTGGGCGGATCGCCAAAAAAAGCAGTATCGGTGGGGTTCGCGCCGGGCCAGCCGCCCTCCACGTAATCCACCCCCAGGCGGTCGAGCGCTTCAGCGATCAGACGCTTATCCTCAACCCCAAAGTCGACGCCTTGGGTTTGCGCCCCGTCGCGCAGGGTGGTGTCAAATAGATATACCCGTTCGCGGCTCATGACATTTTCTTCCACGTGGTGCCCGATGGCCCGTCTTCCAACACGATGCCTTGCGCGAGCAAATCATCCCGCACCTGGTCGGCAGCGGCAAAATCCCGGTTCTTCCGGGCTTGGGCGCGCCGGGCGATCATAGCTTCTATTTTCGCAGCCTCCAGGCCTGTATTGCCAAGATCACCGAACCAATTCTCTGGGTCTTGTTGCAGAATGCCCATCAGGTCCCCGGTTGCCAGCAGCGCCGCTTTCAGCTTGGCTCGCAAGGCCGGGTCTTCGGCTTTGTTGGCATCGCCCGCGAGCGCGTGCAATTCGGCAATGGCCTTGGGCGAGTTTAAATCATCGAAAAGCGCAGCCAATATCCCTTGCGGAACATTCTCCGGCGTCGGCGTAACTTCTATGTCGGCCAAACGCCGCAGCGCAGTATACAGGCGATCCACGGCTTGCTTGGCGCGCGCGACCCCCTCTGATGTCCAATCCAGCGGCTGGCGATAGTGGGTGCTGAGCATATTGAAACGGAGCGCTTCGCCCGGTGCCTCAGCCAATAGATCTTGCACGGTGCGGAAGTTACCGAGGGACTTGGACATCTTCTCGCCTTCAACAATGACAAACCCGTTGTGCATCCACACTTGGGCGAAAGTGCCGGTGCCATTGGCACCATGGCTTTGGGCAATCTCGTTCTCATGGTGGGGAAAGATCAGATCGTGGCCGCCGCCGTGAATATCAAACGACGGGCCCAAAATCTCCTCACTCATCGCCGAGCATTCGATGTGCCAGCCCGGCCGCCCCCGGCCCCACGGACTTTCCCAACCCGGTAGATCGTCAGACGACGGCTTCCATAGGACGAAATCAGCCGGGGCTTGTTTGTAGGCTGCGACCTCGACCCGCGCGCCGGCGATCATCTCGTCCATATTGCGGCCCGAGAGCGCGCCGTAGTTGGGCAAAGTCGACACGCTGAACAAAACATGACCGTCGGCCACGTAAGCGTGTTCTTTCTCAATCAACGTTTCGATCATGCGGATCATCTGGGCGATATGTTCGGTGGCGCGCGGCTCAAAGTCTGGTGGCTCGGTATTGAGGGCCGCCATGTCTTCGTGGAACAGCGCTGCCGTACGCTCGGTCAGGTCGCGAAGGCTCTCGCCGCGCGCGGCCGCCGCCGCATTAATTTTATCGTCAACGTCGGTGATGTTGCGCACATAAGTCACACGCGGATAAAGCCGCCGCAGCAACCGGGTCAACAGATCGAACACGATCACCGGACGCGCATTGCCAATGTGCGCGAGGTCATAGACCGTCGGTCCGCATACGTATAGGCGTACGTGATCGGGATCGAGGGGCACGAATGTCTGCTTTTGCCGTGCCGCGGTGTTGTAAAGAACCAGGTCCATAATCGATCTAGGTGGTTGTTAGGCCGCCTCCCCCCGGAGGCGCGCTTTGGCCCGTTCAGGGCCGATGAGGGGTAGCAGATTCTTCATTTCGGGTCCATGATCGAGCCCGGTCAAAGCTAAACGAAGCGGCAGGAACAAGACCTTGCCCTTGGCGCCGGTCGCGTCCTTAACCGCTGCAGTCCACTGCTTCCAGGTGTCGATATCCCACGGCGCAGCGGGCAATAGGTCCGCTGCTTTTTGGGTGAAATCGAGGTCATCACACACTGGCTTAATCGGCCCATGGATCACCTTCCACAAAATCAGAGAGTCAGGCAAAAGCTCCAAATTAGGGCGCACCGTGTTCCAAAACGCTTCGTCGGCTTCCCCGAGACCAAGATCGCCAAGCCGGGCGACCACCTGATCAAATGGCGTGTCGTGCAAAAGTTTGCCGTTTAAGCGCCGTAGTTCGCGCGGGTCGAATTTGGCAGTCCCGCGGCTAAAGTGGCTGATGTCAAATGTGCTTACAAGCTCGCTTAAATCAGCGACCGGCTCAATGTTGTCCGAGGTGCCGAGGCGCGCGACCAAACTCATGAGCGCCATGGGCTCGAACCCCTCGTCCCGCAAATCCTTTAACGCGAGCGAGCCAAGGCGCTTCGACAAGCCTTCACCTTCCGACCCGGCGAGCAAAGGAAAATGCCCAAACACAGGGACGTCGCCATCGAGCGCTTGGAATATTTGCACCTGCTCGGCGGTGTTGGCCACATGATCTTCGCCGCGAATGACATGCGTGACCCCCATTTCCATATCGTCCACAACCGATGGCAGCATATAGAGCGGCGTGCCGTCGCTCCGAATGACCACCGGGTCGCTAAGGCTGCCCGCGTCGTAGTGCACCTGACCACGTATCAAATCATCCCAACGCACTTCTTCCTGACCGAGCAAAAACCGCCAATGGGGATTATGTCCGTCGGCTTCGAGTTTAGCGCGTTCGTCATCGCTGAGGTTGAGACCCGCGCGGTCGTACACCGGCGGCTTGCCTTGGGCCAACTGAAGCCCGCGCTTGGTGGTGAGTTCTTCAGGGGTTTCATAGCAGGCATAAATTCGGCCCATGGCGCGCAACCGGTCTATGGCGGCGTTGTGGCTTTCAGTCCGGTTTGACTGACGCACCAGCAATTCCCAGTCGAGGCCAAGCCAACGCAAATCTGCTTCGATGCCATCAGCAAAAGCCGTGGTCGAACGTTCGGCATCGGTGTCGTCCATGCGCAAAATAAACGATCCGCCGGCCGACTTGGCGTACAGCCAGTTGATCAGCGCGCCGCGCAGATTGCCAACATGTAGCGAGCCGGTGGGGCTGGGCGCAAAGCGCACGACGGGAGGTGTGAGCATTGCAGTCACCGTATTTCCTTATGTGTATACTCAGTCATGGCTGTTGTTTAGGGGGAGGCCCTTGCCCTTGTCAATCCAGCCCGCTATTTTCCCGCTTCTCATTAATGCCAACGGAGCCCATCACCATGACCGAAACCAATCGCCAAGTTCAGCTCGCCGCCCGACCTAATGGCTTTCCGAAAAATAGTGACTTTCAGATCGCCGGAGCACCGGTGCCCGAAGCAGGCGACGGCGAAATGCTGGTGCGCAACATTTACATGTCGGTCGATCCCTATATGCGGGGGCGCATGAACGACTTCAGTGGCTCTTACATCCCGCCCTTCCCGATCGGCGGCCCCATGGGCGGCGGCGCGGTCGGACAAGTGATTCAATCCAAACACGGCGATTTTTCTGAAGGCGATATTGTGCTCAATCAGAACGGCTGGCAGGAATATTTCATCCGTCCCGGCGATAAATTGAATGATGGCGCCGACCCCATCAAAATTGACCCGTCATTGGCGCCCTTGTCGGCCTTTTTGGGCGTATTGGGCATGCCAGGGCTCACGGCCTATGCCGGGTTGACCGAAATCGGCGTGCCGAAATCAGGTGAAACTTTCTACGTCTCGGCCGCCGCGGGTGCGGTGGGGGCGATTGCCGGGCAAATGGCTAAAATCAAAGGTTGCCGGGTGGTCGGCAGCGCCGGCTCCGACGAAAAAGTCGCTTATCTGACCGATGAGATTGGCTTCGACGCAGCGTTCAACTACAAAACCCAAGACCTCAACAAGGCGCTCGCAGACGCTTGCCCCAACGGCATTGACGTCAATTTCGAAAATGTCGGCGGCGACATGCTGCAGGCGGTTCTGCATCAAATGAATTCAGGCGGGCGGATTATCTACTGCGGCTCGATTTCCGGCTACAACGCCACCACCCCCCTGCCCGGTCCCAACAATCTGATGATGATGATCATGCGCGAAGTGGCCATGCGCGGCTATATTGTGACCTCCCACATGCACTTGATGCCGGCATTTTACCAGGACATCGGCGGTTGGCTCAAAAGCGGACAGATGACTTACCGCGAAACAGTTGTCGACGGCATCGAGAATGCGCCCTCGGCCTTTATGGGCATGTTGAAAGGCGAGAATATGGGCAAGATGATCGTCAAAGTGGGGCCCGATCCAACCCAGCAAACCTGATTACCCGGCGCTGCCGTTTTCGCTTCTTCGTTTGAGCAAAAACTCGCGGCCGACTTTCACGCTCGCGCGGCCACCGTACTCAACGATATCAGCAGTGGCAAAGGTTTCGTGCCAGTTTTCCGGCAGGTAGGAGCCGGTGCCGACCAAATCTATGGGTGCGTTTACGCTGGCCATCACTTTGCATTTGGCCGGGCCGAACCCTGAACTGACGACAATGCCCGCATTATCAAATCCGGCATTATTCAGGCTTTCACGCAAAAGGAATATGGCCGCCGCCGACACGCCGGTGCCCACCAGCCAGCGCAATTCAATCTCGGAACGGTAGCGGCGCACCCCTTCCGGCACATGGCGTTCAAGCACAGCATAGGATGTGGCCGGATCGAGACCTTCGACAAAGCGGCCGCCGTGGGTGTCTAGGCGGAACGACAATTTGCCGGCCTGGGCCAGCTCAGGAAATCTTCGGCAAACCGCCAGCGCGTCGGTCATCTCCAATCCGTAGTAGTCGACCAAAACCGTGATCGCCTCACCTGGAAATGTTTCTTCAAGCATTTCGGCGGCGCGCAAGGTCGAACCCGCATATCCGGCGAGCGCGTGGGGCATGGTGCCCATACCGCCCTGGTTGCCAAAATAATGCGCGGTCATGTCCGTTGCATTACCGATAAAGCCGATGGCGTTGACTTCCTTTTTGGCCGCCGCAGAGCCGACGCTCGCCGCGTATGCCATCAGAATCATCATCTCGGGGCCGGTGCAATGGCGCGCGTCCATGGCGAGGAATTTGGCGCTAGGGAGATCGCAGCACATGCCGAACGCGTTGTAGGCGGCAACGCAAGCGGCGCCCAGTTTTTGCAGGTAGAGCGTTTCCAGATCGACCAAGTGGTAGAACGGTCCAGTCAGATAGACCAAGGGTTCACCGGCGCCGACCCAATCGCCTTCCTTAAAACACAAATCAATTTTGAGTTCGAAATCCCGCTCCCTGGCAACGGCTTCCAGAAACTCGACCATCAGACGCGGCGTGAAAATAACCGGCCGCCGCATGAACAAAGCGTACGTAACCGTCATGTCACCGAAGCGGCCGATCACATCCTTGGTACGGCGGAAATAGTGATCAGTCAGACCCGCGATGCCCGCATCATCTGTGAAGTCTGTCATGATCTATCCGGATATCCCTGAGGTTCTTTTAGGACGCCGCGACTTTTTGCCAGTCGCCGTCAGAGGCGCGCTCGGACCTCAGACCATCGGCGATAAGGAACGCCATCTCGAGGGCCTGGCTGCCGTTCAGCCGGGGATCGCAATGGGTGTGATAACGGTCGCCCAGGGACTGGTCGCCAATTTCCTGGGCGCCACCCGTACATTCGGTGACCTCTTGCCCGGTCATTTCCAAATGAATGCCGCCCGCATAGGTGCCCTCGGCCTGGTGTACGCGGAAAAAGCGTCGGACCTCAGCCAAAATTGCATCAAAAGGCCGGGTCTTGTAGCCGCTCGACGACTTAATTGTATTGCCGTGCATGGGATCGCACGACCATACGACGGTGCGGCCTTCCTGCTTCACTTTACGTACCAATGGGGGAAGTAGGGCTTCCACCTGATCCGCGCCCATGCGGCAAATTAGGGTGATTTTGCCGGCTTCGTTCTCAGGATTGAGCGCATCGATCAAACGGATCAAATCGTCAGGGTCGGTGCTCGGGCCAACTTTGGCCGCGACCGGGTTGCCGATGCCGCGCAAAAACTCAACGTGCGCGTGATCAAGCTGTCGGGTCCGATCCCCCACCCACAGCATGTGAGCCGAGGTGTCGTACCAATCGCCCGAAGTGCTGTCGATGCGGGACATGGCCTCCTCATAGCCGAGCAGCAAGGCTTCGTGGGACGTGTAAAACTCGGTGTTGCGCAGTTCGGGCGTGTTTTCGGAAGTAATGCCACAGGCCGCCATAAACTGAATGGATTCCTCAACCCGCTCAGCAATGTGCCGAAAGCGCGCGCCCTCGGGACTGCTCGCAACGAAGCCACGTGTCCAACTGCTGACCCGCTCCAAATTCGCGTAACCGCCTTGGGCGAAAGCACGCAGCAAATTGAGCGTCGCCGCCGACTGACTATAAGCCTGCATTAGCCGCTGGGGGTCAGGATCGCGCGACCCTTTACTGAATTCCATATCGTTGATGCTGTCGCCCAAATAACTGGTGAGCGAAACCCCATCCTGCTCCTCGGTCGGCGACGAACGCGGCTTAGCAAACTGGCCTGCCATGCGCCCTACTTTAACTACCGGACACGCCGCGGCGAATGTAAGCAGCACCGCCATTTGCAGCAGAACGCGAAAAGTGTCGCGAATGTTGTCGGGATGAAACTCGGCAAAACTTTCGGCGCAATCGCCGCCCTGAAGCAAAAATGCCTTACCCCCGGCGACATCCGCCAGACGGGCACGCAGATTTCGGGCTTCGCCCGCGAATATCAGTGGCGGAAATCCGCTCAATGTTTTCTCGACCGCCTTCAAAGCATCCGGATCCGGATACTCTGGTATGTGAAGGGCTGGCTTTTGTCGCCAGCCTTCAGGGGTCCACTTTTGCTTAGACATCACTGCTTCCCAAAGAACTATTAAGGGAGATATAAGCGGGTTTAACCCACTCTGCCAACCAGATCGTTCAATTTGCGTTGGCCACCCCCTGCGTAAATCAGTTAACTACCTGATTACGCGATCTTTTCCCGCATGGTGACAAACTCTTCGCCCGCTGTCGGATGGACCGCCATAGTGGCGTCGAAGTCGGCTTTTGTCGCCCCCATCTTAATTGCAATGCCCATGGCCTGCGCGATCTCGCCACCATCGGGGCCAACCATATGGAGGCCTAGAACTCGATCGCTTTTGGCATCGACGATCAGTTTCATCATGGTTTTCTGGTCGCTTCCCGACAAGGTGTGTTTTAGTGGTCGAAACTGCGAGCGGTAGATATCCACGTCGCCATATTGCGCGCGGGCTTCTTCTTCACGCAGACCAACCGTGCCGATCTCCGGCTGGCTGAACACGGCAGTGGCAACGGTTTCATGGTCGGGCCGCATGGGATTGTCGCGGTATACTGTGTTGTAAAACGCAATCGCCTCCATAATTGCGACCGGGGTGAGTTGCATACGGTTGGTTACGTCGCCGACAGCATAAATATTGGCTGCCGTGGTCCGCGAATACGCGTCAACCACCACTGAGCCATCGGCGGAAAGTTCGACACCCGCATTCTCAACACCCAATCCAGTGGTATGGGGATGGCGGCCGGTCGCATACATGACCACGTCCGCTGTGGTGGTTTCGCCGGTGGTCAATGCCAACTCAATGCCTTCACTGGTTTTTTTGAGCGCGGTGACCCCGATTTCGACCTGTACATCAACTCCTTTTTTGAGCATCTCTGCGTGCAGAGTTGTGCGCAGATCCATATCGAACCCGCGCAGAATTTCGTTGCGCCGGTAAAGCATAGTGGTCTCAACACCAAGGCCGTTGAAGATGCCGGCGAACTCAACCGCGATATAGCCCGCGCCGACAATCACCACCCGTTTGGGCAGCTCCTCCAAGTGAAAGGCCTCGTTAGAGGTGATCGCATGTTCAATCCCGGGAATGTCGGGCAAGCTGGGGCTACACCCGGTGGCGATCAATATGGTTTCAGCGGTGATCGTCCGTCCGACGTCGATAAGCTCAATCGTGTGCGCATCCCGCAACTCGCCCCGGGACTGGATGATCTCGGCGCCAGCGCCTTCCAAATTGCGGATGTAGATACCGTTCAGGCGATCAATTTCTTTATCTTTGGCCCTCAGCAGTTCCGTCCAGGAGAACGTGGCCTCCGGCACCGTCCAACCGAATCCGCCGGCGTTTTCGAAATCCTCTGAAAAGTGCGATGCATAAACGAACAACTTCTTGGGGATGCAGCCTCGGATAACGCAGGTACCGCCAACCCGATATTCTTCGCACACGCCAACTTTCGCGCCAGTCGCCGCCACCATGCGGCCTGCGCGGACGCCCCCCGAGCCCGCGCCAATTACAAATAAATCATAGTCGTAGTCTGCCATGGGGCGCCCTTTTCCTGCTCTGTTTTGGCGAACGTCCGAAGGTTTTATTCGACGGTGACGGATTTGGCCAGATTGCGCGGCTGATCCACATCGGTCCCCTTAATCACCGCCGTGTGATATGCCAGCAATTGAACTGGGATCGCATAGAGGATAGGGGCGACGAACGCATCTACCGTGGGCAAGACAACCGTCGCCAAAGCATCGCCCCCTTCGTTTTTAATTCCATCACCGTCAGACATCAAAATAACCCGGCCGCCGCGGGCGATCACTTCCTGCATGTTGGATTTGGTTTTCTCAAACAAATCATCGGAAGGCGCGATCACAATCACCGGTACATCGTCGTCAATCAATGCAATCGGTCCGTGTTTCATTTCGCCGGCGGCATAGCCTTCGGCATGAATGTAAGTGATTTCCTTGAGCTTAAGCGCCCCTTCAAGCGCAATCGGGTAACTGGGTCCCCTGCCCAAATAAATCACGTCGCGGGCACGCGCAATTTCCTTCGCCAGTTCACGCAAATGTTCGTCGTGCAATAACACGTCCGCCACGCGCGCCGGCACTTCGGAGATCGCGTGAGTCAAAACAGCTTCCTCTCCCCGGTCAATAGCATTGCGAGAGATCGCCATGCCAATCGCCAGACACGCCAAAACCGTTAACTGACACGTAAACGCTTTGGTTGACGCAACCCCTATCTCCGGTCCTGCATGGGTTGGCAAGACGACATCAGAATCCCGTGCCATGGAACTTTCGTGCACATTGACGATCGACACGATGTGCTGCCCCTGCTCACGCGCGTAATGCAGCGCGGCCAAAGTGTCCGCGGTTTCGCCAGATTGAGAGATGAACAACGCCATACCATCGGCTGGCATTGCCGCCTTCCGATAGCGAAATTCGGAAGCGATATCCACCTCTACCGGCACCTCTGCGGTTTGTTCAAACCAATATTTCGCGACCATGGCGGCATAGTAAGACGTGCCGCAGGCGATGATTGTCACTTTGCTGACGGATGCCAAATCGAAAGGCATGGTCGGCAGCGCGACAGTGCCGCTCAAAGGATTAAAATAGCTGCTCAAGGTGTCACCGATAACCGCCGGTTGCTCGAAAATCTCCTTGGCCATGTAATGATCGTAGTTGCCTTTGCTCATATCGATTGCATCAATCGACGTGTATTTGACCTCGCGCTCGACGATCTGATCGTTTTCGTCGCGAATGACTGCGCCTTCATGGGTAAGCTCGACCCGATCCCCTTCCTCAAGGTAGGTCACCTGTTGAGTGACAGGGCCCAGTGCCAGCGCGTCGGAGCCCAAATACATTTCACCGTCGCCGTGACCTACGGCCAATGGAGCGCCGCGGCGTGCACCAATAATGAGGCCATTCTCTCCGGCAAATATAAGCCCAAGCGCAAAAGCGCCATCGAGCCGCTTCAGGGCCACGCTCGCTGCTTGGGATGGCGATAATCCCGCCTTCATGCTGTCGGTTACCAAATGCGCGATAACCTCGGAATCTGTTTCGCTTTCAAACACATGACCTGCGGCTTGGAGCTCTTCCCGCAGTTCGCGAAAATTTTCGATGATGCCATTGTGAACCACCGCCACTTGCGCCGACACATGCGGATGAGCATTGGTCTCCGTGGGCGCGCCGTGAGTAGCCCAACGAATATGACCAATCCCGGTGGTGCCTGATAGCGGCGCCGATTTGAGCACTTTTTCGAGGTTGCCGAGTTTGCCCTCGGCCCGGCGGCGATCAATGACGCCGTCTACTAACGTCGCGATACCCGACGAGTCGTATCCCCGGTACTCGAGCCGCCGAAGTCCATCAAGAATGAGACGCGCCGCATCCCCTTGACCGACGACTCCGAATATCCCGCACATATTCCCCTCAGCCCCGCTTTTCCGATTTCTCCCGCGCTTTACGCTCGCGGAAGCGGGCGGCCCAGCCCTTCAGTCCCTTTTGCGGCGCGCGTGTGACAGCTAATTCATCTGCTTCCACGTCGCCAGTGATGACACTGCCCGCACCAACAATTGCGCCGTCCCCCACTTTCACCGGCGCCACCAGCGCCGTATTGGAGCCAATGAACGCACCCGCGCCGATATCGGTATGATATTTCAGGAATCCATCGTAATTGCAGATAATGGTGCCGGCGCCGACGTTTGCACCTGCGCCCACGCGCGCATCGCCTATGTAAGTCAAATGATTGACTTTAGCGCCGGGTTCGATCACCGATTTCTTGACCTCGACAAAGTTGCCGATGCGGGCATTTACGCCAACTTGCGCATCCGGCCGCAGGCGCGCAAAGGGTCCGACGATTGCACCGTCCTCCACAGTCGCCCCTTCCAAATGACTATAGGCGCGAAGAACCACATTGCTGCCGATGGCGACACCGGGTCCGATAAACACACCAGGTTCGACAGAAACATCGGTACCAAACACCGTATCAACGCTCAGATAAACGGTTTCCGGGTCGGTCATGGTGACACCCCCGTCCATGGCCGCCTGGCGCAATCGATTTTGTATGACAGCTTCGGCTTCGGCCAATTGAGCACGGGAATTTACACCCAGCATCTCTTCCGGTTCTCCCTCCACAACTTCACAGCGAAGCCCTTCAGATCTGGCCGCTTCGACAATGTCCGTCAGATAATACTCGTTTTTTAAATTGTCGTTGCCAATCTGATCAAGGAGGGTGAACAAGCACGCGCCATCGACCGCGACAATACCAGAATTGCACAGGCCGATTTTGCGCTCATCATCAGTTGCGTCCTTATGCTCGCGAATGGCCGACAATCCTCCATCCTCGGTGACGAGAAGGCGGCCATACTCGGCTGTATCTTGGGGGCGGAACCCGAGGACGACAACCGATGGTCCGGAGGACCGGTTGCACGCTGCCAACAATGATTTCAGAGTCTTTTCACGCACCAAAGGAGCGTCGCCACAAAGCACCAATACGTCGCCATCGAAGTCAGCGAGCGCGGCGCGCGCCGATTGAACCGCATGGGCGGTTCCCAACTGAGGTTCTTGAACAACGCACTCAATCTCAATGCCTGGTGTCGCCTCGACGGAGCTCGACACTTGATCCTCCCCAGCCCCAACTACAACAATGGCGCGTGTCACTCCAAGACCTGTCAATGTATGCAGCAAATGCGCAATCATGGGTTGCCCGGCGAGCGGATGCAGGACTTTGGGCACCCCCGATCTCATGCGGGTTCCCTTACCGGCAGCCAACACCACGGCCGCAATTTGACGTTTGCCCATTAATTCAACTTCTCTTAACAATACTGTCTAAGGCCAAAGTGCCACAAAGGCGGGCCTATCGCCAAGACTCGATATTTGATTTCGCCATGACATCATATTTGATTTCCGGTGGCGTCTGTTGGGCTTTTGTTTGCAGCCTAACCCCCCTATGGTCGGCCTATGACCCTTCGCTGGCGCAATGTTGTTTTCGATTTAGATGGAACCCTCGTCG
>JAPYRI010000064.1 GCA_029941135.1 Alphaproteobacteria bacterium | reverse complement strand
CACCGTGCTCTTGAGATGTTCGTCCGTCAAAACGGCGCCCAAATTCCCGACGATGCGCTCAAGCAACTCATCGAATTTGGCCGTATCGCGTTTGGCGATGCCATGGTCCGTCCGACGGTGTGGGCCTTCTGGTGGCCCCGCTTTCTCAAAGTTGCCCGTTGGTATGTGGAAACAGAAGAAGTGCGGCGGGCGGAGGCGATCCCGATCGCGGTTGAGGTCAAGGGTCAACTGGTGGTGCCGGCGGCGGCTGGGCCGTTCGTACTCACGGCGAAAGCCGACCGGCTGGACCGTTTGGCGGCGGGAGGATTGGAGATTATCGATTACAAAACCGGGGCACCGCCCTCAGGCAAAAAACTCGAGACCGGATACTTCCCGCAACTTCCGCTGGAAGCCCTCATTGCGGCTGCGGGAGGCTTTGAAGGAGTGCCCGCGGATAAGGTAGAGGCTTTGACGTTCTGGCGCTTGTCGGGAGGTGATCCGGCCGGTGAGATCAAGCCGCATCAGGGCGCGTTTGTCGAAGAACTGGCGGCTGCCGCACAGGAGGGGCTGCAAAACCTGATCAATGCCTTCGACCGACCGGAAACCCCTTATCTGTGCCGTCCCCGTCCCCGGCCTGAGTACATGGGTTACGGAGATTACGATCATTTGGCTCGGGTCGAGGAATGGCCATGACCGATACCGTGTTCGGGCAGATCAATCGCTCCACACCGGGTCAATTTATGGCCGCCGACCCGGGTGCCTCGGTTTGGGTCTCGGCTTCGGCAGGAACTGGCAAGACCCATGTCTTGGCTAACCGGGTGTTGCGGCTGATGCTCGCGGGCAATTCGCCCCAGCGCATAATGTGCCTTACCTATACTCGCGCTGCAGCGGCGCAAATGGCCAATCGGATCAATGATACTCTCGGCCGCTGGGCCTTGGCTTCGGAGCTTGAGCTAAACGCCGAGCTCGAAGCCCTGTTTGAAACACCCGTGGACGCAGAGGCTCTCCGCCGGGCGCGACGACTGTTTGCCCGGGTGCTGGATGCACCGGGAGGCCTTAAAATCCACACCATTCACGCATTTTGTCAATCGCTGCTGGGGCGTTTTCCCGTCGAAGCACAGCTACCGCCACACTTCGATTTAATGGATCAGCGGACCGCGGCTGAGCTCATGGCGGATGCGTCACAATCTATCTTGTCCCGAGCTCAAGCCGACAGTACAACCCCGCTCGCGAAGGCGTTGGCATTTGTGTCCGACCGGGTGACGGCGCCCAAATTTCAGGAGCTTACGGAAAACCTTTCCGCGGTGCGCGGCCGCCTGTCGCGGTTGATGGTCACCTATCATTCGGTAGACGGTGCGGCGGCCCGCCTGCGGCATTTGCTAATGCTGGAGGATGACGATGACGATGACAGTATTTTAGTGGCGGCATGTGCCGAACCGGCGTTCGATGGGGTGGGCATGCGTGCGGCCGTCAACGGCCTACTTGAAGGCGGAAAGACGGACGTTGAGCGAGCAAACAACATTGCTCGATGGCTTGCCGATCCGCTGGCCCGTGCGGCAAATTTTTCATCATACATGTCGGCATTTCTTACTCAAAAGGGCGCCGTTCGTGCGACTCTCGCCTCCAAAAAAGTGGCAAATCTTGTGCCTGAGATTGTGTCCATTTTGGAGGTTGAAGCGGATCGCCTCATTGATGTTGGTCACAAACGGCGGCGTGCTCTGGTGGCGCGAGCGACGGAATCTCTTTTGCAAATTAGCGGCGCTCAATTGACCGCCTACAGCGCCGCTAAATCCCGGCGCGCTGTTTTGGATTATGAAGATCTAATATTGGAAACCCGCAAGCTGCTGCATCTTCCTGGGGTGGCGCCTTGGATATTGTACAAACTTGATGGCGGAATCGATCATATTCTTATTGACGAAGCGCAAGACACCAGCCCCGACCAGTGGCAAGTGATCGCAGCCTTGGCGGACGAGTTATTTGCCGGTCAAGGAGCTCAGGATGAAACCCGTTCGGTGTTTGCCGTCGGCGATGTCAAGCAATCAATCTATGGTTTTCAAGGGGCTGATCCGGCCGAGTTCGATGCCATGCACCGATATTTTGCCAGTCGGGCGCGGGACGCGGACCGACCCTTCCGCAAGGTCCCGTTGGAAACTTCGTTTCGGTCGGCGTCTTCGGTTTTGCAATTAGTGGATGAAGTTTTCGCACCAGTAGACGCCCGTGATGGACTGACTTTCGAAGACGAAACCATTCGCCATCAAGCCTTCCGGGAAGGGGCGGCCGGCTTGGTCGAAATATGGCCGACGATCTTGCCTGAGATAATGGAACAAGTAGAGCCATGGACGCCACCGGTGGTGCAAATAAAAGGGTCGACACCGGAAGAAAAAACCGCCGATTTGATCGCCGCCACCATTCATCGTTGGCTTAATCAAGGTGAGCTGCTTGAAGCCCGTGGGCGGGCCGTCTCCGCCGGGGACATTCTCATTCTTGTCCGGCGGCGCACTGAGTTCGTTGCACATTTGGTACGCGCACTTAAGCAATTGGGCGTGCCGGTCGCGGGCGCCGACCGCATGGTGTTGACCGAGCAACTGGCGGTGATGGACCTGATAGCGCTGGGTAACTTTGTTTTACTGCCCGCCGACGATCTGACATTGGCGGTGGTTTTGAAAGGACCGCTGGTCGGTATGAGCGAGGAGCAACTGTTCGAAGTTGCATATGATCGCGGGGAGAAATCTCTGTGGCAAAATTTACGGGCCTATGCATCGCGCAGCAGAATATTTACCGATGCCGTCAATTTCCTCACCGATCAATTGGCGCGCGCCGATTATATGCCACCTTACGAGTTTTACGCGCGCGTACTGAGCGGGTGCGGAGGCAGACAGCGCTTGATTGGCCGGCTCGGACCGGAAGCCAACGATCCCATCGACGAATTCATCAATTTGACACTCGAGTATGAGCGTGCCCACCCGCCGTCCCTTCAGGGGTTTCTGCATTGGATTGAAGCTGCGGAAACCGAGGTCAACCGCGACACGGAACATGCCCGCGACGAAGTGCGCGTAATGACCGTTCACGGTGCCAAAGGACTTGAAGCGCCGATTGTCATTCTGCCCGACACAACCGGCAAACCCATCCAAGACGATAGTTTCCTATGGTTGGATGACGAGGACAAGCCTCCGGGTGAGGAAAGCCCCGGTCTTTTTGCCTGGCCGATTAAACGGGACAATGAAACCGGGGTCTGCGACGCGGCGCGTATGGACTTGCGCGCCCAACGCGAACGTGAGTATCGGAGATTGCTCTATGTGGCGCTGACGCGCGCGGAAGACCGTTTGTATATTTGCGGTTGGGAAACCCGCAACGGGCGCGCCAAGGGCTGCTGGTACGATTTGGTTGCCGATGCGTTTGACCGATTGCCGGGGGTCGATGACATTGATCGGGGCGATGAGGGTATCGTGCGGCGATTGTCCAACCCCCAGACGGCGGCGTTGAAGCCCCCGGTTGAATCAACTGAAATGCGTCCACTGTCACTGCTGCCCTCTTGGGCCGACGTGGCGCCTGCACCCGAGCCGGAACCTCCCCAGCCCCTCGCCCCTTCCCAGCCAGATGTGGAGGCACCTCCGGTGATGAGCCCAATCGGTTACACGGCGGAGAGCGGTGGCCTCATGCGCGGGCGCACGGCCCATCGACTTCTGCAGCTTTTACCCGACGTTGCTCCCGAACAGCGGGAGGAGTCGGCCCGCCGCTATATGACGCATGTCGCACCAGAATGGGGCGCCCAGCAATCCAAAGACCTTATCAATGAAGTCCTGGGCATTCTCGGTCATTCGGATTTTGCCCCGTTGTTTGGGCCTGATAGTCAAGCTGAGGTCCCGATCGCCGGAGTCGTCGGTGAATTTGCCATTTCCGGCCAGATCGACCGGCTGGTGGTTACCGATCACGAGATATTGATCATCGACTATAAAACCAATCGCAATCCACCTGAGGACGAAGCGCATGTGCCGGCTGCTTATCTGGGTCAAATGTCCCTTTATAAAGCGGCTTTGGCCGAGATTTTTCCGGACCACCAAATACGATGTGCGCTGTTATGGACTGAAGGCCCACGCCTTATGCCGCTCACGGATAGGCCACATGGCACACGTGCGCCTTGACTGGCGAAAGCCGCCTACATAAGTTCAACAGATAAACTTTATTACCGTTGCCGGGACGGCGGCGCAATCAGCAGGAAACAGACATGAGCACCACCAAAGTCAGCGACGAATCATTTGATAAAGACGTCCTCGGATCATCAGATGTCGTGGTGGTGGATTTTTGGGCCGAGTGGTGCGGTCCCTGTAAGCAGATCGGGCCTTCGCTCGAAGAGATTGCTACCGAAATGGACGGCGTCACGATTGCCAAGCTGAACATTGACGAAAATCCGCAGACCCCGGTAAAATATGGTGTCCGTGGCATTCCGACTTTAATCTTGTTCAAGAATGGAGAAGTTGCCTCAACCAAGGTTGGCGCCTTGCCGAAAAGCAAGATTGTCGAATGGATTCAATCGGCGATTTAACTCTTCTGGCTTCCAAGGTTATTTCACCGACTCTCCCATGCCATTATCACTGAGTACGCAGCCCGCAAGGTAAAGCGAGCCGCAGATGACTATTCTCTGTGTTTCGGGTGTCTTAGCTTGCTTGACCGTGTTGAGAGCTTCAGTGACGCTTTGGTGGGCAACAGCGGCGATACCGACTTTTTTTGCGCGTGCAACCAGAACTTCGGGTGCTAACCCCGCTGGTTCGTCTGGCACCGGCACGGCGTGTACCTTGGCGACCGAATTTTTAAACGGATGCAAGAAAGCGCCCACGTCTTTGGTCGTTAGCATGCCCATAATCAGCACCAGAGGCCGCTCTGGCGTCATCGCCGCCACGGTCGTTGAGAGCGCTCGGCCGGCCAACTCATTGTGACCTCCATCCAACCAGAGTTCAGTGCCTTGCGGCAGGTTTTGGGTCAACGGGCCACCTCTGAGACGTTGTAATCGTCCGGGCCATTGGACAGTGGTGAGACCCTGCGCAAGGGCGGTTAACGGGACAGTGAAGTCGGTCAGTGCGCGCACGCAGGCAATTGCCACACCGGCATTCTGAACCTGATGAGGTCCGGCCAAGGCTGGTGTGGGGAGGTCGAGAACGCCTTCATCGTCTTCGTAAATAAGTCGATCTTCTGACAAGCGGACGTGCCAAGTGTCACCCTCCGTAATCAAGGGGGCGCCTATTTCTCTTGCGTGAGCGACTATTGCGGCATTTGCATCGTCAGCTTGGCGAGCGACAACCGCAGGTGAGCCGGGTTTAAGAATGCCAGCTTTTTCATTTGCGATAGAGGTCAGATCTTCCCCCAAGAACTGTTGGTGATCGAGCCCAATGGCGGTGATCGCGGTGACGGCTGGGTGGTCGATGACGTTGGTCGCGTCCAGCCGCCCGCCAAGACCGGTTTCGAGAAGTACAATGTCTGCCGGGACGCGGCTGAAAGCTAGGTAGGCGGCGGCGGTTGTCGCTTCAAAAAAAGTAATCGGTTGATCTTCATTTGCGCGCTCGCAGTCTTCCAAAACCTGACACAAGGTTGATGTGTCTACAAGTGTGCCGGCCAAACGTATGCGTTCGTTAAAGCGGATCAGGTGTGGGGATGTATAGACGTGCACCCTGAGGCCGGCACTTTCTAGAATGGCGCGTAAAAATCCGATAACAGATCCTTTGCCGTTGGTCCCCGCTACATGAATGACGGGCGGTAGGGAGCGCTCCGGATGCCCAAGCGAACCGAGCAGTCGTTCGATGCGACCCAGTGATAAGTCGATGATCTTCGGGTGTAAGGATTTCAGCCGTTCCAGCCGCGCTATCGTTTCTTCCGACGTCCCCGACAAGGGTGGAGCCGTGCAGATTTCGTCGGGTTGCGCCATCGGATTGGGCGCTAACTGGCAGCCGACTGTTCGGACGCCGTCAAGTTGTCTTCGCTCTCCCGCGTTTCTTCACTTTGGTCAGTGGCACGGCGGTTGAGCAACAGGCGCAACGTCCGCGCCAGTGTTTCTTTCAGTGCCCGACGGTGAACCACCATATCGACCATTCCGTGATCGCGTAAGTACTCCGCGCGCTGAAAGCCTTCGGGTAATTTCTCGCCGATTGTATTTTCAATGACACGGGGACCGGCAAACCCGATCAAAGCGTTGGGTTCGGCCATATTGATATCGCCCAGCATGGCGTATGACGCGGTTACTCCACCAGTGGTTGGGTCGGTGAGTACAACAATGTACGGCAGACCTGCGTCCCGAAGCATATCGATGGCCACGGTCGTTTTAGGCATTTGCATGAGCGACAAGATACCTTCCTGCATGCGGGCGCCGCCGGCAGCTGAGAACAAAACCATCGGCGCGTTTTCAGCGATCGCTTGCTTGGCGGCAACCACAATAGCGGCGCCAATCGCCAACCCCATGGAGCCGCCCATAAAGGCGAAATCTTGGACCGCGACCACAGTCTCGATCCCGCCAATGGGGCCTTGAGCCACCGCCATGGCGTCGACTTTTTGGGTCTTGGCCCGCGCTTCCTTGAGCCGATCCGTGTACTTCTTTTTATCGCGAAATTTGAGCGGGTCGTCGGGCGCGCGCGGAAGCTCAGATTCTGTATAGGTTGCGTTGTCGAACAGGGCATCAAATCGCTCTTGTGACCCGATCCGACCGTGGTGATCGCAATGGGGACAAACCCGCTGGGCTTCAACATAATCTTTGCGAAAGATATTCTCGTTGCATTTCGGACATTGCAACCAAGCGTCTTGACTGCTGTCCTTTTTCTTGAACACAGCCCGAATGCGGGGTCGAATGAAATTGCTGAGCCAATTCATAGATGCGCCCGCCTATTCTGCTGCCGCACTGCGGGCCTGGCGGACACCAGACGCGAGAGCGGACACGAGTTCCATCACTTGATCGACGAGTTCCGGTCGCGCCATGCCCTGATCGTCGAGGTTTTGTTCCAGTTTCGACACAATCGCCGAGCCGACCACAGTCGCGTCAGCTACCCGGGCGATTGCGGCGGCCTGCTCGGGCGTCCTAATTCCAAAGCCCACCGCGATCGGCAAGTTGGTGTGCCGCCTAATACGGGTAACAGCAATATCGACTGACTTTGCGTCGGCGCTGGCACTGCCCGTGATCCCAGCAATTGCCACGTAATAAACAAAACCTTTTGCCCCTGCCAGCACTGTCTCTAGCCGTGCATCATCGGTTGTCGGGGTTGCCAGGCGTACTACATTCAGGCCGGCAGTATTCGCCGGATTTTCCAGCTCGGCGATTTCTTCGAGCGGCAGGTCAACGACAATAAATCCATCAACTCCAGACGCCGCCGCATCAGCCACAAATTTTTCAGCTCCGTATGCATATATCGGATTGAAATAGCCCATCAGAATGATCGGCGTCGTGTCGTCATTGCGGCGGAAGTGGCGCACCAGATCCAAGGTTCGGACCATATTTGCGCCATTTTTCAAGGCCCGCAAATTCGCCGCTTCAATGGCCGGTCCGTCGGCCACCGGATCGGTAAATGGCATGCCCAACTCAATCACGTCTACACCTGCCCGAGGCAGGCCGCACAGCAAACTGAGACTGGTGTCATGGTCGGGGTCACCGGCGGTGATAAAGGCGATCATGGCCGCCTGACCCTCTTTGCGTAGCGTGGCAAAGCAGGCGCCTAAACGATCGGCGGCGAGGCTGGTCATAATGTGACCCCCAGTGCGTCAGCAACGGTGAAAATGTCCTTATCCCCCCGTCCGCACATATTCATCACTAGCAAATGATCTTTGGGCAGGGTGGGTGCATGGCGGATCACAAATGCGAGGGCGTGGGCAGGTTCAAGCGCTGGAATGATGCCTTCAGTTTTGCAGCACAATTGAAATGCGCTCAAGGCTTCATTGTCTGTTGCCGTTACATATTTGACCCGCCCGGTGTCATACAGCCACGAATGCTCGGGCCCGATGCCAGGATAATCGAGGCCAGCGGATATTGAGTGAGCTTCTTTGATTTGCCCGTCCTCGTTCTGCAATAAGTACGTACGATTGCCATGCAGAACGCCAGGACGTCCAGCGGTGAGCGATGCCGCATGTGCGCCAGATTCTAACCCTCGTCCCGCTGCTTCAACTCCATAGATATCTATCGTTTGATCGTCGAGAAAGGGGTGAAACAGACCAATGGCATTGGAGCCGCCGCCAATGCAAGCGACCAAGCTGTCGGGCAACCGTCCTTCCCGTTCATTCATTTGCGCGCGTGTTTCTCGGCCGATCACCGACTGAAAGTCTCGCACCAGGCGCGGGTAGGGGTGAGGTCCAGCGGCGGTGCCAATTATGTAAAACGTGTCTTCCACATTGGCCACCCAATCACGCAGGGCTTCATTCATAGCATCTTTCAGGGTTTCGGAGCCCGAGGTAACCGTCACAATCTCGGCCCCCAGAAGTCGCATACGAAACACGTTGGGCTTTTGCCGCTCAATGTCTTTCGCACCCATGTAAATCACGCACGGCAGGCCAAATCGGGCAGCCACAGTGGCAGTTGCGACGCCATGCTGTCCGGCGCCAGTTTCAGCGATGATGCGCTTTTTCCCCATGCGGAGGGCGAGCATTATCTGGCCGATACAATTATTTATTTTGTGTGCGCCGGTATGATTTAGCTCGTCGCGTTTGAAATAAATTTTGGCGCCACCCAGACGGTCACTTAGCGGTTCGGCGTGGTAGAGGGGGGAAGGCCGGCCCACATAGTGGGCGAGGTAATCGTCAAACTCACGCCAAAATTCTCGGTCTTCACGGACCTCTGCATAAACACGCTCCAACTCCAACACCAATGGCATCAGAGTTTCGGCAACGTAACGGCCACCATAAATACCGAAATGGCCGTCTACGTCAGGTCCATCAACAAATGTGTTTGGGCGTGAAGCGTTCATGCTAAAGCGACCGGTATCCAATTACATTGCTTGGGCGGCATCAAGAAAAGACTTAATGCGCGCCGGACTTTTGACTCCTGGTCGATTTTCGACCCCGGATGAAACGTCGACTACCTGGGCACCACTGATCTCGATCGCCTCGGCAACATTGTTTGCATTCAACCCGCCAGACAGTATCCACGGCAGTTTCCATGTGTGATTGGCGATCAAGGCCCAGTCGAAAGCAAGTGCGTTGCCCCCAGGCAGTGCGTTGGTCATAGATTTAGGCGGTTTGGCGTCGAACAGCAACCAATCAGCGTCGGCTTCATATTCTTTGGCTTGATCAACATCTTCCCACCCACCAATACTTATTGCCTTTATGACAGGGAGGCCGAATTTCACCTTTATCTTGGCCACACGGCTCGGGCTTTCTTTGCCGTGGCATTGCAGAAAATCCAGGGACATATGGTCAAGAATGCTATTAATTACGCTGTCGTCAGCGTCGACCACAAGCCCTACCAGGGATATTCTGTCCCTCATTTTTGAAGTGAGGCGGGCAGCGGCATCAGGCGTCACGTAGCGCGGCGACGGTGGGTAGAACACAAGCCCTGCAAACCTAGCCCCGCCAGCTACAGCGGCATCGAGAGCGGTCTCGTCACGAATGCCGCATATTTTTGCACTTACCGTCATTTTGGTCATTCATCCGGTTTTGCAGTCAGGTGGCGGTGGTGGCCACACTATTTCCAGACGAGCGAGCCAACTCAACGGCGCGCACTGGGTCTGGAGTGTCCAGAGCGCAAATAGCCGAGCTTGAGGAGCGATCCATCATGGCGAGGGTATATCTTACTTGGAGCGGGCACAGAACTTGTTTCAGCGCCAATGTAAATTACCCCGGTGGAGATAGGACCGCAACTGGGGCGGGGACCCGGTCTTCCGGCGATTGGCGCGACTCAGGTGCGGCAGCGCCATTGGTCCCTGTCTTCTTCAAACGTTTCGCCATAGTCGCCAATTCGCGTGTTTGCCGGCGTACGGTTCGGCGCCATTTTAGACTGGACGTCCAACCCAATAAACCACCCGCTGAAACCCCGATAATCGCTGCTGCAAGTAATATTGCATAGAGGGGACCAGTAATCTCATACGGCAATGGGTCCATCGAAACCGTCACCGTCTGGCGGTTGGCTACAGCCAATAGGGCCACGAGTGTCGCGACTATAACAGCTAGCATGCGGGACATGATCTTCATTTGAATGGCCTAACGCCAGCATCCGGCGCCGACGATTAATGACGATTGAGCGGTTGGGACCGATGTAATACTAAACGACAGAGGGTCGCTGAACGCTTGTAGAACTACTAAAAGTCGTCTCAGTTCAGTCGTTTTTTTCAAGTATCGTCTTGACGGGTATTTAGTCGCTTGCGCAACTCCTTGCCGGTCTTGAAAAACGGCAAATGTTTTTCGGCAACACTCACCGCTTCGCCGGTCCGCGGGTTACGCCCAATGCGTGCCGGCCGACGCTTTACTGAAAATGATCCAAAGCCCCGAAGTTCAACCCGGTCACTCTTACACAAAGCTCCGGCTACTTTGTCGAATATTGTCGATACGATTCTTTCAATGTCCCGCTGATATAGATGCGGGTTTGCCTCTGCCAAACGGGCAATGAGCTCAGATTTAATCATAACCTTGTGATCTCCCGAACCCCCCTCGATGCGAACACCCGCAGCTAATTAACGGGCACGAGCGGAACTGTTCCACGCGCTTTCAGGGTGCCAAACAATGTTCGGGTCGTCAAGGGTAAGTATATAGAAATCCAACGATTTTTGCCACTTGTCGGTGCCATAAATTAGGTAAAAGAAGGAATAGGCACCGATTCGAGACTAAATTGGTGCCTATGATCACACTCAATCCGGGTCGTTTTTTTCCTCTGAGTCTTTTGCGTCGTCTGCTCCAGCATCCGAAACGGCCGATTCCGCGTTCTCTGCGGTTATTTCTGCCGCGTCGTTCTGCTCCGCATCCTGGTCTTCAACTGCGGAAACCTCTGGCTCAGCAATTTGTTCGCTGTCGCCAGATTTGTCTTCTTCCTGCTCTTCCCGAGCTTTGTTCATGGCTGCACCCAAGATGTCGCCTAAACTGGCGCCACTGTCACTTGAGCCGTAGGTTTCAACAGCTTTCTTTTCTTCTTGGACTTCGCGAGCCTTGACCGACAGCGTAACTTTCCTGGCCGTCCGATCTACATTTGAGACCATGGCGTCCACTTTGTCCCCTATGGCGAATCGGTCCGGCCGTTGCTCCCCGCGGTCCCGCGATAGGTCGATTCGGCGAATAAACCCGGTCAGAGCGCCTTCGCCCAAGGATACTTCGATCCCGCCTTCGGTTATTCCAGTGACAGTCGCGGTGACGATGCTGCCTTTCTTGATTGCGCCCGCGCTTTCGAACGGGTCAGCCTCTAACTGTTTGACGCCCAGACTGATGCGTTCTTTGTCGCTGTCCACGTCCAGCACCACGACATCCACCATGTCTCCCTTTTTGTACTTGGCGAGCGCTTGCTCTCCAGGCATGGACCAGTCTAGGTCCGACATATGAACCATCCCGTCCACCCCATCTTCAAGGCCGACAAACAAACCGAACTCGGTGACATTTTTGATGTCGCCCGTAATCTTCGTGCCGACGCTATTGTCTTCGGAAAATTTCTGCCACGGGTTACCGCCACACTGTTTGAGACCCAAACTGATGCGCCGTTTGTTGGGATCTACATCGAGCACCATGACCTCAACTTCTTGACTGGTCGAAACGATTTTGCCCGGATGTACGTTTTTCTTGGTCCAGCTCATTTCTGAGATGTGGACCAGCCCTTCAACACCGGCTTCCAATTCAACAAATGCACCGTAATCAGTAATATTGGTGACCCTGCCCGTAAACTTCACGCCTTTCGGGTATTTGGCTTCAACGCCCTCCCAAGGATCTTCGAGCAATTGTTTCATGCCCAGGCTAATGCGCTGAGTGTCAGGGTTGAGTCGGACAATTTGTACTTTGACGGTCTCGCCGATTGTCACAACTTCATTCGGGTGATTGATTCGGCGCCACGCCATATCGGTAACATGAAGCAAACCATCGACACCGCCCAGATCGACAAACGCACCGTAATCAGTGACGTTTTTTACCACGCCATCAATGATCTGGCCTTCTTTGAGGGTCGAGATCAATTCCGCCCGATCAGCAGCCCGGGTTTCTTCCAGGACGGCGCGGCGCGAAACAACAATATTGCCACGACGACGGTCCATTTTAAGAATCTGGAAAGGCTGGGGAATACCAAGGAGCGGGGTAATGTCGCGCACCGGACGCACATCAACTTGACTGCCCGGCAAAAAAGCGACCGCGCCCGAGAGGTCGACGGTAAATCCGCCTTTAACCCGGCCAAAAATTACACCTTCTGCCCGTTGGTTGCCATTGAAGGCAGTTTCCAAGTGAGTCCAGGCTTCTTCCCGGCGGGCTTTCTCGCGGCTGAGAACGGCTTCACCATTGGCATTTTCCATTCGATCCAAGTAAACCTCGACCGTGTCGCCGACACTGATGGTTGCGGTTTCGCCCGGCGCTGAAAATTCTTTTAGATCGACGCGGCCTTCAGCTTTGAGACCCACGTCAATGACGGCGGCGTCATTCTCGATAGCGACCACAGTGCCCGTAACGACTGTGCCTTCAAGTTTTTTATCGCTGCCAAGGGTTTCATCCAGCATGCTGGTAAAATCTTCTAGGCTGCCCTCGGGGACGCCGTTTTCGGTTGAAATTTCTTCGCTCATGATATCTCCAGTTTCAAATGGGTTTCTGGCCAGCCGGTTGTATCCGGCGGTCTTTAAGTTTCAATTCAATGTTTTTTTCACGACGACGGAATAACCCGCGATTCTAACTTTTGACTGAACCGCGCGGAAACTTACGAAAAGAACTTAGTTTTGCTCTATTAGCGTCAACGCATAGGAAAACGCGCTGTCTATATCCAAATTTGTCGTGTCGAGCAAGTGCGCATCTGACGCCAGAATGAGAGGCGACGTTGCGCGCTCCCTGTCTAGACGGTCTCTAACTGCCATTTCTTCTCGAATTTCGTCCGGCGAAACTGCCACGCCCCTGTCCAATAACTCTGCAATTCGTCTTTCTGCACGGATTTCCAAGCTTGCTGTTACGTAAAATTTATGGTCAGCATCTGGACACACGACAGTTCCAATGTCGCGGCCGTCAAGGACGGCGCCAGCAGCCGCAACTTGCCTTTGATAATCCAGAAGTATTTGTCTTACGGCCGGAAATTGGGCTACTGTACTGGCGGCATTGCCGACTTTCTCATCTCTTAAATCAGGATCCGACAGATCAAGAGAGCGGACATCGTGCGCTGCAGTAATCGCGTCAGATTCGTTATTGGGGTCGCGACCAGCCCGCAGAACACCCAAGGCTACACAACGGTAGAGGCTGCCCGTGTCCAAATGATCGATTTTAAAATGGGCCGCGAGGCGTCGTGCTAATGTACCTTTGCCTGAGGCCGCCGGTCCGTCTACGGCAATGATCATGGGCCATCGACCGTTATTTTAGCGCCCAACCCATTCATTAAGTCAACGAATCCCGGAAAACTCGTCTGGATTATAGCTCCATCGTCGACGGCGACCGGCTTTTCGCAGGCCAGCCCCAATATCAAGAACGACATGGCGATACGATGGTCCAAATGGGTTTGAATGGTTATCCCGCCTTTGGGTTGTGCCTCTCCCGACCCATGCACTGTAAGGCTGTCTTCATTAATTTCAACCTGCACCCCACAGGCAGTCAGGCCTTCGGCTACCGCGGCTAATCGATCACTTTCTTTAACTCGCAACTCGCTTAGCCCATGCATGACAGTCGTGCCATCGGCTAAGGCTGCGGCAATCGCTAGCACTGGATACTCGTCAATCATTGATGGGGCCCGTGAGGCAGGAACATTGACCGCCGTTAATTGGCTCGATTTCACAGCCAAGTCGGCAACCGGCTCTCCTCCCGAACTCCGGGTATTCAATATTTTAATCTCAGCACCCATTTCTTTGAGAGTATCCAGTAAACCCGTGCGCAACGGGTTGATGCCAACGTTTTCAATCACCAGTACCGAATTTTTCGACAGCAAGGTCGCGACCAACGGAAATGCGGCCGAAGATATATCGCCGGGTACGTTCACAGCCTGGGGTTCAAGTTCAGGATAACCCTGAATTTTGGTCAGCGTGCTGCCGTCCGGCCCCGGTTCGATGGAAACGGCGGCCCCAAAATGTTGCAGTAGGCGCTCGCTATGATCTCGGGTCTGAGAAGCTTCGATCACACAGGTAGTCCCCGGCGTGTTCAACCCGGCGAATAAAATAGCCGATTTAACTTGTGCAGACGGGACTTTGGATTGCCAGGTTATCGGCAGCGGATGAGCGGTTCCCGTTAGAGTTATGGGTAATTTCCCGCCCGATCGGGCGACGATATTTGCGCCCATTTCCCTTAAGGGGTCGGTTACGCGGGCCATAGGTCGTTTACTCAATGACCAGTCACCGGTGAACACAGTGGTAATCGGTTGGGTTGCTACCACACCCATCAGTAAGCGCGCACCAGTGCCCGAATTGCCCATATCGATGTTGCAAGATGCTTCTGAAAGGCCACCTATTCCGCGCCCGATGACTCGCCACTGACGGTCACGCCCATTTCCCGGCGGCTCAATGACCTGAGCACCAAGGTGACACAGGGCCGCAGCCGTACAAAGCACGTCTTCACCTTCCAATAAGCCGTTGATGGTTGTTTCGCCGACGGTCAAGGCTCCCATAATCAAGGCGCGGTGCGAGATGGACTTGTCTCCGGGGACCCGAATCGAACCCTTGAGGGGGCCAGACTTGGACGAAAAGAGTGGTTGCACGGTCGTCCCTTTCGGATCCATGTTGATTACTGGCGAGTGAGCGCAGTCTTTATCACAACGGCTCCAATCCCGCCATATAAGGGTTTTTAGGCAAGGATTATTTCACCAGATATTCAATGTCGTGTGCATAAACTTTTGACAGGCGCGATTGATCGTGGCAATTGGAAGCTCAATATTTGGCCAGCAACGCTCGGAGAAAATTAGTGGCGAAAAAAGAATGGGGAACTAAGCGTCAATGTATGAGTTGCGGGGCGCGTTTTTATGACCTCAACAACTCAAAAATTGTATGCCCAGAATGTGAAACAGTATTTGTGCCCGAAGCACTTTTAAAGTCAAAGCGGTGGCAGGCAAGTGACAGCAGCCGCCAAAATGTAGTGGCTAAACCTGAAGCCGAGGCACCAAAAGCCGATACTGAAGAAGTGTTAGCGGATAACACTGAAGATGTTGAGGACAACGAAAATTCTAACGATACTTTGTTGGCGGACGATGAAGACGATGGCGTATCCTCTGTTATAGCTAGCAAACCATCTATTGGAGGCGAGAGCTAGCGATACGCCAACTCAATCCGGGGCCATAGCTCAGTTGGGAGAGCGCTTGAATGGCATTCAAGAGGTCGGCGGTTCGATTCCGCCTGGCTCCACCAATTTTATCAAGGGCTTAGCTAAGTATAGCTAAGCCCTTCCGCTATCGAGTGACCACTAAGTGACCTCCGGGGGGGGAAGGCCAGAAAGGAATTGGATCCCCCGCAGGAGGTGGCAGGTAATCTTTGCTTCTGTCGGAAACAGATACCCGGG
>JAPYRI010000063.1 GCA_029941135.1 Alphaproteobacteria bacterium | reverse complement strand
CCCCGGTGCTGTGGGCATTTGGCTACCGCGACCGGATTATGGAAGAAATCGACGTCCGTCTCGTACAGCCACTATTTGCTCACGCGTCAGAGACATCTGTCCCTTCTGCAATGGATGTAGCTCGGATTTTGGAAGAGCATGCGAATTCGACCGAAATAGCCGGCACAGAGCTCTACTACGATGGCGAAGATTTAGCGTCGGTTGCCGCTTACAAAAGCAATGGCGCCTATCTTCGGGTCGAAACTAAGCCCGAATATTACCGTGCACTTCAACACAAAACCGCAGAAAAGTTGGCGGCGCAATCCAAATTGGATAAAGAGTTTCGAGCGGATCCGCGATACTTGACCTTGTTTCAAAAGTCACTGGACGTATTGCAGCAACACGGCGTTCAAGTGGTGCTCAATGAAATCGAAGAGGCACCCCATCATTACCCATCCTCTGAGGCCCAAGCTGTCGCGCGGGCGTTCATGCGGGACGTGGTGCAGGCCGAGGCGGCGCGGCGCGGTATTCCACACATTCGAGCCGATTTCGATCTGCTGAGTGATGCCCATTACTTCGATTACAACCATCTGAACAATGTGGGTGTTGCCGCTTATACCAAGATGATCGCGCCCTTATTAAAGCCCTATGTGGATGCCGCGCGCCAGATAGCTGTTCCGGCGGCCGATCCGGCGGCGGGGGGCTGAACAGTGCCCTTTAATTCGTCGGAATTTCTGGTTTTCTACGTAATTGTCTTCGCTGCTGGCTGGCTGGTGACTGGCTTTCCGCGTCTCCGTATCTGGCTCTTGTTACTGGCGAGCTACTATTTTTATGCGAGCAATAACGGCTGGATCATTGTGCTGCTGATGATCTCGACCCAGATCGATTTCATGGCCGGCCTGGGGATCGAGAGAACGTCTGATCAGAGCGTGCGCCGCCGTTGGCTGATTGCCTCACTTGTGACCAACCTCGGGCTTCTTGGGTTTTTCAAGTACGCTAATTTCTTTGCCAGTACCGCTTTTGATGCAGCGGGGGCATTGGGCGTGCCGGTTACCTGGGAGGCGCTCGATATCGTGCTGCCCGTCGGCATCTCATTCTACACATTCCAAAGCATGAGCTACACCATCGATGTTTACCACGGCCGCATGAAGGCTGAACATTCGTGGTATCGGTTCGCGTTCTATGTGGCGTACTTTCCGCAGTTGGTCGCCGGGCCGATTGTGCGCGCGCGGCATTTTATTCACCAGATCCACGCCCCGCCCAAGCTCACCCCCCAGGCGCTTGAAGGCGGCTTGCAGCTTATCTTCAAAGGTTTGATCAAAAAATTGATCTTGGCCGATACGCTAGCCATTTATGTCGACCATGCGTTTGGGAATGCCGGCACCATTGGCGGCATCGAGGCCTGGATTGGGCTTTATGCCTTCGCGTTCCAGATCTATTTTGATTTTTCCGGCTACAGCGATGTGGCTATTGGTTGCGCGCGGTTGATGGGTTTCCGGCTACCGCCCAACTTTCGCAGGCCGTATGCCGCCCTTAGCATCACCGAGTTTTGGCGCCGCTGGCATTTGTCCCTGTCCTATTGGCTGCGGGATTATTTATACAAGCCGCTTGGCGGGAGCCGCATGCCGACCAAATTTGGGGTCTACCGCAACCTGATGATCACCATGCTGCTGGGAGGCCTATGGCATGGCGCTGCTTGGACCTTCATCCTGTGGGGAGGCTTGCATGGCGTGATGCTCTGCGTAGAACGTGCCATGGGATGGGGTCGCTTAGTGCGCGACTATCGCAACCGGCCTTTGGCTCGAGCGGGCCGCGCGTTTCTGATGTTCAACATTATTGCGTTTACCTGGCTGCCGTTTAGGGCCGACGGTTGGGACAATATGGTCGATCTGTTTTTTGCACTAGGGCGCACTGGCAGCGATCAACCCCTCACTGGCGGTCTTGTATTGTCGCTTCTGATCATCATCGGCGGGTGGGTCTACATGGTGATTTCCGACATGATCCCCTTGCGCCGCTACGCGCTTCGGCTGCCCGTGCCGGTGAATGCTGCCGCTTATGCAGTGGGCATTTTAGCCATGGTCGTGTTTACCAGCCGGGGCGCGACCACTTTCATCTACTTTGCTTTTTAAGCGGCGTCTTCAGGCTTTTTCCAAAACATCACCGGCGGCTCGGCTTGTCCCAATTGGATGGCGACAGTTCGGAAATCCCAAAGGGTGTATTCGCGCACAATCTTACGGTCTTTGTAACAATGAAAAGTTGTGCCTCGGGTCATAGTGCTCTTGCCCTTGGCTGGCAGGCCGAGGAAGGGGCCGTTATGAACCGCTTTCCAAATCCAGTTCATCACCGCCCATTCGTCGTACTCATAATCACCAAGCATTATGGGCCCGGCAAATTCCTTGTATTCGGCTTCGGTGTACACACCGGGCCGCTGCTCGCGCATGGTGGGTTTGCTGCCCGGGGCGTATCCGCCGTCGTAGCGGATGACATCAAAGTGATGGACACCGATGGGGCTGTCCGGGTCCTGGTTTTCGAAAGGTGCGAAGGCCGCGTGAAGCTCGGTCTTGTCCGTGATGGTTTGGAACAAAGTGGCGTCCTCGAACACAAAGTCGTCCGCGTAATACGTGATTATTTCATCGGCGCTGGTAAAAAAGGTTTTGATCCACTCTTGACCGGTTTGAAAGTTCATGCGCCCTTCGCCTTTAAAGCCCGCGAAAGCCGGGGCAGACATAGCGGCTGCGCTGAGCGCGCCCGCGCCAAAGGTCAGCAGGTTTCGCCTGGAAATTGTGCTGGGCTCGATGCCCTCATCTTTCATGGTCTGCCATGGTCCTAGAAACATACTCTTTTCACTCCCAAATTGACCTTGCGAAAATGAATTATATAGGTAATAATACTTATATCAAACAACTGTACAATTAAATAATTCGATTAATCATAGGCGTGAGTCAAATGGCTGAGATTATAGAGGCACCGTCGAAAGCGCTTTTGGGTCGGCTGTTTTCCTTCTTTTGTCCGGTCCATTACCGGCTAGGCATGGATATGGAGACGTTGATGTGCCAGGGGCGCATCTCCCGCAAGCAGGCGGCGATTTTGTGGCTAGTCCACTCAAGTGCAGGCAACAGCGGTTGGCTAAGACGCAAAGAAATAGAAGAGCGGCTATCCACATGGTTTGAGATCACCAACTCCAATATCTCGGTCTTGCTGCGCGAGCTGACAAAGCCACCTTTGTCGTTGCTGACCCAGGTCGAAAATCCTGAGAACGGTCGCGAGAAGGTGGTTCGTCTCACTCTTGAGGGCGAAGCATTTCTGAATAGCATGATCAACGCGTCTATCGACTATCTCGCGCGTAATTTCGATCATCTCAGCGATAAAGATATTGCGCAGGGTGTAATTTTTTTTGAAACGTTGTTTCGCCAATCGAGCGAACTGGGAATGCGGCGAGATTAGCACCGCAATGGAGGATGCTACCATGAACGAAGTTCTAGCGCGCGCGGAAGTGATGCCCCCCGATATGGATTTGAAGGTCCCGCGGGCTAACGCCAATCCATGGCCCAAGCTGAAGGCAGTTCAAGACGCCGATCCGGTGTTCTGGAGCGACTGCCAGCAGGCCTGGTTTATCAGCCGGCACGAAGACGTCAAAGCAGGTTTTATGGATAGGCGCCTATCTGCGGACCGGGTGACCTTCCTATTCGGAGCCTTACCGGAGGAATTGAAAAAGAAGTACGAACCCATCTTGTTCTATTTCCCTCAATGGGTCGTGTTGATGGATGCACCAAGACACACTCGGGTGCGCAAATTGTTATTGAAGGGCTTTACAAAGCCAATCATCGATGGCTTAGCCGACTTTACCCAAGGGATCGTAGACGAGCTTTTGGACGAAGTGGAAGTTAGTGGAACAGTTGAATTCATAACTGAGTATGCCTTCAAATTACCGGCTTATGTAATCATGCACATGCTGGGTGTGCCGCGGCATATGTACGACGAGTTCAAGGGCTGGTCCTTGGATATGGCCCGGTTGGTTGGCGCACCAGAACCAACGCTTGAGCTTTTGGACCAGACACTTCGCGCGGTCAACGACATGAATGCGGCCATTTCCAAATTGATCGCCGAGCGGCGCGCGGAACCAAAAGAAGACTTGTTGACCGCGCTTATCCATGCGGTTGATGAGGGCGACACCCTTAACGAAGACGAACTACTGGCGTCCTGCCAAGTACTCATGCTGGCTGGCCATGAAACCACAATCAATATGCTGGGTAACGGGCTGCTGGAACTGATCCGGCACCGCGCGCAATGGGAACAACTTCGGGACAACCCTGAAATCGTGCGAACCGCGATAGAAGAATTGCTGCGTTACAATAACGTGGTTGGTTCGCTGGTGCGCGAAGCGCTAGAGGACTTTGAGTGGCACGGCAAACAGATTAAGAAAGGCGACGTGGTCTACCTTATGGCTTATGCAGCCAATCGGGACCTGCGTGTTTACGAAGACCCCGACACATTGAATTTCGATCGAAAAAACCAGTTTCCCCTCAGCTTTGGTCCCGGCATCCACTTCTGTTTGGGAAATCAACTTGCGCGTATGGAGTTGGAGAAGAGTTTTGCCGGCATCGTCAAAAGATTTGAGCGTGCCGAAATTCTCGACGACGAGCTAGACTGGAACAACTCAATAGTTCTTCGCGGCATGAATAGCTTCAACGTCAAGTTTCACCCGAAGACCGAAAACAGGTAACGCATTCCCCCAAACTTTTCGATTTGAGGTTCAAGAGAAACCCTTATGACGCACCTCGCTTTCGATCCATCCCGCCGGGAAGTGCAGATGGACCCGTTTCCGTTCTATCGCCGGCTGCGCGATGAATCTCCCGTGTGTTGGATTGATGCGTTATGTGCTTATGGGTTATTCAGGTACGCAGATTGCAAGAACGCGTTTCTGCATCCTGAAACCTATTCAGCCAAGGATTTTATCAAGCAAGCTTTCGGCGACCTTGATCCGGTGCCGGAAGTGCCATCGATTATCGCGATGGACCCACCTGAACATACGCCTTTGCGTAAACTTGCAGGCCAGGCCTTCACGCCGACGGTGATGCGTTGTTCCTGCCCCACAATGTCACCGATGAAGACCGCTGGCAGCAGGTCATCAATGAAGCCGTCGATGTCTATGGCAAGGTCGATATTCTGGTCAACAATGCGGGCTTTGGCCGTTTGCAGACGGTCGATGAAACCCGATCCGATCAATGGGACCGGGTAATGGACGTGAACGCCAAGGGCGTCTTCTTTGGCTGCAAATATATTGTTACCGCCATGCAAAAAGCCGGCGGCGGCTCGATTGTCAACATTTCGTCCATGTATGGGCTGGTGGGCGCGCCAGCGGCGGCGGCCCATCAAGCTGCTAAAGGCGCTGGCTAGATTTGCCTGCCGACGATTGTTATGGTGTCGCTCAGAATTATTTGACGTGGACTTAGGCGCCGACCGTGCGCCGTTAATAGGAAAACACTCATGGAAGTTGGTTCATTTTATCTGCCGGCGATCGGCTCCAAAGCAGAGATCATGGAAGGGATGGCCGGTAAACGGACTGATCTTTATCAGAACATGCTGCGCGACATCACCGAGCAATGCCAGTACATGGACGAGCACGGGTATTATGGCGTTGGCTTCACCGAGCACCATTTTCACATCGAAGGCGAGGAAGTTTCAACCAACCCTATACTGCTCGACCTGTATTTCGGTATGCAGACCAAGAACATAAAGGTTGGGCAATTGGCCAACGTGCTCCCCTCTCAAAATCCGATTATGGTGGCCGAAAACATCGCCATGATGGATCAGATGCTGGGGGGACGCGCGTTTGCAGGGTTCGCGCGCGGATATCAGCCGCGCTGGCTGAACACCCTCGGCCAGCACATTGGTTTGGCCGACAACGAAGACAAGGAAGCCTACGAAAATCTGAAGAAGGAGCTTTATAAGGAGCACTTCGAAATCATTTTGAAAGCGTGGAAGAACGATACCTTCAGTCACCAGGGTAAACACTGGCAAATTCCACCGCCCAATGTGGAATGGGCCGCGGCTGAGATCACCCGCAAGTATGGTCAAGGCATCAGCGACGATGGCTTTATCACCGAAATTGGCATTGCCCCGCCCATGTACAACAAGCGCATGCCGGACTTGTTTCAGCCCTTCAGCACGTCGGAAAGCTCAATTGTTTGGGCGATGGAAAACGACGTCGTGCCGGTCACCATCATGTGTAATCCTGAAGTTGCCCACCGCAATTTTGAAGCCGCTCAAGAAGGCGCGGCGGAAGCAGGGCGCAATCTCAAGTTCGGTGAAGGGGTTGGCATGTCGCGCGAGGTGATCGTTGCCGACACCGACGAAGAGGCCGAAGCCTTGGCGCGCGACGCCGGCGCTTTCATCTGGTGCAATTTCTTCGGCCCGTTCGGTTTTAACGCGGCAGTGGCGGCGCCGGGCGAAGACCCGTTCCACAGTTTCCCCAACACCTTCGAGACCATATCCGAACGTGGCTTGGTTATTCACGGCAGTCCGGACACGGTTAATCGTAAGTTTGAGGAGTTGTTTAAGCGTCTTCCGTGCGATTACTTCTGGAACTTCATTTACAATCAGTTGCTGCCGCAAAAGGCGGCCATGCGCAGTTTCGAGCTGCTGACCGAAAAAGTTTGGCCGAATTTTACCGACAAGATCAGCTAAAAGCCATGCGCCTTGCGCGCATGACGTGATGGGGTGGCAATGAAGCGCCGCCCCTTTTACTTTGGCGACGAACCATTCAAATAGGGCAGAGATATGAGCCACACGGTCAAAATCAGACAGTACGAAGAACCGCTTATTGTTGAAGATGACGAGACGGTCTTGGAAGCGGCACTGGATAAGGGACTCGATTATCCCTTTGGCTGTCAGTCAGGTGCGTGTGGCTCGTGCAAGTCGGTGGTGCTGTCGGGTGAGTTTGAACTGGGCGATTATCAACCATTTGTTTTGAATGACGAAGAACGCGCACAGAATATGACTTTGGCCTGTCAGACATTTCCCAAATCCGACATGGAAATCGCCTATCTGGACCCGGATGAACCCGCCGAGCATCCGGTGCTTGAACTTGACTGTGCGGTCGAGAGCGTTGAAACCGGCACCCACGATATCCGGGTGGTGAAGCTTACGCTTCCCAACGGCGCCATAGATTTCACCCCTGGCCAGTTCATGGAATTGACCTTCGACGGTTTGCCCAAGCGGGATTATTCAATCGCCAGCCAACCGGGTGACTCTTACCTCGAGTTTCATATACGCCTGGTACCGGGTGGTTCCGTCACCCCCTTTGTGCTCGACCAACTCGGAAAAGGCGACAGTGTGAAGGTGCGTGGCCCCCTAGGGGTTTCCTACCTGCGCGCCAAACACCGGGGGCCGATCCTCGCTTTGGCTGGAGGCTCAGGCTTGGCGCCGGTGAAGTCCATCGTCGACCGGGCATTGGCGCTTGAGATGCAGCAGCCAATCCACCTCTATTTTGGTGTGCGCGACGAACAGGATTTGTACCTGGAAGACTATTTTTCAGGCCTAGCCGCCGCGCACGATAACTTCTCTTTCGTGCCGGTGCTGTCTGATCCAACGGGCGCCACCGACCGGCGCACCGGCTTTGTGCACGACGCGGTCAAGGCCGATTTCGACACCCTGGATGGCAACAAGGTCTATATTGCCGGCCCGCCCATTATGGTTGATGCCTGCACCCACGAGGCCATTCAATTGGGGGTGCGGCAGGACGATTTTCACGCCGATCCATTCACTACTGAGGCCGAACGCCAGACGTCTTGAGGTGCTACGTTAGATTTTGACCAACCCTTACGGTTGAATTTGTTTTATATTGGGGACAACTAAGGACATACTTGTTTGATCGTTGCGAAGCGCGGGTGACGCCCACACTGGCAAAAATATCGTCCAATGTTTCGGACAACCGCTCGGCACTTTCTCTGACTTCTGATCTCTGAACAGGCTCCCACTCCGGGGCCTTTTTTTGTTTCTCAATTCTCATTTCCAAGCACCCAGCCCGCACGGACGCGATCATACTGAGTGGCGAAAAAGATGGTGTCTCGGTCATCGGACCTCCCCGGCATCACGGCACGCATAATCATCGATTTCTTATAGCTAATTGCGCTGCGTGCGACCGGCCACGTTGTTTCATGGTTTCGGGATAAGCTACAGTATCACATTGCAATCCTCCGGCTGTGGGCGCGGCATCGATTGTGAGTGTCGTTGGACGGTCGAAGGATTGCGATTCGGACGGCCGTTTTTGGCGTGGGAGAACACTGTGAAAAAATTGCTATTGGGCCTATTGGGCCTGATCGTTTTGATCATTACCGTAGCTGTCGTCGGGCCCTTTTTTATTCCGGTCGATGTCTATAAAGAGCAGATTACTGTTGCTGCCCGTCAAGCAACGAAGCGCGACCTCGTGATCGGCGGTGACGTCGACTTGGTCATATTTCCGCGGCTTGAATTGCAGGCCGAAGATGTCACGTTTTCGAACGTGGCCGGCGGCCGTGCTCCCCAAATGGTGAGCCTCAAGGAATTGATTGTTCGATTGCAACTCTTGCCGTTACTGAGCGGTGAGGTGAGGGTAGATAGTTTTGTCTTGGTCGATCCGGTGATCGCCTTGGAAGTAGATCCGGATGGCAACAACAATTGGACGTTTGCAAGCGGGACTGGGGAAGCCACTACTGAGCCCGGTAGTGACCCCTCTGGCAGCACTGGTCTTGCGGAAATAAGCCTCGACGATGTGCGATTGGAGAATGGCAAAGTCAGTTATCGCGACGCGCGCACGGCCCAAGCGATCGAACTTTCCGCGATCAACGTGTCGGTGACACTGCCGAGCCTGAGCGCGCCGTTCGAGGTTGGTGGATCGGTCAATTGGAACCAGAAAAAAGTTAGTTTCGAACTGGCGGGAGAAAACCCGCGCGCGCTCATGGAGGGCATCCAATCGGCGGTTCGAGTAGCGCTCAACATTGACATGATGTCGCTTGATTTTGATGGCACTGCCAGCGTGTCTGAGCCACTGACCGTCACCGGTGATGTGACCTTGGACGTGCCGTCGATCCGCGATCTGGCAGCCTGGACGGGCAATCCGATCGACGCACCGGGCGCAGGCCTAGGCCCATTGGGCATATCCGGCAGTTTGGCGGTTAAAGGCTCTCAAGTCTCTTTTGCAAATGCTAAAATTGGGCTGGACGGTATGTCGGCTGAAGGCAGTTTTCTCGTCGAAACCGGAGGAAAACTGCCTTATCTCAAAGGCTGGCTCAATTGGGATCGACTTGATCTCAATCTGTATATGGATCAGAGCGGGGAGGTCGTCGAGGCCGATACCAAGGCCAATTCATCGACGGTTTCGGGCGAATGGAGCGATGAAAAAATCGACTTCAGTGGTCTCAATGCGGCCAATGTCGATTTCGATCTGAGTGTCGGTGAAATTCTATTGGAGCAGGTGAAAATCGGTAAAAGTGTGGTTAAGGTTGGGTTGAAGGACGGTCGATTGACGGTCAATCTTACTGAAATGGCGCTATATGACGGCAACGGGTCCGCGAATATCGTCATCAACGGTAGCGCCAAGGTGCCACTTATCAGCAAAACTTTCTCGGTGACCGGCGTTAAATTGGAACCACTGCTCACCGATGCCACCGGCTTCGATAAAATGAGCGGTACCGGCAATATCACTTTTGAGCTCAACACCTACGGGCGTACTGAGCGCCAACTGGTGGCGGGATCCAATGGGAGTGGCCGCATCGCCGTGGAAGATGGCGCCATTCGCGGTGCAAACTTGGGTGAGATGATCCGCAATTCGGCAACCGCGTTTTTGGGCAAAGCTGAACGCGAAGAGGCAAAAACCGAATTTGCTGAAATGAACGGATCGTTCACCGTCAAAAGTGGCGTTCTGAGCAACCAGGATCTTTATATGATTGGACCGTACGTCAAGGTGACCGGCGCAGGAAACGTCGACCTCAATAAGCGGACCTTGAAATATCGTATGGTGCCGAAGGCGATGGCATCGACAGGCGGAGCGGACGGAGCGGGCGTGACCGTGCCGGTGCTGGTCGATGGGTCGTGGAGCGACTTGCGCTTCCGCCCCGATCTCGGTGTCCTCATTAGCAAAACCATTCAGTCCCCAAAAGCAGTCGTAGAAGGCGCTATAGAGACGTTAAAGACGATCAAAAAGGAAGGGTTGCGGGGACTCCTGGAAGGACTCGCCCCAAAAGCGCCCCCGCCGCCCGCGGGGGAAAACAGTGAAATCGCGCCGACCCCGCCAAATACGAATCCGAAAGAACTTCTAAAGGGTTTGTTTGGCGGCTAGCGAAGGCGCACTTTGGACGCTAAACTCCCGCCGACTGAATTTTGGCGAGGGGATATCTGATGAGCGGTATGGGACAAACAACCGTGGGCGTGCTGGTTGGCGCGGCGATCGGCGCGGCGGTTTTATATGGGGTGTTGGGTGATCGCCCGAGCGGCGGCGACCCCACGAACAAAGAGGAATTGTCGGCCGAACTGAAAGTCGGTGACGTGCCCACCCATTGGCCGGCCGAAACGCCGATTGACAACGGCGCGGGGCCGGTCACTTCGGACATGCTTGAAAAAGCGAGCGCCGCCCGCGATCAATGGCTTCATTACTCCGGTGACTACCGGGGCTTCAGGCATAGTCCCTTGGAAGATCTCAATCCCGAAAACGCCAAAAAATTGCAAGTCGAGTGGTCGTTCCCGACCGGCACCACCGGTCAGTTTGAGGTCTCGCCGGTGGTTCACGATGGGGTCATGTTCATGACCACATCCTACAACCGGTTGATGGCGTTGGACGCGAAGGACGGCACTTTATTGTGGCGCTACGATCACGTGCAGCCGAAAAACCTGCGTCTCTGTTGCGGGCCGGTTAACCGCGGGGTCGCCATCGCCGGAGACAAGGTTTTGATGGGCACATTGGATGCGCGCTTGCTTGCGTTCAATCGTAAGACCGGTGAGATTTTGTGGGACACGGAAGTGATCGCCTACACGGACGGTTACAATTTGACGTCGGCACCGTTGATTGTTGGCGATTTGGCCATCACCGGCATCGCCGGCGGCGAATATGGCACCCGTGGTTTCATTGATGCCTACGACGTCAACTCCGGTGAGCGCGTGTGGCGGCATTATACGGTGCCGGCCGAGGGCGAGCCCGGGGTCGAAAGCTGGGCCGGCGACAGTTACAAACGCGGCGGCGCACCCGCCTGGACCACCGGCGCTTATGACCCGGAGACCGACACCCTGTTTTGGACCACTGGCAATCCGGCGCCCGATTGGGACGGCACGGTGCGCGAGGGCGACAACCTCTATTCCGATTCGCTGCTGGCGCTCGACCCAAAGACCGGGACGCGCAAATGGTACTTCCAATATACCCCCCACGACGTGTGGGACTATGACGGCAACACGCATATATTCCTCGTCGACGTCGACGTGGACGGCAAACCAGTGAAAGCAGTCGCCCAGGCCAACCGGAACGGCTACTTCTATTTGGTGGATCGCACCAGCGGCAAGTTCATCCATGCCAATGCGTATGTGGAGCAGGTCAACTGGGCGACCATCGATGAAAACGGCCGGCCGGTCGTGGACCCGTCGAAGATGCCTGCAGAAGAGCCGACCGAGCGGGTGTGCCCGAGCAATATGGGCGGCATGAACGGCGCTTGGACCGGCGCCTTTAACCCGGATCTCGGTTTGGTCTACGTCTCGTCAGTTGAATCCTGCCAACATTACCAAGTGGGCATCAGCGGTTTCGTCAAGGGCATGCCGTACCTAGGAGGCATGCCGATCGCGATCGACGTCGAAGCGGGTAAGGCCTACGGTCACATGACGGCGATCGAGGCGGCCACCGGCGAAGTGAAATGGCGCTATTTGGATCGTAACCCGATGATGGCAGGCGCGCTCAGCACCGCCGGCGGGGTGGTGTTTACCGGAAATCAGGAAGGTTATGCGCTGGCGCTCGATGCTAAATCGGGTGAGCTGCTGTGGAATTTCCGCATGGGAGGGGTGGTGCGCAGCCAACCCATCGCCTATGAGATTGATGGCGAAAGCTACGTCGCCATCGGCTCCGGCGGTTGGTCCACCTTGCGGCTGTTGTCGGGCGGCCCCACCAACATCCCTGACGGCGGACACCTGTTTGTGTTCAAGGTGCCCAAATAGGCCCGCAGACTTTGAAAAAAACGATCCTGGTGGCGTTTACCGCCCTATTTCTGCACGCCTGCGATAGCGGCGGGCCGTCCTCCCCGGTGGCCGGACATATGGCTGATCCGGAGGCGGTGAAGCGCGGGCGCCTCGTGTTTGCCGGCACCTGCGGTGCATATTGCCACAAGCTGGCGCCCGGCCAGGGCGGCGTTCCCTATCTGTTTGACTGCGGATGGAAGCATGGCGGCTCGGATCAGCAAATTTACGCGACCATTCGCGATGGCGTGTCCGACACCCAAATGGTTGGCTTCGGCGGCGTACTGCCCGGCGGCGATGATGACATCTGGAAGATAGTTGCCTATTTAAGGACAAATTCCACCTGCGAACAGTGAGGACAGGCGAAAATCACATTAGCCAGTTAAGGACAAAATATGAGTGACAAGGATTCAAGCGCGCCAACCCCATCCACATCGGCGGCCGAAAAAATAGCGTCATCGGAGGGCGAAAGTTCGAGCAAAAATTTTGACCGGGGCGAAAATCAGAAACCCACGACCGATGCTTACCGGGACAATTGGGATCATATTTTCGGCGGCAAAAAGAAAAAGCGCAAAAACCAATAACCACAAGGATGTCGGTATGGACGGGTCAACGATGGCGTCGGGCGAGACCACCGATTTGGCCGCCTTGTGGGAAGAACACGTCAAGTACGAGTTTGAAACCGGCAACACCGAAGACACGCTCAACACTATGGTCGAAGACGCCTACGTCAACCACATACCGGTATTGACCGGCGGGATGGGGTGGGAGGCGCTACGCGCATTGTACAGCCGGCACTTCACTCCTAAAATGCCCCCCGACACCCAGATGAGTCCCGTGTCGCGCACGGTCGGCACCGACCAGGTGGTAGACGAAATGGTGTTTACGTTTACGCACACGACCGAGATGGATTGGATCCTGCCGGGAGTCGCGCCCACGGGCAAATATGTCGAAGTGCCGCTGGTTGTGATCGTCCATTTTCGCGATGGCAAACTGGCCCACGAGCACATCTGTTGGGATCAGGCTTCGGTGCTGGTGCAGGTGGGTCTGTTGGACACCGAAAACATGCCCGTAGTGGGCGTTGAGTCAGCCCGCAAAGCGCTTGACCCAACCCTGCCAGCAAATCACCTGATCGAACGCGCCACCATAGAATAGGAATTCGTCATGCAAATATTGGCCATCGTCTGGCATCCGAACGCCGCGTGGGGGGCATTGGATGACACCGGCAAACTTACGTACTTAAAAACCCTGGATGATGCGATCGCGCAAACGCGGGCGGGCGGTGTGGTCGTCTTGGGCTGGAGTAAAATAGATAAGACTCTGCCCAAAGCCCCTAAGGAAGGTTTCGTTGGCGTGTTCGGGTTTGGTGACGCCGCTCAGGTGCACGCGTTCGAAAAGGTGGTGGGCGAGGCCGATTGGTACAAGTACTTCGATTCAACCAACATCAGCGTTGATCTGGATGGTGCGACCGCAGCCGAGCCCCACAGAATTTACGCGCGCATGCTGGACGTGCCGGCCGACTGAGCCGCGCCGCCGGGCCTTAATCTGCTTCTGCCAGCCGGGCGATACCCGTATGGCGCCGGTGCGACTTTCGCGGCGCGGATAGGATGTGGCGCCAATCTCAACTTTCGCATCCGGTGCCGGGTCCGTTTTCAGCATCTTGTAAGTCACTTTTAGGGGCCGTTGCGCGCTCCAAAATCCCATGCTCCACTTTTTGTTCAGCCGGTAAACCACCAGCCCCAACAGCCGCACATAACTGATATGGCCAATATATCGGCGGGTCTTTTTGGCGTCCGCGCGCAGGGAGCTTTTATTCAATACTTCGATTAAGGTGAGTGCCCGGCCAAAAACAGTCCGCCCGACAGCATGAACAAGCCCGTTAAACGCAGGCCGATCTGTCGCAGAAAGGGGATGAAATAGAGGAACGCGCCGGTCGCGAACACGGCGCCATACAGCACCCAGGGGTGGGTCTTCAAAACCGGGATAAGCACACCTGTGTACTGCTGGGTTTTCTGCAGCCGCTCGTGGAGGCTCGCACCTTCGTCCATGCTCAGCACCAGCATGAGGACGGCGAGCACAAACCACCGGCGGGAGACCGGATCGCCCTTGCGTCTGGTGTCATAGGCGACGAGGAACAAAAGTCCGCTCGCAAGCAACAGATTAAGCACCGAAAACCAAGTGGGGATGCTGTTCTCCCGGCCCGCATCGAAGATGCCGCTCGCATAAGCAATCAAGTCCTTGCCGAAAAATTCAACCCACAGGTAATGAAACACGCAGATCGCCAGCATAATTGCGACCACGCCCACTTGATAGCGCACGAAGGCGCTGTGCGAGAGGGTAACCCCCAAGATGTTGGTGCTGTCGCCGGCCGGATGGGTGAGGTCAGATGACAGTGTGCCAGAGGGCGTAATTGTTTCGGGCATGCAACCAAACTAGGCAAAACAAAATGAATAAACGCCTAATCGTGCCTGCGCAGCCCTCACAAAAAGAGGGCGCAGACCTGATAAAAAAAGAAAACGCAGCTTGGCCGCGACCTCCCATTTCGTCTGGATAGCTGTTGAAAAAGTTACTCAGGAAGCGTGTCGCCCGAGCCGCCGAACTCGGACGGCATGTCCTTAAATTTGGGCAGGCCGTCTTTGATCGCCAGGGTCTTTTCCGCGTAAAACACGTGGACGGACGGATTGTGCGTCAGTCCCGGAACGCCGTTGTGATAGACGTCGACCATGCCCATTTCCGGGTGATCGGTGAAGATGTGACCGCCGCAGGTCTTGCAGAATTTGCGACCGCTGCCCGGGGTTTTGTTATAGGTGCCGATGTTGTCTTCGCCACCGGTGACCTTTACCGCGTCGGCCGGGAACAGGCTGAACGCGTTGACTGGCGCGCCGGCCCAGGTGGTGCAATCGGTGCAATGGCAAATCCCCTGAACCTGGGCATCGCCCGATACTTCGAATGTAACCGTGCCGCAAAAGCACGCGCCTTTTTCCGCCATGATCTCTCTCCCTCTTTTCAATAATCTATGTGATCTGAACTGTTCGTGTGAATGGGTGTCAGGCCCCCACCCTAAATCATAAGGGGGTAGGTGGGGAAGGGGGTGGCAGCGATGAAGGCGTACAACTCATAACCTCTTGCAATTGAACGGGAAAGTTTTAATCTTCCCTCTGTCCGTGTGATCTCCGACGCGCGGGCATGTACGGATGCGGCGCATGGGGAAACAAGCGCCGGTCCAATGTGGGGAGGGATAAAATGTCACGTGGTATATTGCCGACCCTGTTGCTTTTCTTTTTGTTCGTTGTGACCTTGGTGGTGGCCGGCGCGTCGCGCGCCGACGAAGCCAAGATCACAAGCGCGCTGTCGGCCGGACCGGACAGTCTGACCAAAAACGCGGCGGTGCATGATTGGGACGGGACGGTGCTGCGCGAAGGCACCAACGGCTGGACCTGCCTGCCGGACATTCCGGATAACGGCGGCACCGATCCGTGGTGTCTCGATCCGACTTGGCTCAGTTTTATAAAGGCGATGCAGACCAATACCGCGCCGCCGAGCAAGAAGTTGGGCATTGGCTACATGCTGGCGGGCGATGCGCCGGTGAGTAACATCAACCCGTCGGACAAAGCCAAGACCGACGACAATCAGTGGGTCGAAGGCATCAAAGCACACTTGATGGTGTCGGTGCCCGATCCCGAGATGCTCGGCGACATCTCCGACGACCCGAATAACGGTGGGCCGTGGATCATGTGGGCGAATACGCCGTACGTCCATGTGATGGTGCCGATCGACAGTTTTCCGCCGGGATAACGTGGATTAAGAATTTGCGATTGACCGTCGGCGGGCGGTGTATACTCGCGCGCGCAAACTCGTAAGGAGCTTGCGCTTTTAAAAGGTGAATGGGGTGATGCCAGACGATCAAACGACGCCTGCCAAAAAGAAATCCATACTTGCGGCTTTGGCGCCGTTCGGGCTGATGGCGCCGATAGTCGCGATCCTCGTGTTCTTGTTGTTTGGCTATGGACCGTCGACGGCGGACAATGGCAATGATAATGCGGCCATCCAGGCGGCGATAGATAGCGC
>JAPYRI010000062.1 GCA_029941135.1 Alphaproteobacteria bacterium | reverse complement strand
AACCACCGCAGCGAGAAGCCGGAGTGATTGTCGAATCAGTGGCTGAATTAGTGGATAAGTTGAGAAACGAAGCAGGAGTGATCACATGAGCACTTTAGTCGTCGCCGATCACGACAATGCGGAACTGAAACAATCGACCCGCAATGCGGTCACCGCGGCCGTCCAGCTGGGAACGGACGTGCACATTCTGGTTGTAGGCAGTGGCTGTGCTGCAGTGGGCGAAGCCGCCGCCAAGGTTGAGTGGGTCGCGAAGGTGCTGGTCGCCGACGACCCGCTATACGAACATATGATGGCTGAGCCCACCGCCGCCCTCATTGTGTCGCTCGTGGACGGTTATGACGCCGTGCTCACGCCGTCAACCACCAGCGGTAAAAACTTTATGCCGCGGGCGGCAGCGATACTCGACGTGGCGCAATTGTCGGACATTGTTGAAGTAAAATCGGCGGACACTTTCGTGCGTCCCATATACGCCGGCAACGCCATGGCAACGGTGCAGTCATCGGACGCCAAAAAATTGATCACGGTGCGCACCACAGCATTTGCGCCGGCCGAGGCGGAAGGCGGCTCGGCTACGGTCGAGGCCGTTGCGACGTTGGACGACCCAGGCATTTCCACATATGTGCGCGACGAGTTTACCAAGTCCGACCGGCCGGAATTGACCGCCGCGCGGGTAATTATCTCCGGCGGGCGGGGCATGCAGGACGGGGCCAATTTCCCAATGCTTGAGAGTATCGCCGACAAATTGGGCGCTGCGGTCGGCGCCAGCCGGGCGGCAGTGGACGCAGGCTTCGTTCCGAACGATTATCAAGTTGGGCAAACCGGCAAGGTGGTCGCGCCAGAACTTTACATCGCCGTCGGCATTTCGGGCGCCATTCAACACCTGGCCGGCATGAAGGACAGCAAAGTCATTGTCGCCATCAATAAGGATGAAGAAGCACCTATCTTCCAAGTTGCAGACTATGGCCTGGTGGCGGATTTGTTCAAAGCGATCCCGGAACTGGACGAAGAGCTGGCTAAGTAGGAAAATTACCGGCTGCCGGTTGTGTGGCGGTCAATTGGAAACCCTGGGTTTACTTAGGCCCCGAGATTCCTTAGGAACGTTGAATGATCAATAAAATCGGTATCATCGGCGCGGGGCAGATGGGAAATGGGATCGCCCACGTCTGTGCTCTTGGCGGGTATGACGTGATTTTATCCGACCTAGATCAAAGCCAGCTGGACAAGGCGATTAAGACCATCGAAGGCAATATGGGCCGGCAGATGAACCGTGGTGTGGTGACCGAAGAGCAAATGAGTGCGGCGATGAGCCATATCTCAACAGTGATCGGTCTCGATGGTTTTGGCGACGTCGATTTAGCGATCGAAGCCGCGTCGGAAGTAGAAGACGTAAAACGCGCCATCTATGCCGACCTTTGTCCAATCCTGAAGCCCGAAGCCATCATTGCCACCAACACGTCTTCCATATCGGTGACCCGTTTGGCGGCGACGACCGACCGGCCGGAAAAGTTCATGGGCATGCATTTTATGAACCCGGTGCCGGTGATGAAACTGGTCGAGCTGATCCGTGGCATCGCCACCGGTGAAGATACTTTCCGGGAAGTACGTGAACTGACCATTGCGCTCAACAAGCAGCCGGCAAATGCGGAAGATTTTCCGGCCTTTATTGTCAATCGCATCCTACTTCCCATGATCAATGAAGCGGTGTACACGCTCTATGAAGGCGTGGGATCAGTTGAAGCGATCGACATCTCCATGCGCCTGGGTGCAAACCACCCGATGGGTCCACTGCAACTCGCCGACTTCATCGGGTTGGACACCTGCCTGTCAGTGATGCAAGTCCTTTATGAAGGGCTGGCCGATACAAAATACCGGCCGTGTCCCTTGTTGGTCAAATATGTGGAAGCCGGTTGGTTGGGCCGCAAGGCAAATCGCGGGTTTTACGACTATTCAGGCGAGGTGCCGGTTCCCACCCGCTGAGCCATATTCCGCGACCCATTGTCGATGATATAACGCACGAGAGCGATGCCCTCGTCGCTGTCCCATTCGGCGGGACCAATGAGGCGCCCGACCTCCCGGCCCCTTTGATCCACCAGAACCGTGGTCGGCAGGCCGAACATCCCCATGTCTCGGCCCAGCTTATTTTTTTGATCGAGAAAGACGCCCAAGTTGGGCAAGGGTACTTTATCCAAAAACGGCTGAACCTTGTCGGCGCCGCGACGGTCGATGGATATGGCGAGGACGGCTAGATCATCGCCGCCCACGCGTTCTTGGAGCCGGTCTAGAGACGGCAGTTCGCGCTTACACGGCGCGCACCAAGTCGCCCAAAAATTGACCACGATCACCTTGCCTTGATAATTCTCAATCGTCGATGTCTGCCCGGCTAAATCCGTGAAGGCATGGCTGGGAACCGGGTTCCGCTGATCGCTCACGGTAAAATTTGCCACCTCGCCTGTGGCTAACGCAGCCAATGCCGTCAGATCAAGGCGTGCAATCCCTTCGGCAGGGCTTGATAGGTGGCTTGCGTCGGCGGGTAAGGGCGTGATACTCGCAGTCGATCGGGCATCAGCAGTGGCGGCGCCAAAAGCTATCAACGCGGCGCAGACGGCTAAATTGTTCCGAGATTTTGGCCAAGTACAAAAATTGATCAGGTGACGGGCGACGCATTTCATCCGGTTGGGTCTCGCAGCGAATGACAAAAGATAATACACAAGACACCACAAAATCTGCAGGCGCAAACGCCTTGTGGGGCGGCCGCTTCAGTGCCGGCCCCTCGCAGTTGATGGAGGACGTCAACGCGTCGATTCATTTCGACAGGCGCTTCTTTGCCCAGGATATTGCTGGATCCATGGCCCATTGTAGCATGCTGGTGGCAGTGGGGATAATCACGACCGATGACGGTGACGCGATCTTAGAGGGCCTGCAGACGATACAAACCGAAATCGCAGGCGGCCAATTGAATGTGGATCCGAAGTTGGAAGACATCCACATGCATGTGGAAACGCGCCTCCAGGAATTGGTCGGCGACGTTGCGGGGCGGCTGCATACGGCGCGTTCACGGAACGATCAGGTGGCGACCGATTTCCGGCTGTGGATACGGGGTCAAATTGATGACCTGGACGCGGGGCTCAAGGCCTTGCAAACAGCGCTGGTCGATAAAGCTGATGCCCACGCAAATACTGTTATGCCTGGTTTTACCCATCTTCAAGTGGCGCAACCGGTGACTTTCGGGCACCACATGCTGGCTTACTTTGAAATGATTGAGCGCGACCGGGGCCGTTTTCAAGATTGCCGGACACGGCTGAACGAAAGCCCACTGGGGTCGGCGGCATTGGCGGGAACCTCATTTCCCATTGATCGAATAATGACCGCCGACGCACTCGGGTTTGACCGGCCCACTGCAAACTCCCTGGATGCGGTGTCAGACCGGGATTTTGTTGTCGAGTTTTTGTCGGCGGCGTCGCTCGCGGCCATTCATTTGTCGCGCTTGGCCGACGAGATCGTGTTGTGGTCGAGTGCGCAATTCGGCTTTATTCGCCTGTCGGATCAGTACTCGACGGGCTCTTCAATTATGCCGCAAAAGCGCAACCCAGATGCAGCTGAACTGTGCCGGGCCAAAGTGGGCCGGATTATCGGCGCGCAAAATGGCCTGATGATGGTGCTGAAAGGGCTGCCGCTCGCCTATTCGAAGGATATGCAGGAAGACAAAGAACTGACGTTTGATGCGGCCGACACGCTGTCTCTGTGTGTCGCCGTGATGACCGGAATGATCGCCGATATGAACGTGAATACAAAAGCCATGGCGGCCGCTGCAAGCGCCGGTCACGCGACGGCAACCGACTTGGCCGATTGGCTAGTAAGGGCGCTCGACATTCCCTTCCGCGAAGCTCATCACATGACGGGACGCCTGGTCCGCGAGGCTGACGCCCAAAATTGTGGCCTGAAAGATTTAGCACTCGAAATATTCATCGCTGTCGATGGCCGGATCAGCGAAGAAGTATACTCGGTCCTAAGTGTAGAAAACTCAGTACGCAGCCGAAACAGCCTCGGGGGCACCTCGCCTGACCGGGTGCGCGTGGCCGTGCAGTCAGCGCGCACGCGCTTGGACAAGGACTGATCCCGTGGGCCGCTTTACTCGCCTGATTATGGTCTTTCTGGTGTTCAGCATCTTGGTGTCCGCTTGTGGCCGTAAGGGCGATTTGGAAGCCCCGCCGGACGACGACCAGGAACGTCGTCAAATCTTGACCCAATAGGGCTGACAAATGGATCACTTCGATTATCACGATGGCGAATTGTGCGCCGAGGACGTGCCGATTGCGCGTATAGCCGCCGAGGTGGGAACGCCCTTCTATTGCTATTCAACAGCCACCTTGGAGCGGCATTATCAAGTTTTTGCCGGTGCTTTTGCGGGCGCCGATGCCCTGGTTTGTTATTCCCTTAAATCTAATAGCAATGTGGCCGTGGTTGGCACTCTGGCACGCCTCGGCGCGGGCGCCGACATCGTATCCGAAGGGGAACTGAAACGCGCGCAAGCGGCTGGCATCCCCGCTCACAAAATCGTCTTCTCCGGCGTGGGTAAGCGCCGGGAAGAAATGAAGGCCGCTTTGGACGCGGGCGTTCTCCAATTCAACGTCGAATCTTTGCCCGAACTTGAAGCCCTGAACGAGGTTGCCCTCGCCGTCGGCACGCGTGCCGCGGTCGCACTCCGGGTTAACCCGGATGTGGACGCGGGCAGCCACCACAAAATTTCGACCGGACGGGAACAGGATAAATTTGGGATTGCCTGGGCCGATGCCCGTGCGACCTATGCCGCCGCCGCGCGCATGCCGGGCATAGAGATTGTCGGCATCGACGTTCATATTGGTTCGCAATTGTCGTCCCTTGATCCGTTTGAGTCCGCGTTTCGTAAAGTGGCGGACATGGTCGAAATATTGCGCGCCGGTGGGCACAACATTAGCCGCATTGATCTGGGGGGTGGTTTGGGTGTGCCCTACCATGAAACCGACCAAGCCCCACCCTTGCCGTCTGCCTATGCCGACATGATCAAGCGCGTAACCGGTCATTTGAAGTGTCAGATTATATTGGAGCCCGGGCGACTCATTTCCGCCAACGCGGGCGTGATGGTGAGTACCGTCGTCTATGTTAAGCGCTCAGGTGATCGCACATTCATCATTCTGGATGGCGCCATGAACGACCTTTTGCGGCCCGCGCTTTACGAAGCCTTTCACCGGGTACTGCCGGTCAGCGAGGCGGCGCCGGATGCTCCACAATCTGCTGTCGATTTGGTCGGTCCGGTTTGCGAATCCGGCGACACTTTTGCCAGAAACCGCCTCATGCCGCCCTTGGCCGCAGGAGATCTGGTCGTTTTTTGCACGGCCGGCGCCTATGGCGCGGTGATGTCATCCACTTACAACACCCGGCCACTAGCACCGGAGGTTCTCGTACGCGGCGGCGAATTCGCCATCGTGAGGCGGCGGCCGAGCCTTGACGAGATGTTGGCGGCCGAGGCTGCGCCTTCTTGGCAAAAGCCCTAAAGCCATCTCAGTCGGCCGCCAAAGTTTTATCAACCAGCTCACATATTTGCTCAAGCGAAAATGGTTTTGCGATCACATCGTGGATCAGTAAATCCAAGTTGTGGTCGCGCTGTTTTTCGGCGGCATACCCGGTCATCATCAGAACTTTAAGGGAGGGGTAATCCTGGGCGACATTCAACGCCAAGGCAATTCCGTCCATGACCGGCATCACAATATGGGTGAGGACCAGATCATAAGTGCCACGCTTTAGCGCCATGAGGGCTTCTGACCCATCATGGGCGGCGGTCACCTGATGGCCGCGATAGGTCAATGCGCGCACGACAAATGCGCAGACAGAGTCATCGTCTTCGGCGACAAGAATATTCGCCATTCAGTAACCTTCTTGAATTTAGGAGCAAATCTAGGGGCCCCGAAGCCATCCCAGGATAACAAACGATTGGCGCAGCTTGCGATTATTCTTCGAAAGACGAGCCTAATTTTCGATAAAAGTCACCGCCAAATGTTTGGCTGCCTCCGGCGGACTGGCAAGTGTGGTGCTGAAACCCGTGGTCTGCCCCGGTTGCAGTTCCCGGTCCGGAACGACAAATGTCCAGTGATAAATTTCGCGTCCCGCTTCACTGGTAAGCCCCACACGCACCCGGGGGACGACACGGGCTTGCTCGGATACGTTGACCACCTGCCCGGTGATCGACAACATGGCTATATCGCCGTCAAAAGTTTGTGACGACTTAATATTACGCAATTCAAGGCCGAAGCTGGGTGTCTCCACCGAGAGCCAAAGCGCTTCATAAAGTCGGGCTGAAGGCGGCCAGGCCGTGGCGATGCTGTTCCTAAAGATTATCCCGGCACCCAGGATTGAAACTACTACAATCGCCAATACGACCCAGCCTAGGCGGCTGACCGGTTTTTGAGGTTGGTTCGCCGGGCAACTCTGAACCACATCCGGCACTTCAACCGGATCAGCTTCTACTGTTTCCCCGGTCTCAGGATTGGGCTTGGTTTCGGGTTCAGTCTCGGAATCTAAATCGGGCTCACGATCCAGCTCCGGTTCCGGCTCTAATAATATCGGTAGATCGTCAGGTGGGTCCTGGTGCCACTTATTGCCGCACTGCGCGCAGCGCACACTCTTACCCCCGCGGAGGGCCGCAGGGTCCACGTTGTAGCGGGTTTTACAGGAAGGACAACTCAGAATCATGCCGGGGAAATCCGGTAATTACGCTGTCTTTATAAGCGGCTAGCCCTGCCAAGGCAAGCAATGTTCGCGTCTGGAGCCAGGTCAATCCCGTCCCCATGCTTTCGCCATGATATGCAGGAAGCGACTGGACGGCCCCAGGTTCCGTATGCGATTCTGAAGCCGTCTCGGGCTCAGTCAAGCTGCCAGTCCCGGTCCTGCTCCGAAATATCCTGAATAAGGGCGTTGAGCAGCTACAATGTGGAGCAATGATGGTTGCGCACACGTGCGGCATGCTCCAGTGAACAGCAGAGGCTCTACACCAGGTGATTCGTTTTGAAAATGTCGGCATGCGATACGGGATGGGACCCGAAGTCCTGCGCGACATCAATTTCCATTTGCGGCCGGGTTCTTTCCATTTCCTGACCGGACCGAGCGGTGCAGGTAAATCGTCACTGCTCAAATTAATGTATTTAATGAGCCGGCCCTCGCGCGGGCTGATCACCATGTTTGGGCATAATATGGCGACCACGCCTCGGCGCAAACTGCCGGCGCTGCGGCGCCGGATTGGCGTGGTTTTCCAGGATTTTCATCTGCTTGATCATTTATCGGCGATTGACAATGTGGCATTACCACTGCGCATCACCGGATTTAATGACGAGAAGGTGGTGGAACATGCGGGCGAACTGTTGAAGTGGGTGGGGTTGGCGGAGCGTCTGCAAGCCCGCCCAGCGACACTGTCCGGAGGTGAAAAGCAACGCGTAGCCATTGCCCGCGCGGTGATCGGCCGTCCCAGCTTGCTGGTCGCTGACGAGCCCACCGGTAATGTGGATCCGGCCATGGGGAGCCGGTTGATGCACTTGTTTCAGGAAATGAACAAACTTGGCACCACCGTCGTTATTGCAACCCATGATGTCACCTTACTGAAAGACGTTGAGGCCAGCGTCATGGCGTTGGAAAACGGGCGTCTTTCTTTTTTGTCACGCCGGTAATCATGGACTGGCGCAAGAACCTTCTACCAGATCACCGGGCCTCGGGGCAGTATTTGCCATGGGTGATCGCGGTGATGGTTTATCTGGCGACGCTGGCCGCTTCGGCGGGGCTTACGGTCAACAAGTCGCTCGGTCAATGGCGGGACGATCTGACCCGCAACGCGACTGTTCAGATTGCCTCGGCCCGCCCGGACAGCGTTGCCCAGCAAGTTGAAGCCGCCCTCAAGGTTCTACGGGCCGCCCCTGGCGTTGAAAAAGCCGAAGCGCTGTCGCGGGGTGATTTGGTCGCCCTGCTCGAACCATGGCTAGGTTCGGGTAATGTTTCCAACGATCTGCCCATGCCATCACTCATTGAAGTCACCTTGGCGCCAGAGCCCGCCGTCGATTTCAAAGCGCTTGTAAGCAAATTGGCAAAAGTCGCGCCGGATGCCCGCATGGATACCCACGAAAGCTGGATCGACCGGCTGATTACACTCGCGCGGACCGTGCAGGCAATCGCCATCGGCATTGTCGTCCTCATTGCCCTCGCCACCGTCGCCATCGTCGTGTTTGCCACCCGGGCCGGATTAGCCGCGGATCAGCAAGTGGTCGAAGTGCTGCACTTGATCGGTGGACAGGACACATTTATTGCCGGCCGCTTTCAATCCCACTTTCTGCGCTTGGCCCTCCGTGGCGGAATTGTGGGCTTGGCTGCAGCAGCGACGACAATCGTTATGTTGGCCCGATTTACCAGCGAATTGGGCGGCAGTTTTGTGCCAAAAGTGCATATCAGCCCGTTCGAAATATTGATCCTGCTTGCCGTTCCCTTGGCCGCCGCGCTCACAACAATGATCACCGCGCGCATTACCGTGATGCGCTCTCTGGCGCGGATTACGTAGAGATTATGGCGATGGGCAGGCAATTGATATTGCTGGATCGGGATGGCGTGTTAAACGAAGACCGGCCCGACCATGTCAAAAACCCCGATGAATTGATCATGATCGCCGGCAGCGCCGATGCCGTGGCGCGCCTGAATGCCGCGGGCCGGCAAGTGGTCGTGGTCACCAATCAATCCGCTGTTGGCCGCCAATTGATCGATGAGGAGATGTTGAAACGCATTCATGCCAAACTGTGTGCCGCAGTTGCCGATGCGGGCGGCAAAATTGAGCGCATATTCTGGTGTGCCGATCCACCTTGGGCCGCGACGTCGCGCCGGAAACCGGGGCCGGATATGCTGCTTGAAGCTTTGGATGCTTTCGACGCGGCGGCTGTAAACTCGCCGATGATCGGTGATTCATTGCGTGACCTGGAGGCCGCCGCCGCCGCCGGTTGTCCGCGCATTTTAGTGCGAACCGGCAAGGGCGCAAAAACACTGGCGGTTGAAATACCCAGAGAATTGTCGCCGGTGTTGATTAAACACGACCTGTCAGACGCCGTGGACAGCTTGCTAGAGGCGGGCGCATGAAGGACGGCGACCCAATCACCCGTCAAAAAGTCGGCCTCGGACGTTTGATCGTGCCGGTGCTACTGGTCGCGGTATTGGCATGGCTAGCCGGTTTGTTCTGGTTTGTCGCCCACCTGCCCGCCCCCAAAACGGATCGTGCTGCCGCCTCGAATGATTCCACCGACGGAATTGTTGTGCTCACTGGCGGCGCGGCGCGGATTGAGGGTGGCCTACGTCTTCTGGAAGCGCATCCGAAAAGTCGCTTGCTCATATCAGGGGTAGACCCGCGCATTGAGCGCAAAAACCTGCGCGCCACCTTGAGCCATGGACAAGAGGCCTTTGATTGCTGTGTCGACTTAGGACGTACCGCTACTGACACCTGGGGAAATGCCCGCGAAATTGCCGCTTGGGCCAAAGAACGCGATTACCACTCGCTCACGATTGTTACCGCCAATTACCATATGCCGCGCAGTCTGATCGAAATACACCTTGCTGTGCCGCATATTTCGTTGGTTGTATATCCCGTGATTTCGTCCAATGTGCCCGTCGAGGGATGGTGGTGGCATCCACACACCGCCGTCTTGATTGCGTCAGAGTATTCTAAATATCTGTTGAGCAGAATTGCTTCCCCTCTCTCGAGGTCCTTGTCGTTGTCGTAAGTAAGACAAACCGGAATTCGCTCGTGATTTATATTCGCTCTCTCCTCTTTAACCTTACCTTTTACCTGTGGACGATACTCGTGGTTATTGTCTACGTGCCGGCTCTGCTGGGGCCGTCGCGGTGGATTGTTTACGGCCAGCGACAATGGGTAAATGGCATTATTTACCTGCAGAAATTGTTGACCGGAACCCTTATCGAAGTGCGGGGACGTGAGCGCATACCACCCGGCCCGGTTATTGTCGCCTCCAAGCACCAATCCGCGTGGGACACCTTCATCTATCATAAACTTTTGGACGACCCGGCGATTGTCCTCAAACAGGAATTATTGCGCATTCCCATTTACGGTGCCTATTGCCGGAAAGTGGAGATGATCGCAGTTGATCGGAAGGGAGGAAGTAAAGCGCTCCGCGCCATGCTGAAGGCAGGCCGGGACGCCGCCGCTAAAAATCGACCCCTGGTCATATTTCCGGAAGGGACACGGTCAGCCCCGGGAGAGTCGATCCCCTATCAGCCGGGCATCGCGGCCTTTTATCGGGACCTCAAAGTGCCGGTCGTACCCGTTGCCCTGAATTCCGGATTGTTTTGGCCGCGGCGCCAGTTTCTGCGGCGGCCCGGCACGATTGTTCTTGAATTTTTACCGGCAATAGAGCCCGGCCTTGATCGCAAAAAGTTTGTCGCTGAATTGGAGCAACGCATTGAGGGCGGCACCCAAGCCTTGATCACCGAAGCAAGTTGAGATGTATGTGGACAACCCTTCTGTGAACAACGGGGATAACTATTTATACTATATATATCAACTAGTTAATCATGTATTAGCGGACAAGTCCTGTGGAAACATAACAAGAACATTTGATTGACCTGACGCCGCTCTATCCGTAAACTAGGCCCCCCCGAAAAGTCTGACACAATCTCGCGTACCGAGTCGCGGACGGTGATTTGACTAAAAAATTGAACGCAAGGCGAGATTTATGACGGCCATTAAGAGGTGTCGGTAATATGGTGTCGGTAACCCCCCTCTCCCGCCAAATATGGGACATGAAATACCGCTTGAAAGCGGCCGACGGCACGCCGGTCGACGGCACAATTGAAGACACTTGGAACCGGGTGGCGAAAGCCCTAGCAGCGTCGGAAAAAGCAGTCGTTCGCGACCATTGGGAAGCCGAATTTCGCGGCGCCCTGGATGATTTCAAGTTCCTGCCGGCCGGCCGCATTTTGGCCGGGGCCGGTACGAGCCGCGAGGTGACACTGTTCAATTGCTTTGTAATGGGCCAAATCCCGGATGATATGTCCGGCATCTTTGAACATTTACGCGAAGCCGCCCTGACGATGCAAAAAGGCGGCGGCATTGGCTACGACTTTTCAACCTTGCGGCCCAAAGGAGCGCCGGTCAAAGGCGTCGGCGCCGATGCCTCCGGGCCGCTGTCTTTCATGGATGTATGGGATGCCATGTGCCGCACCATCATGAGTGCGGGCAGCCGGCGCGGGGCCATGATGGCGACCATGCGCTGTGACCACCCTGATATTCAAGCGTTTATCGAAGCCAAACGCGATGCCGGGCGGTTGCGGATGTTCAATTTATCGGTCTTGGCCACCGACGCCTTCATGGTGGCGGTCAAAGAAAACGGACCGTGGGACCTAGTTTTTGACGGCGCGGTGCACGCAACACTGCCAGCCCGCGAGATTTGGGACCAGATCATGCGCGCAACCTTTGCGTACGCAGAACCCGGGGTGATCTTCATCGACCGCATCAATCGGGCCAACAATCTCCACTATGCGGAAACCATCACCGCCACCAACCCGTGCGGTGAGCAACCGTTACCGCCCTATGGCGCCTGCCTGCTGGGATCGATAAATCTGGCGCGCCTGGTGAAAGACCCGTTCACCGAGCACGCGGCCATCGACCCGCAAGATCTGGCAAACCTGGTTCGGGTTTCCGTGCGCATGTTGGACAATGTGGTCGATATATCTAAATTTCCGTTGGCTGCTCAGGCCGAAGAAGCAAAGAAAAAGCGGCGTATTGGATTGGGGGTTACGGGACTGGCCGATGCCCTCATCATGTGCCGGGTGCGCTACGGCGCCGCCAATGGCCTCCGGCTCACCGAAACGTGGATGGCAGCGATCGAGCGCGCAGCCTATTTGGCATCCGTTGATCTGGCCCGGGAAAAAGGCACCTTTCCCTTGTATGATCAAGATTACTTTATGTCTGGTGAAAGAATCGGGAAGCTCGATTCCACTGTCCGCCATGCAATCGCCAAATACGGTGTACGTAACGCATTGCTCACCTCGATTGCACCCACCGGCACGATTTCGTTATTTGCCAACAACGTATCGTCGGGTCTGGAGCCGGTGTTCAGCTTTAGTTATACGCGCAAGGTGCTTATGCCCGACGGCACCCACCGTGAAGAACGGGTCAGCAGCTATGCCCATCAACTTTATTGCCGCCTGTTCGGCGAAGACGCACCACTACCGGATTATTTCGTCACTTCGCTTACTTTGTCACCCAACGACCATGTGGCAATGCAATCGGTCGTTCAAAAGTATGTAGATAGTTCAATCTCGAAAACCATCAATTGTCCGAGCGAGATTTCGTTTGATGACTTTAAGGACATATACCTGACGGCGTTCAATAGCGGCTGCAAAGGCTGCACCACCTATCGGCCCAACGAAATTACCGGCTCGGTATTGGAAGCCGGAGACGGCAGCGTTGTGACCGAAGAAAAACAGGAAACACTGCCCCTGGACGAGCCGCCGGCACGGCCGGAGGATGTTTTTGACGCTGGCAACGTTATTGCCATGACACTGCCCCTGGACCGGCCGGGCGTGCTTGAAGGCAACACCTACAAAGTCCGTTGGCCCGAAAGCGATCACGCCATTTACATTACCGTTAACGACGTGCTCCAGGACGGTCGATTACGGCCGTTCGAAGTTTTCATCAACTCGAAAAACATGGAACACTATGCTTGGACGGTGGCGCTGACGCGCATGATCAGTGCCGTATTCCGCCGTGGCGGCGATATTTCCTTTGTCGTCGAGGAATTAAAGGCGGTATTCGATCCCCGTGGCGGCTGCTGGATGAACGGCAAATATGTGCCGTCCTTATTGGCCGCAATTGGCAGTGTTATCGAGCAGCATTTGATCGCTATTGGTTTTATTGCCGGCAGCGAGCAAGAGAATGTTACCGAGCCAAAACAAATGATGTCGGCAGGCGGCGTCAATCGACAGGAAGAGGGAACAGACCGCCGTTTACAGTCATGTCCGAGGTGCGGAGCACCGTCCTTGGTTCGTCAGGAAGGGTGTGACACGTGCTTGTCTTGTGGCCATAGCAAGTGCAGCTGAGGGGCCCGAAAAAAATAGCGCCTTAGGCATGAACATCTGGATTAAATGGGCGAGCCTGCACTTCTGCCCATAAGCGATGAAGCGGTCCATCGCTGATCCCCAAATCGTCCATATGCAGAATCGTATTCCGCAGATAGTCGACGTTGGTTCCGCACGAGTCTTCTCCCTGGAGAATGTAGCGCAATTGTGTACCGGGACTTAATTTCCCTGCATATTGTACATGGGCGTGTTCGCATATATAGCATGCTGCTCGAACGTGGCGCGAACGTCCATCCGCCGCAAGCAAATGAACCCGCTTCTTCTCCCGCCGATATACGTCAAGCCGAACCCCGGATTTACCAATATCTGGGATTTCCCGGTCATCAAGGTATTGAATGATTTGCTCACGCCGCGCATCGGCAATCCGGAATGCCCGGCCGACGCAAGATCCCCCGTTATCGAGGCCGAGCACTAACCCCGGGCACACACGTTGGCCCCGAAATGCCCACGACAATACGCAAAACGCACGGTGATAACCAAAGAGGCGCGCGGGCATTACTTGTTCGTAGCTAAAACCGAGATTCCACATCAATGATCCGTACGCAAATACCCAATAATCGCCGTTGTCATTCATAAATTTATGGCATTCTTCCGGTGAATATTTAGCTTCCACACTTAATTTTAGGAGGATTTTTCCAATTCGTTAAGGTTTAATTCACTAATAGTTAGCGGCAGATTTACCCTAGTTGTATAGGTTCAACGAGTAGCGCATGGGGTTTCGCAAGAAGTATGAAGACCGTTTGTTACGTCAAGCTAACTTTGACGATGTAACCGGCCTTCCCAATCGAGTCTTGGCCATGGATCGCTTGTCCCAGGCGCTCGTGCAAGCGAATGAACATGGTCGAATGGTCGCGATTATGTACATCGATCTGGACAAATTTAAGAAAGTGAACGACACGCTCGGACACGCTGCCGGCGACCAACTTCTGCAAGAAGTATCCCAGCGCTTTCTGTCGTGTGTTCACGAAAGTGATACGGTCGCGCGACTGGGTGGTGACGAGTTTCTGATCATTCTCAGTCTGGATAACGCGACCCGCGTGGAAGTTTTGGCGGCCGACATTCTGAACGCTTGTTCGAACACTTTTAGTTTGGACGGGCACGAAGTGTTTGTCACTGCGATCATCGGCATGACGATCTCTCCGGACGATGGCACCAACCCCCATGTTCTTCTCCGCAACGCTGATGCCGCCATGTATCAGGCCAAGGAGAAGGGCCGCAATACTTACATGTTTTTTACTCCTGAAATGAATGCCGAAGCAATTCTACGCCTAGAGTTAGAGGCCAAACTGTGCCGAGCCATGGAAAAAGAGCAGATGAAACTCAATTTCCAACCCTTGGTCAAAGCCGACACATGTGAACTGGTCGGCGCAGAAGTTCTTCTGCGGTGGGACAGTCAGGAATTAAGGGACGTTAATCTCCAACAAACGATGGAAATGGCTGAAGAAACCGGTTTAATCGTTCCCCTGGGTGAATGGGTCTTGCGCACCACTTGCGAACACGCCAAATCATGGCTGGCCCTCTCGCCGCAACCGTTACGTATTGCCGTCGATGTGTCGGCACGACAGTTCAAGGAAGGTAATATTGTTGAACTGACCAAATCCATCTTAAGCGATGTCGACATGCCGGCAAACTTACTGGAGCTTGAGACTACCGAAGGACTGCTGTTATCGGACGACCCCGAAACAGATATCATCATGGAAGAACTGAGTGAGCTCGGCGTGCGGCTTTCGATCGATGATTTCGGCACCGGATATTCGTCCCTCAGCTATTTAAAGCGGTTTCCGTTCGATGTGCTGAAAATTGACCGGGCCTTTATCAAGGACGTCACAACCGACCCTGAAGACGCAGCCTTGACCCGGGCAATCATCGCAATGGCCCAAGGACTTGGACTCAAAGTTATTGGCGAGGAAATAGAAACCGCGGAACAACTCGAATTTCTCCGGGCTAAAGGCTGTGATATGATCCAGGGCTACTACATCGGTGGACCTATGGAAGCGGATGCATTCCGCAGCAGCCTGAAAAAGGGTTATGGCCACAAGGTCCGCACGCCCAAAAATTCTGAAACTTTGGTCTGACCTCAAAACCATCCTTGCCCTACCCGGGCAGTCCCCTGTACCACTCGACCCGATGAACAACGGGATCTGGATACGCTGTTTGGCGGTGGTCGCGACTCTGGCTGCAGCCATAGGCGGGTACACCTGGTATTGGCACCATGCAGCCGGGATAATGAGAGCCAGCATCCCCAAAATTATCGATGCCGCCCGCGACCAAGGTTACGTGGTTACCTTGAGCGAGACGAGAATCAGCGGATACCCTTATCGGATTTCAATTTCCTTCAAATCGGCTCATGTGACCCCAGAAAATAGCCCCCAAAACTGGGCCGTTGAACTCGTCAATCTGACCGGCTTCGTGCAGCCTTGGAACCTCGCCCACGCGATTTTTGATCCCGGCCGAGAAGTAAACGTTCATTGGGGCGGAAAAAATTATTTGGGCGTCGCTGACGCCGCTCAGTTGAGCCTTACGTTCAAGGACGGTCAACCTCGACGCATTTCGGCTGACGTGACCGAATTGACGGTGACTGAGGCTAATGAAGGCTCGGTATTCTCAACGCATCGTGCCCAATTTCACTTGGAACGCCGAGATGGTAATGCTAATGACCGTGCAGGTTATAGATTGTCGGTCACTGCGGAAAATGCTGCGGTTCCAAAAACACTTCAATCCAGATTGACCCATTTAGCGCCGCGCATATCCAACCTGCATGCCTCGGGAATATTGCTGAACAACAGAGAGCCTTCCATTTCTGAGTTTGAAAGCGGCCTTAAAGACTGGCACTTAGAAATTTCCCGCTTTTCAATCCATTGGCCCCCCATAGAAATGAGCGGTGCCGGCCATTTGTCGGTGGACGAGAAGCATCGATTTCAAGGATCGGTGCGCACCAAAACCCGTGGCTACAACACAATCGTCGACAGCCTGGAAACCGCAGGATTTTTAAGCGCGCGCAAAGCGGTCGCGACCAAAACCGTACTCAACCTGCTGCGCCAAAGCGCAAAAGACGGGAATTCTAACCGCAATTTATTGCCGATTACCGTTGAACTTCAAGATGGGCGGCTTTATCTCGGGCCCGTGAAGGTTATGAAAATTCAGCCCCTTTGGTAGTCTTGCGGGCGGTCAACTTTCGTCACCGCCCGTGTGCTGTTCGGGGCCGCGGCCAAAATCAGCCTCCGGCGTCTCCTGACCCGCATCAATAATTACTTGCCGTATGGAGCGGGTGCGGGCGAACAATCTTTCCAGACCATCGCCGTCTTCCCAGCGAATTGCGCGCTGAAGTGCAGACAAATCTTCGTTAAAGCGGCCCAGCATTTCAAGCACCGCTTCCTTATTATTAAGGAAAATATCCCGCCACATGACCGGGTCCGATGCAGCGATGCGGGTAAAGTCGCGGAAGCCGCCGGCGCTGTATTTGATAACCTCCGACTGGGTAACGGTCTCGAGGTCGGCAGCGGTGCCAACGCTCTTGTCAGCACTCAAATGGGGCACATGGCTGGTGATCGCCAGCCCCAGGGCGTGATGACTGGCGTCCCTCACGTCGGTTTTGGCGCCGCATCATTGCCCGACCCGGT